>NZ_JBWKVA010000010.1:139598-235031 GCF_059421425.1 Pseudomonas sp. GW821-FHT02H09
CACTCAGTTTTTACGACTGCTACGCAGCCGAACGCAGGCTTCGCCAGCGGCTACGGAGGGCTGCACTGCATTGGTTCCTCGGCGCAGTAATGCTCTGGGCCGGTATCACAAACACGGGTTTTTTCGCGGCGACTGTACCAGCAGTCGCCGTTTTTTTTGCAAGCCATGCGTCCATTTCAATCGGTTCAGGGTGCTGTGGGGCCGGGCAGGGTGGTCGGGTCAATCTGTGCTCTGGCAGCGGCGTGTTTTTGCGCGCTGCGCCAGGCTGCCGGCGGCATGCCGAACTGGGTGATGAACCAGCGAGTGAAGGAACTCGCCATGGAGTAGCCGAGCATGTCGGCAATGCGCCCTAGCGAGTAATTCGGGTTTTCCAGGTAGCGCAGCACCAGATCGCGACGCACGTCGTTGATCAGGTCGTTGAAGGCGCAGCCGTCGCCTTTGAGGCGGCGCTGCAGGGTCCGAACGTTCATGCCCTGGGTCTGGGCGATTTGCTCGATGGTGGCGCGCCCCATCGGCAACAGCAGGTAGATGGCTTTGCGCACCTCGAACAGCATCGATGGTCCTTCGTGGCTGAGCAGCGAGTCGAGGTAACTCTGGGCGTAGCGCGCCATCGCCGGATCGGCATGGGGATTGGTCATGTCGAGGCTGGCGTCGGAGCAGACAATGCCATTGAACTCGCTGCCGAATTCCAGGTTACAGCCGAACAGGCGGCGATGCAGGTGCAGGTTGTCCGGGGGCTGGTGCGTGAAGTTGACGCTGTAGGGGTGCCAGTGTGTACCGAGCAAGGCGGCGCACAGGCGGAACATCACCCCGATTGCCAGCTCAGTGGCTTGTCGGCAAGGCATCGGTGATTCGGTGACCACCTCCTCGCGAATGATCACCATCTTGCCGGCCTCTTCAATGAAGATGGCCAGCGAATCGTTCATCAGATGACGGTAATGCACCACGACCTGCAAGGCATCACGCAGTGTGCGCTGGTGGCTGAGCAGCAGGCTGACGACACCGAAGTCCGAGAGCTGGCGCGATTCGGCCATGCTCAGGCCGAAACTCTGGCATCCGCTGGCGGCGGCCGAATCCTCCAGCAGGCGCACGGCTGCATCGATCGGAATACGTTGTTCGGGGGCTTGTAGCTGGGACTTGCTCAGACCGACGCTCGCCAGCAAATCGTGCGGATTGAACCCAAGGTACTGGGTGACTTCCAGGTAGTTGGTCAAGACGGCGGCGCGAACAAGCTTAGTCATGCAGAGGTCTTTCCTGGAGTAGTTCCGGTGGAAATGAGCGTGACTGACTATATCCAGCAAGTCATGAAATGAAAAGTTATGCCCTGAACGATGTGGTTCACCCATTCCTGTATCGGCTCATGACTGCCTCATAGGGTCAATCCACCCTCAAGCTTTGAATACCGTGACCTGGAGCAACCTCGAGGGTTTTTTCGACCCGCGCAAGAGTCACTTCAACGCCTCGAAATCTGTCATCAAAAGAAAAGCGACTGACGTCAAATGAAAAGCGCGTCGAGTGAGGGCTCTTTAATGTCAGCACTACAAAAAGCTTCTGGCGAATGAGCCAGTCGAGTCATCGAGAAAGCGAAGGTGTTGACGTGGACAAACTGCAAACTGCCGCAACCGTTCTGATCGTACCGGGCCTGCGCGAGCACGTTGCCGAGCATTGGCAAACGTTGCTTGAGGCCAGATTGAGCAAGGTGCGCAGTGTCCCGCCACTTGAAGCCGACAAGCTGGACTGCGTTGCGCGGGTCCGGGCGATCCAGCACGAACTGGAGCAGATCGAAGGGCCGGTGATTCTGGTGGCCCACAGTGCCGGCGTGTTGATGGTCGCGCACTGGGCTGCGCGGCACAGTCGTCCGATCAAGGGTGCTCTGCTGGCCGCTCCACCGGATCTCGATGCCAACTGGCCGCAAGGCTACCCATCCGCTGAAGCTCTTCGTACCAATGGTTGGGATCCTCTACCCCAAGGCCCGCTGCCGTTCCGCAGCCTGGTGGCCGGCAGCACCAACGATCACCTTGCCAGCCTGGAGGCCGTGACCCAAATGGCCCGCAACTGGGGCAGTGAACTGGTCAATCTCGGCGCTGTAGGCCATCTCAACCCGGCCGCCGGCTACGGCGAATGGCCGCAGGCTGAAGCCTTTATCCGCACATTGGATCGCTAGGCGCGACGAGCCTGGCTCACCTCACCCTGGAGGAAAGGAAGTAAGCACCTGAGTAACGGTGCCTGAAAGACACTCGCATCGCCGCCTTACCCGGATGTGAGCCGTTGTTAGAACAAAAAAAACAAAAAAACGGAGACAACGTAATGCACAACCCAACAAGTCACAGCTACTTTCAGCGCAGCCTGCTCGCCACGGCTATGCTGCTGGCCTGCATGCCGGCCGCCCATGCCTTTGAGTTCAACACTGGCAGTGAAGACTGGGCCGTGCGCTTCGATAACACCCTCAAGACCAGTTATGGCCAACGGGTGGAAGGTCAGAACTCGAAGATCGCCAACACCTCCAACCTCAACGACGGCGACAAGAACTTTCGTGTCGGTCGAGCGGTGACTGAGCGGGTCGATCTGCTGACCGAGCTGGATGTTGTCTACCAAAGGACAATGGGCTTTCGTGTCAGCGGCGCGAGTTGGTATGACCATGCCTATGACAACGCAGGTTCCAACTCCAACGCTTTTCCAGGACAGGCGGGCAACGCGGGTAACCTGGTTTCAGCGAATCCTGCTGGCAATTCGCTGAACGGCCACGTTGCACAGACGCATGGGCTGAGCGGTTATACCGATCGTTATTACAACGGCCCCTCCGGCGAAATCCTCGATGCCTTTGTGTTCTACAGCACCGAGATCGGCGAGGAGTCGATGTTCAGCGTCAAGCTCGGCAAGCACAACGTGTACTGGGGCGAGACCCTGTTCAACGCGGCCAACGGTATCAACTACGGTCAGGCAGGCCTGGACCTTGCCAAGCTGTATAACGTGCCGGGCACCGAAACCAAGGAACTGTTCCTGCCGCGCAACCAGATTTCCATGTCGTTCACGGTCAATCCAGAGCTGACGCTGGGCGCTCAGTACTTCCTGGAGTATCAGAACTCCCGTCTGCCCGAGGGTGGGACCTACATGGGGGCCTATGACATGCTGAACGATGGAGGGAAAGTCTTCTGGTTGCCACTGCCGACGGTTGGGAATGGTGCCTTTTTCGGCGCGCCGCGCGGCCATGATATCAAACCGCGCAATTCCGGCGACTTCGGGCTGATGGCCAAGTGGAGTCCGGAATGGCTGGATGGCACCCTGGGCTTCTACTACCGAAACACCTCGGACACCTTGCCGGCAGTGCTGATCAATGCGCCCAACCTGAATAAGGCTGGCCTGGCGGGTCTCCAGGGCACTGAATACTTCAGCGCCTACGCCGATGACATCGATATCTATGGCATCAGTCTGTCGAAGAGTGTGGGTCCGGTCAGCGTCGGTCTCGATCTGAACTATCGCGAGAACATGCCGCTGGTGAGCAATTTCAGCACCATCAACGGGCCATTGAGTGCTGAGGCTGGCCAGGGCCAGATCAACGGCGCCAACCTGATCGGTGCCGTGCCGGGCAAAGGTGATACCGGGCTGGCCCGTGGCAAGACTTTCCACGTGGTACTCAATGGCCTGGTGACTTTTGGCAGGACTCCGTTGTGGGATGCTTCCTCCTTGGCCGTGGAAGGTGCCATGACCCATCTGGTCAGCGTCAATCAGGCCGGCAAGCAGACCTTCAAGGGCGATTCCAGCTACAGGGGCGTCGACAAGGTCGACACCAATGCATACACCATCGCTGCCAACTTCACTCCGACCTGGTTCCAGGTGTTCCCGGGTGTCGATCTGTCCATGCCAGTGGCCTACAACGTCGGCCTCAAGGGCAACTCTGCCATCCAGCTGGGTGGCAACGAGGGCGCCGGTAGCTACTCCGTAGGCATCGCTGCCGACGTCTATCAGAAGTACAAGTTCGACCTGAAGTACGTGGACGCTTTTGGTCCCTTCGATACCTGCAATAGCGGTACTGACAACAACACCCCCGGTGCTAATGGCCTGTACCAGTGCATCCCCGGTCAGATCACTTCGCAGGCAGGCCTGGCGCCTCTGCTGAAGGACCGCGGGATGGTCACGGCCTCGTTCAAAACCACCTTCTGATTGACGCTCGGATTACAAAAACAAGTGGAGAGAATTCAGATGAGATTCCCAAGTAGCGTGCTGGCAGCCTCCCTGGTGGCCGTCATTGCCGGTCAGGCCCAGGCGGGTGTATCGGTTCAGGAAGCGGCCAGGCTGGGCACCAGCCTTACCGGTGTAGGCGCCGAGATGGCGGGCAATGCCGATGGTTCGATTCCAGCCTACAAAGGCGGGCTGACCACCCCGCCAGCCAGTTTCAAACCCGGCGACAGCATGCGTCCGAACCCCTTTGTCGACGAGAAGCCGGTGCTGGTTATCGATGGCAAGAACGTCGACCAGTACAAGGGTCTGTTGACGGCCACCACGGTGGAGCTGGCCAAGCGCTTCCCCAGTTACCGCATCGATGTTTATCCGACCCACCGTACTGTGGCTCTGCCCCAGGCGGTGCTGGACAACAGCCTGAAAAACGCCACCGGTGCCAAGTCCCTCGACGGCGGCCTGTCCATCGATAACGTACTGCCCGGTGTGCCGTTCCCGATTCCGCAGTCGGGCAGTGAGGCCATGTGGAACCACCTGCTGCGTTACCTGGGGGTCAATCTCAGCACCAAGTATGACTCCTGGAACGTTGATGCTTCGGGTGTGCCGACACTGTCCACCACTGCTCTGGCGTTCATGAACTATCCGATCTACGAAAACATGTCGAAGCCGATCAGCAGCACTGACATCTTCTACCAGATGAAGCTGTATTACACCGGTCCCGCGCGTCGCGCGGGAGAGGCGATCATGCTCAAGGATTCTGCCAACCCGTTGGCCCAGCCACGCAAGGCCTGGCAGTACCTGCCTGGCCAGCGTCGGGTGAAGCTGGCGCCGGACCTGGCCTATGACACGCCTAACCCTGGTACTGCCGGTACCAATACTTACGACGATACATTCGTCTTCAATGGCGCGTTGGACCGCTTCGACTGGAAGCTGGTGGGCAAGCAGGAAATGATCGTGCCCTACAACACCTACAAGCTGACCTACGCTCAGGACTCAAAGGTGCTGACGACCCCCAACCATATCGCTCCCGACTATGTGCGCTGGGAGAAGCACCGTGTCTGGGTGGTGGAGGGCACTGTCAAGGCCGGTGCGCGACACATCTACCACAAGCGCCGTTTCTACCTGGATGAAGACAGCTGGATCGCTTTGGCCTCTGACCAGTATGACTCGAGCGGCAAGCTCTACCGTGGCGGCTTCGCCTTCCTCAGTCAGAGTTACGACAAACAGGCCCCCGATACCTCGGCTTTCATGATCTACGACCTGGTGGGCGGCACCTACAACATCAACGGCATCGCGGGCCCGTACGGCGGCATCAAGTACATCGACCCACTGTCGAAGGCGCAGTGGTCGCCGGAGGCCCTGGCGGGGTCCGGTATCCGCTAAGCGGCAGGTGACAAAAGTCCGGGGCGACCGGTTGTCGTCCCCCGGCAGAGGGACTGGAAGATCGACGGCGTGAGTGCCGTTCATCCTGGGTTACCGACTCCGACGCCGGGTTGCACCTCAGGTGCTTCGCGGTGTCGTTTTCCTGGAAGGTGCGGTAT
The DNA here is from genome assembly GCF_059421425.1 of Pseudomonas sp. GW821-FHT02H09. Lineage (NCBI taxonomy): Bacteria > Pseudomonadati > Pseudomonadota > Gammaproteobacteria > Pseudomonadales > Pseudomonadaceae > Pseudomonas > Pseudomonas sp. GW821-FHT02H09. The sequence continues at coordinate 145,316 of NZ_JBWKVA010000010.1, forward strand.
GGGTTTCTTGAAAAAGTTTGAGCTGGCGCTGCTGTGCTCGATGCTGGCGCTGTTGCAGGGTGTCGCTCACGCGGCCAGTTATGTGGATGTGCTGGATCTGCCTGCCAAGCCGAGTGCTTTGGCCGTGCGTAGCCCCTTGATCGGCATCGCTCGCGCCGGTGAGCGCCTGATCACCGTTGGCCAGCGTGGCCATATTCTTTATTCCGATGACGCAGGCAAGCACTGGCTGCAGGCCAGCGTCCCGCTCAGCAGCGATCTTAATGCGGTGTTTTTCCCCTCTGCCGAGCAGGGCTGGGCGGTCGGCAACGATGGCGTGGTATTGCACAGCAGCGATGCCGGCGTCACCTGGCGCAAGCAGCTCGACGGGCGCCAGATAGGTGCCTTGCTGGTCAAGCATTATGCGGCGCTGGCCAGTGCCGAGCCGACCAACGAGCAATGGTCTCTGCTGGTCGCTGAAGGTCAGCGTCTGGTCGAGCAGGGCGCCGACAAGCCGTTCCTCGATGTGTGGTTCGCCAACGACAAGCTTGGCTATGTGGTCGGTGTGTTCAACCTGATCCTGCGTACCGAGGATGGTGGCCAGAGCTGGACACCTTTTCAGGATCGCACTGACAACCCGCAGGGCTTTCACCTCAACGCCATCGCCTCGACCGGCGATGCGCTGTACATCGCCGGCGAACAGGGCCTGTTGCTCAAGTGGGATGAGGCCCGGCAGCGTTTCGCGGCCTTGCATACGCCCTATCAGGGCAGCTACTTCGGCGTCGTCGGCAAGCCTGGTGAAGTGATCGCCTACGGCCTGCGCGGCAATGTGTTGCGCAGCACCGATGGCGGCGAGCACTGGAGCCAACTGACTAGCGGCCTGCAGGTCAGCATCACTGCAGCCATCGTGAATGCCCAGGGTCAGTACGAGCTATTCACCCAGGCCGGACACACGCTGATTAGCCAGGCCGGCGGTACACAGCTGCAGTTGCTGCCGCAGCAAGACCTGTCACCCGTGGCCGGTGCCACCCTGGCCGCCGATGGTTCGCTGGTGGTGGTGGGTAGCCGTGGCGCACAGGCATTGTCCGTCAAATAAGACCTCGAACATTTAGAGCGAGTACCCAGACATGGGCAATATCAAGCAAGACAGCATGCCGGTGATCCGCGATCTGCGTGACTTCGATCGGTGTTCCGGCAACCGGCTGGAGCGGCTGGTGTTCAACTACCGCCCGCTGTTCATGCTGCTCATGACACTGGTCACCCTGGTGCTGGGCTATATGGCGGTGAGCCGTCTGGAACTGCGCCCCAGCTTCGAGAAGATGATTCCCCAGAGCCAGCCATACATCCAGAATTTCCTGGCGAATCGCCAGTCGTTGCGCGGCCTGGGTAACTCGGTGCGGGTGGTGGTGGAGAACACCCAGGGCGATATTTTCGACCCCGGCTACCTGGAGGTACTCAAGCAGGTCAACGACCAGCTATTCCTCACCGAAGGCGTCGACCGCGCCTGGATGAAGTCGCTGTGGAGTCCTGGAGTGCGCTGGACCGAAGTCACCGAGGAGGGCTTCCAGGGCGGCCCGGTGATGCCCGGTACCTATCAGGGTTTGCCCGCGGACATCGAGCAGCTGCGCCAAAACATCAGCCGCGCCGGAATCGTGGGCAGCCTGGTGGCCAGTGACTTCAAGTCGAGCATGCTCATCGTACCGCTGCTGGACAAGGCCGGGGCCGGTGGCCAGCGCATCAACTACCACGAATTCTCGCAGATGCTTGAAGAGCAGCTGCGCGACAAGATCGAGTTCGCCGGTGACAGCGCCGCCCGCAAAGCCGGGGCAGAGGGCAAGGGCCTGTACAAGGTGCGGGTGATCGGTTTCGCCAAACTGATGGGCGACCTGATTGACGGTTTGATTCAGGTGATGATGTTCTTCGGCCTGGCCGTGGTCACCTCGCTGGTCATCATTTTTTTCTACACTCAGTGTGTGCGCAGCACGCTGCTGGTGGTGGGCTGTTCGCTGATCGCGGTGATCTGGCAACTGGGCATCGTCGCCTGGTTGGGCTACGCCATCGATCCCTATTCGGTCCTGGTGCCTTTCCTGATCTTCGCCATCGGTGTGTCCCATGCGGCGCAAAAGATGAACGGCATCATGCAGGATATCGCCCGTGGCACCCACAAGCTGATCGCTGCACGCTACACCTTTCGCCGTCTGTTCATTGCCGGTGTCACCGCGCTGCTGGCCGACGCAGTCGGGTTCGCCGTGCTGATGCTGATCGACATACCGGTGATCCAGGACCTGGCCATCACCGCCAGTATCGGTGTTGCGGTACTGATCTTCACCTCGCTGTTGCTGATGCCGGTAGCACTGTCTTATGCAGGCGTCGGTTCCAGGGCTGCCGAGCGCTCACTGAAAATCGACACACGTGCGGACGGGCACAAGGGCTTTGGCAAACTGTGGGACTTGCTCGACCGCTTCACCACGGCCAAGTGGGCCACAGGTGCGGTATTGGTCGCGGTACTGATGGGTATCTGCGGCTTTGTGATCAGCCTGCAACTGAAGATTGGTGATCTGCAGAGTGGTGCTCCCGAGTTGCGTGCCGACTCTCGTTACAACCGCGACAACGCCTACATCACCAGTCACTACGCGTTATCCAGCGACCTGTTCGCGGTGATGATCAAGACGCCGCCCGAAGGCTGTCTGAACTACCAGACGCTGACCCTCGCCGACCGCCTGGCCTGGGAACTGCAGCAGTCTGCGGGGGTGCAGGCGACGACCTCGCTGGTCAATGCCGTGCGCCAGATTACAGCTGGGTCTTATGAGGGCAATCCCAAGCTCAACAGTATCCAGCGCAACCAGGACGTCTTGAACTATGCCGCGCAGCAAGCCTCGGTCAACTCCCCGGAGTTGTTCAATACCGACTGCTCGTTGATGCCGGTGATTGCCTTTCTCAAGGACCACAAGGCCGAGACCCTGGATGCCGTGGTGGGGATCGCCGACACCTTTGCCCGGGAAAACAGCAGTGATGATCGCCAGATCCTGTTGGCCGCCGGGACCGCCGGCATCGAAGCGGCTACCAACATCGTGGTGCGCGAGGCCAATCGCACCATGCTGCTCTACGTCTATGCAGCGGTGACGCTGTTCTGCCTGATGACCTTCCGCAGCTGGCGCGCCACGTTGGTTGCGCTGTTGCCGTTGGTGCTGACCTCGATCCTCTGCGAGGCATTGATGGTGGTCATGGGCATTGGCGTGAAAGTGGCGACCCTGCCGGTGATCGCGCTGGGCGTAGGGATCGGTGTGGACTACGCGTTGTACCTGCTCAGCGTGCAGTTGCATTACCAGCGCCAGGGTCTGCCGCTGGCTCAGGCCTACCGCAACGCCGTGTCGTTTACCGGCCGGGTAGTGGGCCTGGTGGGCATTACCCTGGCGGCCGGCGTGGTGTGCTGGGTCTGGTCGCCGATCAAATTCCAGGCGGACATGGGCATCCTGCTGACCTTCATGTTCCTGTGGAACATGCTCGGCGCCCTGATTCTGATTCCTGCCCTGTCGTATTTCCTGCTGCGGGGGGCGTCGCTGGAGCGTCGCCCTGTTCCGGATGCCCTCGTGGCGCAAGCCGGTGAAACCTGCATATCCCAAAGTCCGGGCATGCCTCATGCCCTGACAACTCCTGAGTAAGCCAACTATGTCTGATTACAAAGCCCCCTTGCGCGACATGCGCTTCGTACTCAATGAGGTCTTTGAGGTGTCCAGGCTATGGGCCCAACTACCTAGCCTGGCCGAGGTGATCGATGAAGAGACGGCCGCCGCGATCCTTGAAGAGGCCGGCAAGATCAGTGCCGAAGTGGTCGCGCCGCTGAACCGCAGCAGCGACGAACAAGGTTGCACCTGGAGCAACGGCACAGTCAAAGCCCCGGAAGGTTTTGTCACGGCTTACCAAGCGTTCGCCGAAGGCGGTTGGGTGGGTGTCGGCGGCGACCCGCAGTTCGGTGGCATGGGGATGCCCAAGGCCATTTCGGCCCAGGTTGAGGAAATGGTCAACTCCGCCAGCCTGTCGTTCGGCCTGTACCCGATGCTGACCGCCGGGGCATGCCTGTCGATCAATGCCCATGCCAGCCAGGCGCTCAAGGAACGTTATCTGCCGAACATGTACGCCGGTGTCTGGACCGGTTCGATGTGCCTGACCGAGGCTCATGCGGGTACCGATCTGGGCCTGATTCGCACCAGGGCCGAGCCTTCGGCCGACGGCAGCTACACGATCAGCGGCAGCAAGATTTTCATTACCGGTGGTGAGCACGACCTGACCGAAAACATCATTCACCTGGTGCTGGCCAGACTGCCGGATGCGCCAGCCGGCCCCAAGGGCATTTCACTGTTTCTGGTGCCCAAGGTGCTGGTCAATGCCGATGGCTCACTGGGTGAGCGCAACGCGCTGTCCTGCGGTTCAATCGAGCACAAGATGGGCATCAAGGCATCCGCTACCTGCGTGATGAACTTTGACGGGGCGACCGGCTGGATCGTCGATGCGCCGAATAAGGGCCTGGCCGCGATGTTTACCATGATGAATTACGAACGTCTGGGCGTGGGTATCCAGGGGTTGGCGTTGGGTGAGCGTTCGTATCAGAACGCGGTCGAATACGCCCGTGACCGTCTGCAAAGCCGTTCGCCGACGGGCGAGCAGAACAAGGACAAGGCTGCCGATCCGATTATCGTGCACCCGGATGTACGGCGGATGCTGTTGACCATGAAGGCCTTGAACGAAGGCGGGCGGGCGTTCTCCAGCTATGTGGCCCTGCAACTGGATACCGCCAGGTACAGCGATGACGCGGCAACCCGCGCCCGCGCCCAGGAGCTGGTGTCGCTGCTGACCCCAGTGGCCAAGGCGTTCCTCACCGACATGGGGCTGGAAACCACGGTGCACGGCCAGCAGATCTTCGGCGGCCACGGTTACATCCGCGAATGGGGCCAGGAGCAATTGGTTCGCGATGTGCGCATCACCCAGATCTACGAAGGCACCAACGGTATCCAGTCACTGGACCTGGCCGGGCGCAAAATAGTCGGAAGCGGCGGGGCGCTCCAGCGTTTATTCGCTGCCGAAATTCGCAATTTCACCGCCAACGCCCGCGCTGACCTCGGCGAGTTCTGCAAGCCATTGAACGCCGCCGTGGACACCCTCGACGAACTGACCGCATGGTTGCTGGATCGGGCCACGAACAATCCCAACGAAATTGGCGCCGCCTCGGTCGAGTACCTGCAGGTATTCGGCTACACCGCCTATGCCTACATGTGGGCACTGATGGCCAAGGCGGCCATGGGCAAACAGGCCGAGGATGACTTCTACGCCAGCAAGCTGGGCACCGCGCGCTTCTACTTCGCCCGCCTGCTGCCGCGTATCCACTCGTTGAGTGCTTCGGTCAAGGCCGGCAGCGAATGCCTCTACGAGCTGGAAGCAGCGCAGTTCTGATCGAAAGGACAAGGAACCCTGACCATGATGGGGCTCAAGCAGGTGTAGATCGGAAGGGGGGAGGGCGCGAGGCAGAAACGAAAAAGCCCGCGTTCGGCGGGCTCTCTATAGATGGGGCCAAATCCTTTTGGCTGACCGCATTGTGCTCGGCAGGTGTGACGAAGGCATGACAGGGCAGATACGAAAAGCCCGCGCCAGGAGGGCCTGGATACTCTGTGTCGTTACCCTTTCTTCTTTCTGCACTCATCTATATTTCTATAGGAGAAGCTCACAATTGCCGAGACATTTGGCTCAGAGCCTAAAAATTCGCTGGAAATCTCTATCAGGTCGTCGCCTAGCTTGTACTTATCCGCTGACCAGACAACGCCCCGGGGGACCTTGTCATCCTTCACGGGCACTCCGTATTTGGATTTAAGTTCCAGAATAGCTGGAGAGGCCGTTTGACTCACATCATCGAAGAGCAGCTGGACCAGGCATAAATCACCTTTTCCGCTAAAAACGTATCTGTACGAGTCCGCTTGCGCCTTCATGGATGGAGATTGCTTTGATGAATATATAGTGGCCCCTGTATCGTTCGAACCGGAAGCCTCAAGCACGGCATATTTTTCAATCTGACCTTTCTTCAGACCCATCTTTGTGCCGGCAGGCCCATCCCATGGTCCGGAGTCACTGCATCCTGGCAGCCACAGCATTAAAGAAAGAATCAGCATTCCCCGAACCATAAATATCTCCTCTTATCGGCTTCAGATGGGCGGGTACCTCATAGCAAAAGGCCCGGCACTGGGCCGGGCCTCAGATTTTCATTTGCTCGAACTTCCCTGGAGGATTGAATTTCCAAACGACCTCCTGCAAATCCCTCGACGCCTGAGTGCAGCTCTCGCGTATTCCGGGCCAGAAGGGCTCGGGCGGTAGCGCCGAAGGGGGGGGTTATTGCTCGATGATCGCCCGGTACCGCTTTTGGTACTCCTCATACGACGGTCCAGATTTGTTCAACTGCTGAATTTGCTGCAGCTTCCACTGATCCTTGCTGAGCGGCCCGCCCGGAGCAGAAGTTGCTGCAGTAGCGGCAGCGGGCGCGGTGGTGGCCGGTGTAGCGGAAGGGCTGGAGGTGTTGAGGTTGCCCAAGCATTGGTATTGGACAACTATCTGACCTGCAATGCAGGTGCCGTAGCCATTCATCTGGCTGCAGTGCTGGGTTTTTCCTCCAAATGCCTCTGCATCGGTGTAACCCCACGCCGCGCATTTCGATTTAGCGATACTCTGGGCTTGCTCGACTCGAACCACAGGGGTCTCAAACTACTGGAAGTCATACGCCATATCAACGACGCCATCAGCTCGGCTTCCCCCTTTGGCGTAAAAGTCTTTGTTAGCGGCACAACCAGCGAGGGTTGTTGACAATACGAGAGCGAGAGCTACCGATAACTTGCGCGCAACTGGGTTCGATGTTGAGAGGGTCATATATGGACTCCATTCATTTTCAGTGCAGTCCGCAAACACCGCGGTTCATTCCTGTACTGTAGGCGGATGCCGAGCATTCTGTAGTCTTCAACGACAATCAGAGGCTATTTATTCATTCTGCCTTTGTGCCGTTTCTGGCATTCGTGCAGGGGAGGTCTTGCTTCAGGACTTCCCTACAAATTCCCCCCGCGTCATCTATTCCGGCCTGCCCCGCACAATCCTTCCCACCTTCACCTCATCCGCGTACGCAGTCAGCCGATCAGCCTGCTCATGCAACCTTTTGATCGTCTCCATTGCCTCCAGAAGCTCTGTATCCCCGCGTTGTTTTGCCAACCTGAACATCTCTAGGGCGGCTTCTTCGAGGCGCACCTGCAAGCGTTTGTCGAGCGTGGCCGCATCAACAAATGGGCGATCCCCAAGCAGTTCAAGTTCGTCGCCGAGATCCCTAAAACCAGCGTCGGAAAGATTAATAAGAAGCTCATCCGGGAACGCGAATTGAGCTGAAGGGCGCGGCGGATATTTTCAGGCAGGGGCTGGTGACCAACTCATCGTGACCCGGATTAAGGTGTTGGCGACCAGGCTCAGAAGCCGGATCACGGGCAATTTGCGGGTAGCCAGGCGCCTTGATCAATTGCTGGGTGTGGTTTTCCTGGGGTTGGCCTGTCGCCTGGCATTAGTCACTGGAAGGTAAAAGGTTCAACGCCTGAGCTGGCAACGCCCCGCCGGTCTTGATGGTCTTGGTCACGATGTAGGTGAAGTAGCGCTCGATGCCCAGGTCTTCCAGTAACAACTGATCGATAAAGCGCTGGTACTGATCAATGTCCGGCGCCCGGATCATTGCGATGTAATCCACGCCGCCGCCGGTGGCATAACAGAACTCCACTTCGGCAGCGTCGGTCATGCGCTGTTCGAAGCGGCGCATGTCCTGTGCCGTGTGACGTGCCAGGGTGATTTCCACCAGTAACTGTTGGCTCTTGAACACCTGGCTCCAGTCGATCAAGGCGCGGTAACCCTTCACCAGGCCCGCGCTTTCCAACTTGCGCACACGTTCCCAGGCCGGCGTCACCGACAGGTTGATCGCCTCGGCCAGGTTCGACTTGGTGACGCGTCCGTCCTCGGAGAGGATGCGCAGGATTTTCAGGTCATAACGATCAAGCTTGTGCATCGTGAACGAACTCCGCAGGCGATGGGTCATGTAGGAGCGAGCTTGCTCGCGATGGACGTTAACGATTACGCGTGCATTCTGACGAAACGCATCAGATTCACGACCATCGCGAGCAAGCTCGCTCCTACAGAAGCATCAGCCCAGCACCTCATTGGCGACCTGGTCAATCGCGCTTTTGGTGATGTCGACGATCAGGTCCGCTTCTTCCTCGGTCAGGATCAGCGGTGGCGCGAAGCCCAGGATGTCACCATGGGGCATGGCCCGGGCGATCATGCCGCGTTCGAGGCAGGCGGCCGAGACTTTCGGGCCGACTTTCAAGGCGGCGTCAAACGGCGTGCGTTGCTCACGGTCGGCCATGAACTCGACGGCGGCGAGCATGCCGTCGCCGCGCACTTCGCCCACCAGCGGGTGGCCTTCCAGGGTTTCGCGCAAGCGGCGGTTCAGGTAGCCGCCGACCTGCTCGGCATTGGCCGTGAGGTTCTCCCGTTCCAGGATGTCGAGGTTGGCCAGGGCGGCCGCGGCGCAGATCGGGTGCCCGGAGTAGGTCCAGCCATGGCCCATGGCGCCTTCATTGGTTGAAGCCTTTTCAATCACGCTCCAGACCTTCTCGCCGATGATCACCGCCGACAGCGGTGCATAAGCGCTGGTCAGGCCCTTGGCGGTGGTGATCAGGTCCGGATGCATGCCATAGCGCTGGCTGCCCATCTTCGAGCCCAGGCGGCCGAAGGCGCAGACCACTTCGTCGGCGATCAACAACACGTCGTATTTGTTCAGCACCGCTTGAATCGCCGCCCAGTAACCGGCGGGAGGGACCACGATGCCGCCGGTACCCATGACCGGTTCGCCAATGAACGCGGCGACGGTATCGGGGCCCTCGGCGAGGATCATTTTCTCCAGCTCGTCGGCGCAATAGCGGACGAATGCAGCCTCGTCCATACCGGCCGGGGCCTTGCGGTACCAATGGGGGCAAACGGTGTGTTTGACGCACGGTGAAGGCAGGTCGAAATGCTGATGGAACGCCGCCAGCCCGGTGAGGCTGCCGGTCATGATGCCCGAGCCGTGATAACCGCGGTCACGGGAGATGATTTTCTTCTTCTGCGGCCGCCCCAGCACGTTGTTGTAGTAGCGCACCAGTTTGATCTGGGTTTCGTTGGCGTCGGAACCGGACAGGCCGTAATAGACCTTTTTCATCCCTTCAGGCGCCCAGTCCATGATGCGGCTCGACAGCTCGATGATCGCCTCGCTCGAATGGCCGACGTAGGTGTGGTAGTAGGCCAGTTCCTTGGCCTGCTTGTAGATGGCGTCGGCGACTTCGGTGCGGCCGTAGCCGATGTTCACGCAATACAGCCCGGCAAAGGCGTCGATGAATTCGCGACCTTCATGGTCGCGAATGCGGATACCTGATGCACTCTTGATGATACGTCCCTTGAGCGCGCCGCTGGCGTGGTCATGGGCATGGGTCGAGGGGTGCATGAAATGCGCACGGTCTTGTTCGAACAACGTGTCGAGTTCTTGATTCATAGCGGATCTCCTTAGAACTGGCCTTGATGGTGCAGACAAAAATATTTGCTTTCGACAAAGGCTTCGAAGCCCTCGGTGCCGCCTTCACGGCCCAGCCCCGAGGCTTTCATGCCACCGAACGGGATGGGGTGGCCGGTGAATTTGACGCCGTTGACCGCGACCATGGCGTGGTCGAGTCGGCGGATCAGCGGGTAGATCAGGTCCAGGCGGTTGGAACAAATGTAGGCGGCCAGACCGTATTCGGTGTCGTTGGCCATTTCGATGGCCTGCTCAAGGGTGTCGAACGGCATCACCCCGGCGATTGGCGCAAAGTTTTCTTCGCGGTAGATACGCATCTGCGGCGTGACGTCGGCCAGTACCGTCGGCTGGTAGAACAATCCACCGAGGGCGTGAGCCTCGCCGCCCACCAGACGTTGCGCGCCCTGTTGCAGCGCGTCGGCCACCCGCTCGGCGGTCACATCGAAGGCGGCCTGGTGCATCAGCGGGCCGATGTCGATGTATTGCTCTTGCTCGCCCATCAGCGCCGGGCCGACCCGCAGTTCATGCACGGCGGCAGCAAAACGGCTGAGGAAAGCCGGGTAAATCGAGCGTTCAACCATGATCCGGTTGGCCGCGCAGCAATCCTGGCCGCAGCTCTGGAACTTGGCCTCTACCGCGACTTTTACCGCCAGTTCCAGATCGGCATCGGCGCAGACAATGAACGGCGCATTGCCGCCCAGTTCCAGCGACACCTTCTTCACATCCTGGGCCGCTGCTTGCAGGACCAACTTGCCAACCCGGGTCGAGCCGGTGAAGCTGACCGAGCGCACGCGACTGTCCTGAACCAGGGTTTTCATGGCCATTTGCGGCTCGCCCAGCACCACGTTGAACACGCCCGCCGGGAAGCCCGCTTCTTCCGCCAACTGCGCCAGGGCAAAGGCCGAATACGGCGTTTCATGGGCCGGCTTGATCACCACCGTGCAACCGGCGGCGAGTGCGGCGGCCGCTTTGCGGGTGATCATTGCCGACGGGAAATTCCAGGGGGTCAGCAGTGCACACACGCCCACCGGTTCCTTGACGGTGCCCAGGTGCGCGCCGGGGATATGGCTGGGAATGTTATGCCCATAGAGGCGTCGGGCTTCTTCGGCGAACCAGGGAATGAAGCTTGCGGCGTAGGCGATTTCGCCGCGGGATTCGGCCAGGGGTTTGCCTTGCTCCTGGCTGAGAATGCGCGCCAGGTCTTCCTGGTGCTCAAGGATTAACGCCGCCCAACGCCGCAGAATTGTGGCGCGAGCATCCAGGCTCAATTCGCGCCAGCCTGCAAACGCCCGGTGCGCTGCGTCAACGGCCGCGACAATCTGTGGCGGGTCGAGCAGGGGCACATGGCCAATCAACTTCTGGTTTGCCGGATCATGCACGGCGATGCTGCGACCGCTGTCACTGTGGACCCAATGCCCATCGACGTAGCACAGGGCTTTGAACAGCAGCGGATGTTTGTAGGTCATGGCGTTCACTCCAAATCGTCTGAGTGGGAACATGCTAGGGCAGGGCGGTAGTGGGGATTGGAGGTTTGACGGGGGGACGGCAGCGGTTTTTTTCTGATTGCAGGCCGTCAAACAGAGGTTTTTGTGGTGAGCGGGCAAGCCCCCTCACCACAAGGTATCCGGGTCTATTTAGCGGCTTTGGCCATGGCAACCCACCCATCCATCGTCGCTTTGTTCTCACTCATCCAGTCATCAGCCAACTTGCGAATATTGCGTTCGCTGGAGCCATCCTGGCTGATGGTTTTTTCCCAGTAGCTCCAGGTTGCCTGGGAGAATGTCATCTGATCCACCAAGGCCTTGACGGCCGGGTTGGCAGCGATAAATTGCTTGTTGCCGATCGCGTACCAGTTCCATGCGGCCATGGCCATGCGGCAAGGGTCGGCGCCGCCGGCGCAACCGGCCACCCCTGGGGTCAACGCCGAAACTGTGCTCGGTACATTGCCAGGCAAGGCATCGAACGGTGTCGGCAGCCATACCACGTCCTTGCCCGGCACCATGGTGTTGGTCATCCACGACGGCGCCCAGGCATAGAAAAATACCGGCTCGCCGCGCTTGAGACGGGCGACGTTTTCGAACATCAGCGCTTCATATTTGCCGCGCACCGGGTTGACGGTGGCCTTGAGGCCGAACTTGTCGAGCTGATAGTCGACCACATCGCCGCAGCCCCAACCCGGATCGCAGCTGATCAGGTCAGCCTTGCCGTTCTTGCCGAACAGCCCGGCGATCTTCGCGTCTTTCAACTGTTCCAGACTGGTGATGTGGTAGGCGTCGGCGGTTTTCTTGTCGATCATGTAACCGTTGTAGCCGGCGCCGGTGATGGAGCCGCTGCCCACCACCTCGATACGGTCCTTGACCTTGTCAAAGCTGGGTTGCAGCTGGGGCAGGGTCACGTCCATCGAGAGGTCCAGGTCGCCCTGGGCCGCCGCCGGGAAAAACAGCGTGGTGTTGACGGTGCTCAACCTGGTCGCGTAACCGAGGCGCTTGCTGGCTTCGATGGCGATTTTGGTGATGACGTAGTTGCCGCCGGTGCTTTCCGACTGCACAAAGCGGATGGTCTTGCCGTTGCCCGGCAGGTCCTCGGCCAACACCTGCGTGCAGGCCAGGCCCACCAGGGACAACGTTGCTGCAAATCCAAGCAAGGCTTTGAATGGACGCATCATGATTTCCTCTTTCTTTTTCTCGTTATGGTTAAGGGTTGGCAGTCAATAACTGGCATTCATGATTTCTTTTTCTTTTTCTTTTTCTTATGCGTTGACCGGACGCGGATTGAGCAGTCGCTTGAACAGTGATTTGCGTTTGCGCGGAGTCGGTTGCGCCAGGTTTTGGGTGATGCGGTCGAGCATCATCGCCAGCAGCACAATGGCGATCCCGCCCACCGCCGCCCGGCCCACGTCCATGCGCCCAAGGCCTTGCAATACCACCAGGCCCAGGCCTTCGGCGCCGATCATCGCCACCACCACCGACATCACCATGGCCGTGAGGACCGTCTGGTTGAGGCCGCCGAGGATGGTCGGGATCGCCAGGGGCAACTGGATTTCCCAGAGCAATTGCTGGCGATCGGCGCCAAAGGCCTGGCCGGCTTCAACGAGTTCCGTTTCCACCATGCGGATGCCCAGGTAGGTAAAGCGGATCAGCGGCGGGCAGGCGGAAATCACCACCGCCACTTCACCTGATACGGTGCCCACGCCAAACAGCATCACCACTGGCACCAGGTACACGAAGGTCGGCGTGGTCTGCATGATGTCGAGGATCGGCCGCATCACGCCCCAGACCCGTTCGCTGCGGGCGCACCAGACGCCCACCGGAATCCCGATGAGCATGCAGATCACAATTGCCGTGGTGATCAGCGACAAGGTAGTCATGGCCTCGTCCCACACACCCAGGGCGGCGATGATCACCAGGGCGACGGCGCTGAACAGCGCCACCCCCAGGCTCGCGGCGCGGTAGGCCACGAGGAACATCAGCAGCACCATGATCGGGAAGGGAATGGCGTGGATCACGCTGTCGCTCAACGCCAGCAGGTGTTCCACCGGCCAGCGAATCGCCTGGAACATCGGCCGCAAATGAATGCCCAGCCATTCGACGCCCTGGCTGATCCATTGGTCCACGGGGAAAACGGCAAGGTCTTCTGAACTAAGCATGGTGTGCAACCTCCGCAGCGGATGGGCGATGGGACGGGACGCTGGCGATACAATCGAGAATGTGGGCAGTGTTCAGGGTGCCGACAAACAGCCCCTCGCCATCGACCACGGCCACCGGCAGGCCTGGTTTGAGCTGGCGTGCCACTTCCACCAGCTTGGCGTTGGCCCGCACGCTGACAAACTGAGTCGACAGGCGTTGCAGGGCATCGGCACCGCCGCCGATGGCCAGCAGCGCACCTGAATCCAGCACGCCGACCGCTTTGCCGCTGGCATTGAGGACGAACGCGCTGGAACTCTCACTGCCGACAATGCGGGTGTCGCCCTGTACCAGCAGGGTGTCGGCGGTTTCCATGATCGAGCGGGCATCAAACAACCGGGAGCGATCCACCTCCCGAGTGAACGCGGCCACATAGTCGCTGCCGGGGTCCATGACGATTTCCTGGGGCGTGCCCTCGCGCACGACTTGGCCGTCGGCCATGATCGCAATGCGTGTGCCCAGCTTCAGGGCTTCCTGAAAGTCGTGGGTGATGAACAGGATGGTTTTCTTCAGGGTCCGTTGCAGGCGCAGCAACTCGTCCTGCATTTCCGTGCGAATCAGCGGATCGAGGGCGCTGAAGGCTTCATCCATGATCAGCACATCGGCGTCGGTGGTGAGGGCACGGGCCAGGCCGACCCGCTGGCGCATCCCGCCGGAGAGTTCATGGGGATGGTGATCGGCCCACTTGGCCAGGCCGACGATTGCCAGGACTTCCTCGGCGCGTTTACGCCGCTGGGCCGCAGGAATGCCTCGCAGCTTGAGGCCGAATTCGGTGTTCTCGATCACGGTTTTGTTCGGCAGCAGCGCGAAGTGCTGGAACACCATGGAGATGCGCGTTCGTCGGACTTCCCGCAGCTCTTTTTCGTTCAAGGTCAGCAGGTCTTCACCGTCGAGCAGAATCTTGCCCGCCGTCGGTTCGTTTAAGCGATTGATGCAGCGTGCCAGGGTGGATTTCCCCGACCCGGACAGGCCCATGATCATGTAGATCGCGCCACTGGGAATGGACAGCGATACGTTATTGAGGCCGACCACGGTGGCGGTCTCGGCCAGGATTCGGTCTTTGCTGACCCCGGCCGTCAAGAGCTGCATGGCTCTGTCTGGCGAAGAGGAAAAGACTTTGTAGAGGTTCTCAATCTTCAGTCGTTCGCTCACCAATTGCCTCCAATTGTTATTTTGCAATCTGCGGAAAACTTCATTAATAGAAATTTTTGGGCTACTGGCAGTCAGGGTCATTCAGGTGTTAGTGACGCAAAGGTGCAGTCTCAAAAATTTCTTGTTGTTGTGCGATGGCACTTACAGCATGAGCGGCGTGGCGAGTGCAAGAGTGAGGCGTCAGTCGGTCGCAAAATCATGATTGCTCCTCCTGACTCATGGTTTCCCGCGCTTTGCGGGCGACACGAAAGGCTTCGACACCCGCCGGCACGCCGCAGTACACCGCGATCTGTACCAGCGCGGCGCGCAGCTCCTCGTCGCTGAGGCCGTTGCGTATGGCGCCACAGAAGTGGGTGCCGAACTCGTCCATCCGGCCCAGCGCCGCCAGCATGCCCAGGTTCAGCAGGCTGCGTTGCTTGAGGTCCAGGGCGTCGTCGGTCCAGACCATGCCCCAGCAGTACTCGTTGAGCACGGCCTGGAAGGGCCGGGAAAAATCGTCGGCCTTGCCCAGGGCCTGGTCGACGTAAGCGTTACCCAGGACCTGGCGGCGAACCGTTTCACCTTGGGCTTGCAATGACTTATCCATGATGTGTCTCCGAATCAACCAGGAAGTCGTGCATGATCAAAGCCACCTGTTCTGGTGCTTCGATCAGGATGCAGTGGCGCAACCCCGGCAGGATTTTCAGGTGTGAGCCTTTGATGCGTTCGTGCATGAACGCGGCCATTCTCGGGTTGGAACCCGCATCGTCAGCCCCCGTGGCAATCAGCGTCGGGCAGCGGATCTGCGATAGCTGTTCGCCGAAATCCGACTCCGCCAGCACCCGATACGCCGCCGCGTAACAGCCCGGGTCGTTGTCGGTATTGTGTTGGCGCAAGCGGGTGACGGCTTCAGGGTTGCGCGCTTGAAAGTCCTCGGTCAGCCAGCGCGACAGCGACGCTTCGTAGTGCGCGACGGGCTCACCGGCTTGCAAGGCCGCCAGGCGGGCTTGCACCCGTTCGCGCTCTTGAGCGTTACGCCCGGCGACCGTCGACAGCAGCACCAGGCGCTGAACCCGTGCCGGATGGGTCAGGGCCAGGCGTTGGGCGATCAGCCCACCCAACGAGAAGCCGGCCAGGTCGAAGCGCTTGAAGCCGACATGCTCGGCCAGGGCCAGGACTTCACCCACCAGGTGATCGATTTCATAACGACCCTGGGTGCGGGATGACTGGCCGTGGCCGCGCAGGTCGAAGGTCAGGATGGTGAAGTACTCTTTCAAGTGCTCCACCACATCGCGCCAGGCCTCAAGGCGTGAGCCGACACCGTGGATGCAGATCAGCTGGCGCGGTCCCTGGCCATCGAGGCGATAGTTGAGGGTGACGTTGGCCACGCTGAATCGTTGTGTGTCGCTCATGGCGCTTACCCCGTGACCTGTTCGCGACGTTTGGCGCGCTCGCGCTCGGCGAATACCGGCATCACTTCATCGATAAACAGGCGCAGCGTCTGCTTCTGCAATTCGAACGGCAGGTTGAAGGTCAGGCCCAGGCAATACTGGTCGACACCGGCGGCTTCGTAATCGAGCAACTTCTCGATGATCTCGTCCGGGGTACCGAACATCAGGTTGCGCCGCAGGTTTTCCGGGTTGTAATTCTCCTTACCCCGCACGCTTTCAAAGGGCACGGCTTCAGGGAAACCGTTGTGCACGGTGCCGACGTTCTGCATCAGGTTTTCGAAGGCGCGGCCAAAGTCCATGCTGTGGCGCACTGGCAACTCCCAATCTTCTGGCTTGGCATACACGCAGGTACGGCGCTGCATCATGAAGCGCGGACGCGGTACATGGGGATTGTCGGCCACGGCCTTGTTGAACTTCTCCCCCAGCACGGCGATTTCAGCGGCCGGTGCCGAGAGTGGGGTGGAGAGGATGTTGGCGCCGATGCCCACCGCCCAGTCGAAGGTGCCCGGATCTCGCGCGGCGACCCAGATGCGCGGGTGATCCTTTTGCAACGGTTTGGGCACAGCGGCCGTCTGCGGGAACTTCCAGTAGTGGCCGTCATGGGCGTAATCCCCGGCCCAGAGCTTTTGCACCGCCGGCACCAGTTCCTTCATATAGCCCACGCCTTCCTGCTGTTGCAGGCCGGGGGTCATGCGGTCGAATTCATACTGATAGGAACCGCGGGCAATGCCGAATTCCAGGCGTCCGTTGGTCAGGTGATCGCACAGCGCCGCTTCACCCGCCAGGCGGATCGGGTGCCAATAGGCGGCTGCCAGGGTCGCGGTGCCCAGGCGAATGCGCTGGGTGTGCTGGCCCAGCCACACCAGGGTCTGGAACGGGTTGGGGGCGATAGTGCATTCGAGGGTGTGGTGCTCCGAAGTCCACAGGGTTTCGAAGCCGCCTTCATCGGCGATCGTGGCCAGTTCCAACAGGTTGGCCATTACGGTCTGCATGGGCACGTCGGGGGAAAAACGTTCCATGCTCAACGATACGGCAAATTTCATGGGTAGCTCCTTGAATAACGAAGGCTTGATCAGCGCAGGCGAATGACGAAGGGGTCCTGCATCTCGCCGGAGTAATCGATGACCACATTCTTGGCCCGGGAAAACTCGCGCATCACGTCAAAGCCCCCGCGACGGCCATAACCGCTCTGCTTGAAGCCGCCATTGGCAGACATGTAGGCGGCGCTGCGGTAGGTGTTGATCCACACCGTGCCGGCGTCGATCCGATTGGCGAAGCGCATGGCGCGATCGATGTTCTGGGTCCAGATCCCCGAGGCCAGGCCGTAGGAGGTGTCGTTGGCCAGGCTGATCATCTGTTCTTCCGAGGTGAACGGCATGACGCCCACCACGGGGCCGAACAGTTCGTCGCGCATGAAGGGCATGTCGTTGGTGGCGTTGGCCATCACGGTAGGTTCGAAGTACCAGCCTTCGGACAGGTGCGAGGCGGTGGGACGTTTGCCACCGATGGCCGCCTGCGCGCCCTGTTTCACGCCGCTGGCGATGTAACCCTCCAGTTTTTGCAACTGGGCTTGCAGCGCCAGCGGGCCGATATCGGTGTGTTCTTCCATGGGGTGGCCGACGTTGATGCGCTGGGTACGGGCCACCAGGGCTTCAACGAACCTGTCATAGATCGGCGCTTCGACAAAGCAGCGCGAGCCGGCGACGCAACTTTGCCCGGCCGCGGCGAAGATGCCAGAGACCACGCCGTTGACCGCCTTGTCGATGTCGACATCGGCAAACACCACGTGGGGTGACTTGCCGCCCAGTTCCATCTGGCACGGCACCAGGTTGTTCGCCGCATTGCCGGCGATGCGCCGCCCGGTGTCGGTGCTGCCGGTGAACACGTATTTGGCGATGGCCGGGTGGCGGGTCAGGGCATCGCCGGTGACCGCACCATTGCCAGTGACGACGTTGACCACGCCTGCCGGGAAGCCGGCTTCGATCACCAGTTCGGCCAGGGCCAGGGTGGAGGCGCTGGCATGCTCGGACGGTTTGATCACCACGGTATTGCCGATGGCCAGGCATGGCGCGAGGGTGCCGGTGAGCAGCATCAGCGGCGAGTTCCAAGGGGTGATCATGCCGATCACGCCCAAGGGTTCTCGGGTGCTGTAGTTGAGCTGGTTGAGCTTGTTGACCGGGATGGTTTCGCCTTGCAGCTTGTCAGCCATGCCGGCGAAGTAGGTATAGGCGTCCGGCAGGGCGCTCATCTGGGCGCGCATTTCCCGCAGCAGCTTGCCGTTGTCGCGGGTTTCCAGCAGGGCCAGGGCTTCGGCGTTTTCCGCCACCAGTTGGGCCAGGCGATAGAGCAATTTGCCCCGCGCGGTGGGCGTCAGGTTGCGCCATTGCGGGTCGTTGAAAGTGCGCTGGGCCGACGCGACGGCATGGTCCACGTCGCTGGCATCCGCCTGGGCGAATTGATACCAGGCCTGGCCGGTGGTGGGGTCGAAGCTGTCGATCCAGATATCGCTGTTGGGGGCGACGAACCGACCATCGATGAACAGGTTAAGGCGATTGCCCTCAAGGGCGCTGACCGTGGTTTTCATGCAAGAGTCCTGTGGGTGCGTGTCAAAGGGATTCGTGGGCCAGTGCTGCGCGTGGCAGCGGGGTGTTTTCGATCATTGCCACCCGGCCGCTGGCGGCGGAGCCGGTGTAAATGCCGAACTGCTGGTTCTCGCGCTCGCGGGCGTAGCGGCGCACCACTGAACGCAATTCGTTGACCGGCATCAGCTCGATGGGCAAGTCGTCCAGGGGGAAGAAACGCAGGGTGTCGGGCAACTCGGCGTCGAGTTGCCCGAGTTGGGCGCGGTAGATCAGGTAGCCGGGGTCGGTGTCGTCGACATCGAACACCGAGTACAGAAAGGTCGATTCCAGTTCGATCGGCAGGGCGCTCTGGCCCGCGTCAATGAAGCCTTTGCGCTTGCCCGCCACGGGCAGGGTCCAGCCACCTTTGCCATCGGCGCGGAACAGAATCGCGTCGCCGGCTTCGATCAGGTAGCCGATGATCATCTTGTGAGAGTCCAGCCAACTGGCCGGCAGCGGGTCCTGGATGTTGGCGTAGCGACCCCGGCAAAAACACAGCGGCAGCTTGGGGCTGGTGCCGAAGGCGCGGACCTGGCCGATCAGCACCAGGTGGTCGCCGGCTTCGATGCGCTGGTCCACGGTGCAATCGAACCAGGTCAGGCTGTCGGTGAGAATCGGCGCGCCGGTGTGGACCTTGTCGTGGTTGACGGTGTGAAACTTGTCCGGTGACTTGGAGGCAAACGTGCCCGAGACGTCCACTTGCCCTTCATGCAGCAAGTTGACGGCGAAGTGTTCGGTGCTGGCGAACGAGGCGTAGCTGGCCGCCGACTTGCCGACGCACACCAGGAGCAGCGGCGGGTCAAGGGAGACTGAGGTAAACGAATTGGCCGTCATGCCCCGTGGGTTGCCCTCGGTGTCATGGGTGGTGATGACGGTAACCCCGGTAACGAAGGTGCCGAAGGCCTGACGCAAGGCGCCAGGATCGACGGCTGCAACGTTGGCGCTGACCATGGTGCTCGGCATCGGAGTACTCCTGTTTTTAAGGGCGTGTTTCTTATGGTTTGCAGCAAGCCTACGGGGAAGAAAACCGCTGGGCTTGCGTCGATCAAGAGCAACTGCAGCAGAAGTTTTGCTGCGGTTCGAAGGGGGTGTTTCAGTCCTTTGGACTTTCCACTTCCATCTCCGCCATGTCCTGATAGCGGTCGGCAATACGCGGGTGCGGGCGCGAGCCGTCGGCGGCACCGATGGCGATCAGGACTTCGTCCGGCCCTGGCGCATCGGCGATCTGGAAATTGGCGGTGAGAAAATGCGAGCGCTTGCCGGTTTCGCTTTTGTGCACCATCGGCAGGGAGAGCAGGGCACCGGGTGCGTTGCGGGTGTTGGTAAAACTCAGGTAGGCCGTGCCTTGCACCGCCTCGCGGAACAGGTTGCCAAAGCGCAGGGTGTGGATCAGCCCGGAAGCGTGCTCGATTTCCCCATTGACCCCGACGCAGGCGGCCTTGCCAAAGGCTTCGACCTGGTCGCCCGGCATCAGCGCAATCAGGCGGCGGGTCAGCTCATGGCCCAGGCCCGGGGCCAGGCGCAGGATCTCCGGGCGCAGGTTTTCCACGAAGCCCTGGCCGGCCCAGGGGTTTTTCAGCACGGCGGCCACGACGATCAGGGTGATTGGCTTGCCGGCGTCCTTGCCGCCCTCGATAAAGGTTTGCTCGATAAAGGTGGAATACTTCCTGACGCCCAGATTCTCTAGATTCATGATGACTCGTCGCCCTTGTGGCTGTTGGTTATGGCCTTAGGCTAGGAGCAAAGGGAAACAGAGTCTTCCGTGGTTCAGCAGTGCAAATGAGCTGGACATTGCTCGGAACCGGAGCAAGTATCAGGCCGGCCTGGCAGGCTAGTTTCCTGCCGTGACCTTCATGTTCAGGTGAGCGCCTTGAATCGAGAAATGCAGATACTGTCGTTGCGCGATGTGGCCAGCCAGATCAACTCCGGCGGCGATCTGCAATCGATGCTGCACCAGTTGGTCTACGCCAGTTGTCGTCACACCCACTGGACCATGAGCTCAATCATGGCCATTGATATGGAGGCCGGTTTTGGCCACGTCATTGCCCGCCATGACCCGACCCTGGTGCAGCGGCCCCTGGTGGATTGCTGGGAGCTGTCATCCAGCCCGGTGATGACCGCCTTACAGCGCAATGAGCCGGTGTTTATCCGCGACGTACGTGAATGCGAGTACCCCGGGTATCGCAGCGAATCCCTGGAGCGCGATTACCGTACGGTGATGGTGATGCCGATGAACTGCACCGACTTCGATGGTCGGCCCATGGTACTCAGCGTGATTTCCCGCACGATCATGGACGTGTCAGAGGAAGACCGGGTGTTCCTCGGCATGATCATCCATCTGGGCGCCATCGCGGTGGAGCGTCAGCGTCAATTGGAAGCCGAGCGCCGCGCAGCCGAACGCATGCAGCAGGCGTTGCATGTGCATACCACCTTGTTGGAGCACGTGCTGGGCGGCGGTTCCGTGACGTCGCTGTCGCTGATGGTCGGTAACCAGTTACCCAACCCGGTGATTGCGGTGGACTTTACCGCTAATCAGGTGGTGGCCGGTCGCTCACCGGATACGGCGTTGTTCGATGACATTGCCTGGCAGGCGGCGGTCGCCGGCGTGCTGAGTGTGCAGATCTCCAGGGCCGCGCATGAAAGCTTGAGAAGTGCGCTCAGGAGTACGGTCAATCTGTTCCTCGACGACGGCCAGCGTCAGTTCACCCTGCGGGCGCAGATCGAGCCGCTGATGATCGATCACGAGCTGGTGGGGGCACTGGTGCTGTTCCCTGTGGCACAGCGGGTCAATGAGCTGGATCTGTTGATGCTGGAAAGCGCCAGGTTCGCCTTGAGCGTGCAGATGATGCGCAGCTTTATCCGCTTTCGCTTCGAAACCCGAACCCAGACCGAACTGCTGTTCGAGGTGCTCGAAGGCCGCTGGCGCGACGCCGATGATATCCAGCAGCGGGCGCAGCGCCTGGGCATCAGCTTCAGCACCGCGCAGCAAATGATCATTATCGATTACGGCGGCAAGGCCCAAGAGTCGAAGAACCTGCATCACAACGTGGCACGAATCCTGGCGCGGGTGGCGATCCACTCAACGGTGATCATCGTCGACAATGGCCTGGTGTGCCTGGTGCCCTCGGAAGGCGAGAAGGGCCGCGAGCGGCTGGCCAAGGTCCAGCGCCAGATTGCCGATGACCTGGCGCACTACCTGGGGGCCGAGCCGATTCTGCTGGCCAGCGGCGTCTGCAGGATGCTGACCGATTACCCCGCCGCCTGGGAACGCTGCAGGCGGCTGATCGATATTGCTCGTTCGTTCGGCCGCAATGGCCCGATCTCCGATCAGGACTTTGGACCGATACCCATCTTCATGGCGGCGGTAGGCGGTGAAGATATTCGTACCTTCGTCAATGAAAGCGTCGGTGCCATGCTGGCTCATGACCGCAAACACCACACGCCTTACCTCGAAACACTGACCGTCTACCTGAGGGAAAGCTGCCGCAGTCAGGCCTGTGCTGATGCAATGGGAGTGCACGTGACGACGCTCAGGTATCGCCTGTCGCGGATTCAGGATCTGTTCGGCATTGATGTCGAGACGCCGGAGCGGCGGTTTGCCACGGAGTTGGCGATTCATTTGCAACGGGTGATTGATAACTAGGATGACGTTTTCGAAATAAATGAACCCTTCGGTACACCGGCCCGCAGCCGGCTGGTGTGGCAGGGGAGCGACCGATGAAGGCCGTCCCCTTATCGAATGGCTGAAACCAGGTTCACTGATCCTTTTCGCAATTGATCATCCACGACACACCGAAGCGATCAACCAGCATTCCGAAGCGGGCCGCCCAGAAGGTGGCTTCCAGCGGCATTTGAATCGTCCCTTTGTCCGCCAGCGCAGCAAAGATCCGCTCTGCTTCGGCAACGCTGTCGACATTCAACGAGATCGAACAACCGCTCATACCGTTAGTGGGGCGATCGGGTGTGGTGTCCGAACCCATGATTGCCTGATCGCCGACCAGCAGGCGGGTATGCATGATCAGGTTGTGGCAGTTCGCTGGAATTTGCTCGCGAGCCGGGCTTTCGCCAAAGGTCATCATGACTTCGATCTTGCCTGGCAGGCATTGGGCGTAGAAAGTGAAGGCGGCTTGGCAGTCGCCGTTGAAGATCAGGTAGGGATTGATTTTCATGTTCTGCTCCCGGCAATGGTGGGTGCATCGGCTGGACGTTGGGTTTGTCCGCGAATTCCGATGGGCGTTGACCCCCAGTAGCAAAGCGCTAAATCGCGGTGTGCGGTTGTGTTTTTTTAGATGTTTTTTCTATGGATCAGCTGAGGCTTATCGCCCCACCTGCAGACACGCGCGTTAGCTGGAGCGCCCCGTTGTCGAGCTGAAGTACCATGGTGCATTGTCATGATCAACGAACCCGACACACCCATCTCCCATCCTCAGCCGAGTCCATTGCCCTATGCCTGTTCTTGACCGTTTCGCCTCGTTGCTCGACCAGGCGAGACGTGCCTTGTTGCTGGTCTGGGGAACTTCCCGCGGGCTGTTTCTGGGGCTGGTGCTGGCGACGCTGATTGCCGGTGTGCTGCCGGCGTTGGCGGCCTGGCTGGGACAGCGCATCGTCGATGCGGTGGTGACCGCCATGCAGTTGCACGCCCGGCAGGGCAGCGCGCCGTTGTGGCCCGCTGTGCGTTATGTGCTGTTTGAAGCCGGTGTGCTCGCGTTACTGTCCGGAACCCAGCGTGCACTCTCGGTGCAGCAGTCGTTGTTGCGGGTGCAGTTGGGGCAGAAGGTCAACACCATGATTCTGGAGAAGGCTCAGACCTTGTCTCTGGTGCAGTTCGAGAACTCCGAGTTTTACGACAAGTTGGTCCGGGTGCGGCGCGAAGCCTCGACCCGGCCGTTGGCGCTGGTGATCAAGTCGCTGGGGCTGATCCAGAACCTGATTGTGCTGATCAGCTTCGGCTTGTTGCTGGTGCATTTTTCACCTTGGGCGCTGGTGCTACTGGTGGTCGGTGCGTTGCCGGTGTTTTTCGCCGAAGCACATTTCTCCGGCGATGCTTTTCGTCTGTTCACCCGTCGCGCGCCGGAGAGTCGGCAGCAGAATTACATCGAGACGCTGCTCTCCCACGAGGGCTACATCAAAGAGGTCAAGCTATTTGGCTTTGCCCCGCTGCTGTTGCAGCGATACAGAGACACGTTCACCCGTCTCTACGCCGAAGACCGGCGCCTGACCCTGCGCCGGGATGGCTGGGGATTTGTGCTCGGTCTGCTGGGGACGGGGGCGTTTTATCTGGCCTATGCCTGGGTGGTGGTCGATACCGTCCACGGCAACATCAGCCTGGGGCAGATGACCATGTACCTGGTGCTGTTCAAGCAGGGGCAGGCTGCCGTAAGCAGCAGTCTGAGCGCCATCAGCGGTCTCTATGAAGACGGGCTTTACCTCTCGAGCCTCTATGAGTACCTCGCCGAACCCGTGGTGGTGGACACCGGTGGCCTGAGCGTGGGCGTCATGCCCGGTGACGGAGTGCGTTTCGAGAATGTCGGTTTTCGCTATCCGGGGGCGAGTCGAGCCGCTCTGGAGGGCATCAACCTGCACCTTGTACCGGGTCGCAGTGTGGCACTGGTGGGTGAGAACGGTTCGGGCAAGACCACGCTCATCAAGTTGCTGACCCGTTTGTATCGCCCCGATCAAGGGCGCATTCTGCTGGACGGCAGCGATTTGCAGGGCTGGGAAGAGGATGCGCTGCGTCGGCGCATCGGCGTCATCTTCCAGGATTACATTCGCTACCAATTCTCCGTGGGCGAGAACATCGGTGTGGGCGACACCTTGGCCTTTGACGATGAAAAACGCTGGCATGAAGCCGCCGCCGAGGGCATGGCCGCACCCTTCATCGAACATCTGGATCGAGGGTATGCCACGCAATTGGGACGATGGTTTGCCGGTGGGCAGGAACTGTCCGGCGGGCAATGGCAGAAGATCGCCTTGTCCCGCGCCTATATGCGCCGCAACGCCGATATCCTGATTCTGGATGAGCCGACCTCGGCACTTGACCCGGCAGCGGAAGCGGCGGTGTTCGAGCATTTCAGCCGGCACACCCAAGGCCGCATGACCTTGCTGATTTCTCACCGCTTCTCCAGTGTGCGCAATGCAGACCACATCATCGTGCTGGACCAGGGAACGATCCTGGAACGGGGCGATCACGACAGCCTGGTCGCGGCTGGCGGGCGCTATGCGCAGTTGTTTGACTTGCAGGCACGGGGTTATCGATAGACCGGGAGCCTCATGAGGCCCCGGGCCAATCACGGTCAAGGCATTGGCGGCAGTTCATGGGGCTGCAGATCGAACACCTGCACTCTGACACCACCACATCATGCCCGGACTTATGCCGTCACCTTGGGTAGCCAATCATGGCTGCGATACCAGGCGACCGTATCGGCAACCGTTTGCTCAAACGGTCTGAACTTCAGGGCGAGTTCGTTTTCGCTCTTGGTATGGTTGAAGTGGCTGCGCCCGGTTTCCTTAACCATCAGCCGTACAGTCGCCAGGCTGAGCAGGACAGGTTTGCCGCTGATGCGCGCGTAGAGTTCCTGGAGTGTCGCCAAGGTGTACAGCAGGGGCAAAGGCACATCACGCGTCGGCGTCTTGACGCCTGCGATTTTGCCCAGCAGGGGCACCAGTTCCCGCATGGTCATATGGCGGCCTGCTGCCAGGTAGCGCTCTCCGCTTCGTCCGCGCTCTGCCGCCGCGATATGCGCCAGTGCTACATCCCGGGCATCGACAACGGAAAAACTGCCGGGCACCAGACCTGGCAATTTGCCAAGAACCACGTCGTTGACAAATTGCCCCGATGAGGTGGGCCCGATGTCCGCGGGGCCCCACATCCAGCCAGGCAGCACCATGCTGGCATGCATGTCTGGATGGTGCTCCAGAAACGACAGCACGGCCTGGTCGGCCAGTATCTTGCTGCGGTAGTAGTCGTCGGCATCGGCCAACTCACGCAGGCAGGTCTCGTCGATAGGTCGGCCCGGAGCCCCATTCAGCACTGCAATGGATGAAGTCTGGATAAAGTGCCGGATGCCGGCACGGTAAGCCTGCTCGATGAGCCGTTGTGTCCCGTTCACATTGATGCGTTTGAGTTCCTTCCAGTGGCTGCCCCCCTTGTAGTTGTCTCGAAAAAAGGCGGCGGTGTGAAACACCACATCGCACCTTTGCAACGTCCTGGAGAAGGCAGACACGTCCGCCATATCGCCCACCACCAACTCAACCCCCGCCAGCCCGGCGAACTGTTGCCGGCCTTTGGCTTGTGAGCGGACCAGTGCCTTGACGGAGAAGCCGCGCGCAACCAACTCGCGCACAAGGTTGTTGCCAAGTAGTCCGGTAGCGCCTGTAACAAAAGCGGATTTCAATTTTTTGGTATTTTGCATGTCGAGTGATTTTCAAAGTCCATTTGAGTTTTAAATGTAGCGAAGTGTAATGACAGATATCAAGTGATATCTGAATTTTCCGGGGAGGCTGTCAGCGGGTTGCCGGAGTCGACCCCGGGTTGGCGTGTCGTCCGCCTGACGGGCGATACCAATATCCGGCTATGCCCCCTGCGCAAAAGCATCGTTTGATACCCAAAGTTCATGTGATATCTTTTTGCGCATGAACCCAAAGACCGCAAGAAAACGCCTGACCCGCGAGGAAAGCCGGGCCCAGACACGTGAACGCCTGATCGAAACTGCGCAGCACCTGTTTGTATCGAACGGGTATGGCGGCACATCGATCCGCGATCTCGCGGATCGGGCCGGCTATTCGCAAGGCGCCTTCTACTCAAACTTTTCCAGCAAAGAGGATGTCCTGCTGGAGCTTTTGCGCCGGCATATGGAAGCCGAAGCGATGCAACTTTCCACGGTCATGGAAAGTGACGGGCGAACGCCGGAACAGCTGCTCGCGGGATTGGAGACCTGGGCTTCCACGCTCAACCACGATGCCGACTGGTGCATGCTTTCCATCGAGCTGCAGTTGCATGCCAACCGCAGTTCGACGTTTGCTGTTGAATACCAGAAGGTCTGGGATCAGCATCGGGCCGAGATTGGTCGCGTTGTCAGCCAGCTGTTCAGTCAACTCGGGCGCATTCCCCCTGCCGCGCCGGACGAACTGGCCGCGGCGTTCATGGCGCTGACCCATGGACTGGCCCTGCAAAGAGTGAGCACTCAGCCTGATCCGTCAGGGCGGCTGATTCTGGTATTCCTGCGCGGGCTGATCGAAAGTGCCGTGGTTGTTGATGCAGCACGTACCGGAAGCGTTCGTCCTTGCCATTGAAATCCGCGCGGTGCGAGTTGACCAAAAATATCGTGCCGCCGCCGTCACCGATTCCCCCTTCGCACGGATAGCCGGTGTAGGGGGAACCGATCTCACCCGTGTTGCGCGGGTGCGCCAGGATGAAGCTGTGAGCACCCACTTGGTAAGTCGCCGACGGGCTCCAGAGTCGGTGTAACCAGGCCATCTTTGAAGTGTTTATAGTTTGGTTGTATTTCCTGGTAGCTCTCTGTACGGGTGCCAAAACTTCTAAACAGATTCGCAATGTCGCGTACATATTCCATGCGTTGTACCAGTTATGAAATAACTCGGGAATTCAACATTTCGTTAAGTTGACAAAGCTGATGCAGTGGTGCGGCCATTTTTTGATGTCTGCATTTGGATGGTTGATTGTTATAAAAGGTCGGAAATATTTGATTGTGTTCGCCTGAATGCTTTCAGGCGTCATGTTGTTTAAGGAAGGCGGGGCTGTTAGAAAACGTCGAGTAACGCATATCGAATAAAGCGTAATGTAATGATGGCAGGTACGTGTACTTAGCGAAATATGACTTCACGAAGCGAAGGGGTATACGTTTTTGGAAGCCTTCGATGATTTGATTCTTGGCTATGTACTAAAGAAGCTGACCGATGTGTTTGAAGAGATAGTGGCGGTGTCTAAAAACACCTCTTCGGATAAGACGGCGGGCGTCGTGGGTCTCAAGCAACGTAAAGCTGCAAAGAAAATTCCCATCTGGCTGGGGCGCTTGAGAGTCAGCACTCCTTATCAAGTGACCCATGTGCTGCTTGATCAGATGCACGCTTCACGAAAGCTTAATCACGACCTGCGCTACGAGGCACAAGCCGCCTTGCTGGAGGCACTGGTGGAGGAAGAGCTGGCGATGGATGCCGCGAGTTATTCGGTGGCTGTTGTCGAGGGTAGATTGAGATGATTTTCGGATCGCTGAACGTGTTTCTATTGGGCTCGCTCTGCGTGTCGGAAACACTTGGGGAATGGCTAATAGGCCGCCGGGTGCTGCTGAATGGGGTAGAGGTTGATTACGCGATCTATACCGACAATCAGATTGGCCTGGTGGTCACACCGCCCAGATAGACGACTACCACGTCACGGCTATTGAACTGGACTTCACACCTGATGCCGATTGGACGTTGGAGCCGCCGCATATATTATTCGGCCCGACGGGCAAGTAGGTCTACCCTGTGCGAGCGACCAGCTCCATCCCATCGAACGGCAATGTGGCGATGAAGGGCATGCCCTACGCCGCTCGCGTGTATACCTACGACGACCGGTACCCACTCGCCTGAATCCTTCAGAAAGCTTCGCCGATATAATCGTGACCAATCCCATATAGAAGGCTGAATCACAATGATTAGTCGCCGCCAATTGATAAAAATCAGCGCACTCGGTACCGCTTCATTTGCGGCGCCGGCGGCTTATCCTGTGAGCGAGATAACCATGAGCTATAACACTCGCAACCCGATCGGCAGTACCGACCCGCGCGATTTGTCCGATAACGCCAAGAGCATCGACAACTTCGCTAATGGGCCCGCCTCAAGGTATACAGATCGGTTCAGCGTGGATCGTAAAAGCATTCCAGGGATGATTGCTGAGTTCGATTCGGATCAGACGCAGCGCAATAGCGAGTTTCAAAGTGCGCAGGGTGATCGCGAATCCACATTCATAACATTTCGGTCCGAAAGCAAATCAGCGTTCGAAGCGGCACAGGCCAGTCGTGCCTCGCAGTTCGAGCATTTCCTTCAGTCCAGCGGCTACGCCTTGCTCGGCGACTATGCGGACAGCCCACTGCAAATCACCGCACACAACCAGTATTTCATGAAGGGTGGGCGGCCGTATCGTCTGTCGTCATTCGTTGCAGTACCGTATTCAACGACCGGTGACTGGACGACCGAGAGCGATGCGTTTGTGCTGCTAGGGGATGATGTGTTGCGGCAGGAAATGGCCGGCCCTGGAGGTGCGGCCCTCTCCAATTATCAGAATCCCGTGTATGGATCAATTAAGTCGGATCTATATAAGAGAGCGCTGGAAGAGGTGAGCGCGGTCAATGATTTTGGGGCCGACCCTTCAGGGTTGGCAAATTCGACCGCAGCGCTTCTGGCGTTCTATACACACTGTCTATCAACCGGGCATCCAGGGGTTATTACGGCTGGAACGTATTTGGTAACTCCGGGCCAGCTGGACTTTTCCTCCGGGTGGATTGATCGGCCTTTTCCTCACATTAAAACCGCAGGGCACGGTTCGGTTTTCTTCGTCGCTGCCTCTGATGTTAACGCGCCGATGCTACGCATCAATAATGGCACTTCCACATCGGCACTTTACCGGCTGTGGCGTGGTGGCAGTCATGGCGGTGTCACCTTTGTGGATCCGTTCCCGGCATCAACCGCCACCGCTAGGCACGGTCTTTCAATTTACGGGTTTAGTGGAACTCATTTCGGGTATATCCGTGGGCAGGGTTTACGCGGCGATTTGCTCCACTTTGAGCGCAAGCTTTATGCAGGGAATAATCCGGATCCGCATAATGTCAGCTTTTGCGAGTTCGATGGTGTTGAGTCCAATGCCTCACTCGGTTACGGAATGAACAATGACAACTCCGTTGGCGTTACCCACTGCAAATTCAAATTCACACGTATTATAGATGGTATTTCGGGTGGGATTCGTGGAGTTGGTGTTGCCAGTGAATACGCCCACATCTCTATGGGCAATCAGCGTGGATGGGCTATAGATATTCCGTTTGATCTCCTTAACGGAGGGCGGACCGCTATCAAGTTCGTGGAGCTTGATAATTGCGAAAAAGGTTACAATATAGAAGCGCTAAACATACTAACGATTGAAGAGTCGCGTATCGTTCATAGATGCCAATTGTGGCCCAATACCTCAGCCGTTTATTGGCCGACTATTAGCTATAATGTGTCACCCCTCGCTAAAAATGTTATTAACTTGACTATAAACGGCATCCATAGAATAGACGCGGGGGGGAGTCTTTCCGTAATTGGTAAATTTGTAGAGTGCAATAACAGCGCTAATATTGCGGGCATGACAGTTAATTTGGATATTGTCGATGGTGCTGGGCTGGGTATATTGGACAGTCAGATTGCAGCTGGTCTATCTCGTAGCGCTCCGGATGTTCAGGTTTTTAGGCGTGGAAAGAAAATAGCTAGCACGTCTAGTATTGTCGGATGTGCTTTAACAGCAACCACTTCACAGCAGGTGGCTAATTCCGGCTATCCAGGAGTAGGCGCTAAAATAAATTTTCCAACCAAGAGTTATGATCATGGGGGTAACTATAATCCTGCAACTGGCTGTTTTACAGTTCCTTACGAGGCTATTTACAGGTTTAGAGCGTGTATAACTTTAGCTGTCCCTGTAGGGACTCGTGTCAGGCTTGGAATCGGGAGAACATCTTCATCATTAATAGCCTCTAGGGTCTATTATGCAGATACGGCAAATGCCAGGACTTATACTCTTGAGGGGGCTTCCCTTATACATGCTGGGGAGGAAATTTATGTGCAGGCGGATCAGAACAGTGCAGCAGCCGTAAATCTTGTGGGTGTGGATGCCGTGTCAGTTGAAAATGCATGGTCAATTGAAGCTATGCAATAACCAATGCTGGCTTTCACTTTGGATTCGTCCGCCTTGGTTTGCGTCTGGTCAACGCGACAGAAAAGCCCCGTTGCCTAACGCATTTTGTGCGGTGACCTGCGGATGGGTTTTCTCCAGCCAGTGAAGCAATTGGACAAGAATCGGCAGGCTCTTCTGTTAACGAGCATCGTAACGTTGCTCGTCGCCGATTTCTTTGATGTCGCGCTCTATGCCCGCAGCTTCCTTCTTTTGATAGCTAACCTCCCACCGAATGCCATCTGGCTCCCTCCTGCCTGTGATCTTGCGCGGATGGCGTCGTGCCGGTTTTTTTAGAACGAGCTAAGCCGCGATTTCCAATATTAGGCGTCCCCATCAATTCAACGGTGGGCTTGCCTCAATGCCGGTAAATTAAGGAGTTTCAGATTCAACGCATTTCCCCGTAGCAGCTGCCGAAGGCTGCGTTCGGCCGCGTAGCGGTCGCAAATGGGTGATAGCGGTCTACCTGAAAGGACGAAGTTTGCCATCTTACGAGTGCTGCGCACTCGGACGCAGCCTTCGGCAGCTGCTACGGGGGATGTGCGCAGCCAAACGCCTTGACTTACCGTCATTCGGGCTTGCCCCAGTGCTCTCAAGCAAATTGCAGTGGTCAACTAATACCGGACACCCAATCGCCCCCATCAATTCGACAGTGGGATTGCCCTGATGCCGGTAAGTTAAGCCGTTACGCGAACCGTAGCAGCTGCCGAAGGCTGCGTTCGGCCGCGTAGCGGTCGCAAATGGGTGACTGCGGTCTACCTGAAAGGACGAAGTTTGCCATCTTACGAGTGCTGCGCACTCGAACGCAGCCTTCGGCAGCTGCTACGGGGGAATGTGCGCAGCCAAACGCCTTGACTTACCGTCATTTGGGCTTACCCCTGCGCTGGCTACGGCTCGCTAAACTTGTAGTAGGCGGTGCATGTTTCACCCGCCGTTGTCGCCTTCAGGAAAGCACCAAGTCATGCAACAACACAGCTACCAATTACTGGAAGTCGCCCACGGCAAGCCGATCAAGCTCTGGACCCAAGGCGTTCCCGTTGAGGCAGAAGCCAGGCAGCAATTGATGAACACCGCAAAGATGCCGTTCATCTTTAGGCACCTGGCCGTTATGCCGGACGTTCACCTGGGTAAGGGATCGACCATCGGCAGCGTGATTCCCACCGTGGGCGCGATCATTCCGGCAGCGGTCGGGGTCGATATCGGCTGCGGCATGATCGCTGCCTGCACCTCGCTGACCGCCGCCGACCTGCCGAACAACCTGCACGGCCTGCGCTGTGCGATCGAGAAGGCCGTGCCCCATGGCCGCACCTGCGGGCGTGCCGAGAGGGACAAGGGCGCCTGGGATAACGTGCCGCGCCCGGTCGATAAAGCGTGGTCGGCACTGGATGCCCGGTTCAAGGCCATCACCGACAAATACCCCAGGCTTGCCACTACCAACAACCGCAAGCACCTGGGAACTCTGGGAACCGGCAATCACTTCATCGAGGTTTGCCTGGACGAGGCGAATCGGGTCTGGTTCATGCTGCACAGCGGCTCGCGTGGCGTGGGTAACGCCATCGGCAATCTGTTCATCGAACTGGCCAAGGCCGACATGCGTCAGCACATCGCCAACTTGCCGGACCGTGACCTGGCCTACTTTGAAGAAGGTAGTCGACACTTCGCGGACTACGTCGAAGCGGTCGGCTGGGCCCAGGACTTTGCCCGGCAGAACCGTGCACTGATGATGCAGTCGGTGATTCTTGCGGTGCGTCAGGTGCTTGGAAAACCCTTCGAGGCGGCACTGCAGGTGGTGAACTGTCATCACAACTATGTGCAGAAAGAGCGACATTTCGGCGAAGACATCCTGGTGACCCGCAAGGGCGCGGTGTCAGCAAGGAAGGGCGAGTTGGGCATCATCCCCGGCTCCATGGGCGCCAAGAGCTTCATCGTCCGAGGGCTGGGGAATGAGGAATCGTTCTGCTCCTGCAGTCATGGCGCCGGTCGTACCATGAGCCGTACCCAGGCGAAAAAAAGCTTCACCGTCGAAGACCAGATCCGCGCCACCGCCCATGTCGAGTGCCGCAAGGATGCAGCGGTCATCGACGAAATCCCGATGGCTTACAAGGACATCGATCAAGTCATGAACGCCCAGCGCGATTTGGTGGAGGTGCTCCATACGCTGCGCCAGGTGGTGTGCGTCAAGGGATAGAAAGCGATAAGGAAGAACATGAAACCCGGTTTGAATAGCAGCTGATTTTAAAGGGGGGGCTTGGGCGTTATTTGAGGTGGGTGGCAGAAATTTTTGCGTACGTTTCGCTATCGGTTGTGGCGAGAAGGCGTTGGCCATTTTTGAATTGAACGTAGAAGGTGATGTGCTTTACTTTTCCGCACAGCAGCAGGCCGGTGACCAGCCCGACGGGGCCAAGAACCAGAGAGCCGGCAAGGCCCCAACGGATGGCGCTGCCTTTGTCGGTGACGATCTCTTCGCTCGAGCACTCGAGGATTTTCAGTTTTGAAATTGGAATATTCAGTTCGCGAGACGGATTAACTGAGGATCTTAAAATGAACATGCCGTCACGAAATTCGGCATCACCTGCCAGGAAATCGCCAGATATCACCATTATTCGCGACATGAGTTTTCTTCTTTTGATTTTGCTTGAAATTAGCTGTGCTACTGGGCTCCAAGACCCTTTCAGAGTCAATCGACTTGCGACAAAAGGTGAGCGACTTCGTCCCATTGTGCGTCGAGCTTGCTGCTGAGCTGTTCGCGCCGGTTTCAGGCGGCGGGGAAGGTGTCCGGTGCCGTAAATGTTCGTGATCGCCGCGGACAGTCACACCAGAGCGGCTGCAGCACTCTGACGCACCAGTCGCTCAACGAAGAACTCCAGATGCCCCCGCGGGGCGGTTTGCAACGGCCAGCGGTTAACTTTCTGCGCAAGGGTCTTGAATGCAAGGGCGCCCCTGGAGCGTGGAAAAGCCTCATACAATGCACGATGGTTCTTCAGTGCCTTGACCATGCTTTCTTCATAAGGCAAAGCGCCGGCATAGTGTAAGGAGACGTCAAGGAAGTTATCGGTAATTTTCGTGAGCTTGCTGAACAGACTGCGACCTTGCTGCTGGTTGCGCACCATGTTGGCCAATACACGGAAGCGGTTCATACCGTAGTCGCGATTAAGTACTCTGATGAGTGCATAGGCGTTGGCGATCGAGGTCGGCTCATCGCACACCACCACCAGCACCTCCTGCGCCGCGCGGACGAAGTTGACGACTAAATCGCCTATTCCGGCCGCGGTGTCGATTACCAGGACATCCAGATCATCCTCAATATCGCTGAAGGCATGGATCAGTCCGGCGTACTGCGCGCTGGTCAGATTAAGAATGTTCTGACTGCCGGGGGAGGCCGGGACGATACGGATTCCGCCGGGCCCTCGAAGTAGCACGTCGCGCAGCTCGCAGCGCCCTTCGAGCACGTCGATGAGAGTCTGATTGGGGGGCAGGCCGAGTGAGACGTTGACATTTGCCAGGCCTAGATCGCCATCCAGCAATATGACGCGTCGGCCAAGTTTAGCCAGAGCCAGCGACAAGTTGACTGCCACACTCGTCTTTCCTACACCACCTTTGCCACTGGTTACCGCGATAACCTGTACGGGATGCATGCTGTCCATGTCATTCTCACTCTATTTGATTTGACAGCTGTTTAACTGGATTAAGCCCCGACGTTCCGCTATAGCGCTGTAGAGTGTTTGCCCATGCAGTAAGCGTTAGAACAATCAAGCGGGTTTTTATAAGCGATCAGCAACTGCCCAGCGGTTCGACAAGAATGATCAAGCGTATTAATAGACATCCTTTGACAGGAGCGTGAACGGGGTCTTGATCAAGATTTTTATATCAAGCCACAGTGACCAGTTATTAATGTAGGCAAGGTCCATTTCGACGCGCTTTTGCATCTTGTCGATGGTTTCGGTTTCGCCCCGGCAGCCGCTGATCTGGGCAAGTCCGGTGATCCCCGGTTTAATCCGGTGGCGAGCCATGTAGGCGCTGATTTTTCCGGTGTAGTAGTCGTTATGGGCAACGGCATGAGGGCGCGGCCCTACGAGTGCCATATGGCCTTGCAGCACATTGAAAAACTGTGGCAATTCATCGATGGAAGTACGGCGTATGAAACGCCCCACAGCGGTAATCCGCGAATCTTGACGGCTAGCCTGCTGGACATGCCGGTCATCATGTACACGCATGGAACGGAATTTCCAGACGTTGATGATCTTGCCGTTCCAGCCATGACGCGCCTGCTTGAAAATAATGGGGCCCGGGGACGACAGTTTGACCGCGACGGCAATGAGCAACAGCAGTGGGCTGAAGCCGATAAGGGCCATGAGCGCCAGGCCACGATCCAGTAACGCCTTGCTAAACGCCGCGGTGGGGTAGCTGGTCAGTGGGCTTTCATTGAGATGTATGGCGGGTAAGCCATCCACCTCGCTCACCGAGTGATTAAGAAGAGTCATGCTGTTCAGGTCAGGAACCCAGACGACATCGACATTCATATCAAGAAGGTCGATATACAACGCTTCGATGTGTTGTGCTTCACTTAATGAGAGGGCAATGTACAAACGCCGAATATCATGAGCGGTGATCAGCGTACGCAATTCATCTAACTGACCCACGATTCTGGATGAGCTGGCGCCAATCAGTTCGTTGGTCGGTTCGTCAGGTGTGGCACTGACAAGGCCGACCAACGGCACAGATTCCAGTCGGGACAGTGAGTCTGCCAGTTTCAGTGCCAGTCCATTGGTGCCTATGATCAACGTGTTGTGCTGGCGGTTCAGCTGGCGATGATAGAACTTTGAAAAGCTGTGCATTGGAATATAAAGCAGGGCCTGTAACCCATACCCCAGCAATGCCCAGGTTATTATGATTTCACGGGAGAACAACTCACCGGTTTTGCTGAGGAAGCCGATACTTGTCAAACCGGCCAAGGTGATCAACCAGCCGATAAGAAGCCGTGCCAGGCCGCTCAGGTAACCATGCTGTTTATGATAGACCTGCATCAGTGAGTAGGAGGGAACCGACCCCAGAAGAAACAGGACGGCAAGCACGCGGTAATGAGAGCCGACTTCTCCTGTTTGGTAATAGGCGAGCGCGAACAGTAGTGCAATGACAAAACCCATTGCAACGGCCCATTGGCCCCAAAAGGTAAGCCCTTTATAGACTGATTTCCGGTTTATACGAGTATGTAACAAAGCGCAAACCCTGTGGTATTTTTTTTGCCTGATTATGGACGGCTCAAAATAGCGAGCTGCACACGCTCGTCCATGCCTTACTTCTGTTGTCTTCCTGGAGCAGATAGGTGTTTGTGTTCTGTACACATCATCAAGTTCGGCCGGAGCGACAACCTTGAATCCGACTGGCTTAGTGTTAGCCTGCGCTTTGTTGGTTTGGTATGTTTAATAGTAAGCAGCAGGCGCAGAAGCGTCTGTATGATGCTTTGATATTAATGGGTTGCTTTCTGCAGCGTCTGACGTTTTATAACGGCGACAATGATGTGTAGTGCTGCTGAGTGTTATAAAAAGTCAGTCTGCGGGAGTGGATAAAAGGTTAATCGCGCGAGCGTAATAACCTTGGTGGTGGGGGAATGGAAGGCATGCTTGAGTAGAAAAAGGATAATAAAAAAGGTCAGGGTTTTATGTTTTACTTGGGGGGTAACCGCATTTATTATTGTTGGAATCTGCGGTCTTGTTTGATCAGCAGGTAATATTTACTTTTTGAACCAGGCAATAGCCACGGTTTCGCACGGAGCGGAACAGGCGCTCCCCATTAGCGGTATCGCTGAATTTTTCTTGCAGCCTGCTCAGACACATTTCAAGGCCGCGGTAACGCTCAGGATCTCTATTGATGCCCTGGATCAGTTCTGTCTTGCTGGATACTCGCTGCTCATTGGATAGCAGTTGTTTGAGCAAGAGTGTTTCAATGCCAGTGAGCGAAATTCTTTTCGCCATATTGGACAGTGTCCGCTCCTCGGCATTGAACGACCATGTCTCGGGATTTTTGTACGGCTTTTTAAGGAGCTCTCCCTCCTCGGCCAGTACGCTCTCGTCGGGGTTGAGTTCGGAGGAGGGGTGCGTGTGCCCAGGGCCCGGTGATTTGAGTTTTTTTCTCGCCAGGAAGTCACGGGTAAAAATTAAAAGCTGTTTATTTACCGGGATGTTATCAAGCATCATTCTAGTCATGGCAAATTCAATCCTTTATTTGCGAATGCCTTGGAGGGGGAGTAATAGTCTCCCTGAAAGAAATCAAACGGCAGGCTTCTTGCCAGTACATGATGGTGTTCAAGCTCTATTCGCTCGGCAATGAATCTGACTTTCTTTGTATGAGTCATGATGTTCATTTGGTCGTAGAGTCTATTGAGTAGTTCTGGTGTGGCGTTGAGCTTTTCACTCAGGTCGTTTTTTTGCAGATCAACTATCAGGTAGTTGAATATGTTTGGGGTGCTCTGGGTCTTGGTGCTGCCTTCGAGTAGGCTGTAGCTCGAAAAGGCGATGTCTATGCCGCTATCTTTTAGCAGGTAGATGTGGCTGATAAGGGTTCTCTTCTCTTCAGTCGTGCTGAGGGGGGATGAGAATTCATAAATACTGACTGTTAATATTTTGTCATGTATTTTCAGTGCGTCACTGACGCGGGTAATATACTCTATCAGTACGGTATCTAATAAGTTGCGTGACCCTATGGAAATAAAAATTCTGCCAAAGGTATCAGGTATCAAAGGAGCGGGCTGCACCATTGATGAAGTTGCTGTCAAGTGAGTCTGAGTGAGTTTTTTGCTGCGAGTGACATCCAGTAGGGCAGCTGAAAGTGTTCGACATACCTTTAGGGCGTCGAAATTCTCACCTGCGCCGTGTGCCTGTATCCCGCAGCCGAACAACGTGTCGTCACGCTTGAATATTGACTGTCGAAATAACTCTGTGTTGGGACTGTCCATAGTGGCGAATTTCTCGTTAACATCCATTTGTCTGTTATTTAGTCATGGGTAGGTTGTATTTTTACGATATAACGCCCCGGCACAATCGATAGCCATAGCCACGCACGTTTTGAATGGCATTAATGTCATAGACCTTTTTTATCTTGCCGCGCAGTCTGCTGATTGTTTTTTCCAGGGCGCGCGGGTCGTAAAATCTTACATTCCAGTCTAGAGCTTTTGCGATATCGTCATGACTCAAAATATGTTCTTGCGCATTGATCAATGCGTCCAGAATTTTCATTTCTGAATAAGAGACTTCCAGTTTTTTTGCATCCCCGCATAGGCAGAGGCGTGCCTGGTCCAAAACCAGCTTTATTTCAGACTTCCACTCGGGGTTCTGAAATAGTTCCGGGAAAAAGTTTGTTTTTTCATGAGGGTCGACAGGCAATTTAATGCAATGATCGGCGCCGGCGAGATAGCACTTGACTTTAGTGAGCGACTTGGTGTGTGTGAACACTATAAAAATTCGTGCCAAAAAATTTTTGAGCCGAATTTTTTTAACAAGTTCAATGCCTTCATTAAAAACGGACGGGGCGTCGATTTCAATGATTATCGCATTGGCGGAACTTATATTGGGGGCCTGCTCCAGGGGGGGTGCAGTAGCTCAATGCGTCAACGTGTAAAGTGTCCGATACAATAAGCAGTTTTAAGTTCTCTGCCAAAGCTGCGGTGCGACCAAAGGCTAAAATGGCTGTCCTTTGCTCTTTGAATGTGCGTCCTGCATCAATCATGTGATCTAACTCAAGTACTTAGCGGTAGCGGCACAATAATATTGCCACACAAGTTTAACGGTGCATCTGACAATTTATAACATTTTTACCTGTCAAACCCTTTGCCAGGCGGTGTAACCCAATGCTCCTCAAGGTTTTGAAAATAGCGGTTTTAAAGCGCTATCCGAAATTTTTCAGGCACATACCCTACAGATATTTTTGCTTATTTAACAGTTCGACTTTCAGCTTAGAGCTTGGGTATCAATCGCCAAGGCGCAGCGGCCATCCAAAATTGGCTCGTCTTAAGCCTCTGAAACGACAGGCAATTTTCCCGTCTGGTATGGCTCCTATGCTCAGGCATGACCGGGAAACCCACAGCGTGCCCCAGTGATTACTGACTGTTTTACAGCGTCAGGATACTGTCGATTTTATTGACGGAATTCCCAGCCTACTAATTTAAACAATGTCATATAGCCATCATTGTTGCCAGGCGCATTTTTCAATCGATATCAGGTTTCAGAAGCGCGCGCTCGTTATGCCATGTCAGCATGAAAACTGACCGATCCTGCATGATGCTTATCTTGGAGATCATCGGTGCGTCTGGATAGCGTATCAATTTAACCACACAATTGTATTCGCCTGACATGACGGAACGACGATGCTATCGGACTGTTAGATAGGAAGTTGCAAGGTAAGCCTGGATGAGTCTCGATTGTAGGGCGATTGATCCAGAGCTGTTTTCACTGTCGTGTTGAAACCCATCTCAGGACCAGGCGGGTGTCGATGCTGAAATGCATGGCAGGCTGAGCATAACAAGGGCAAAGCGTGCATCTCGCTGCTACTAGCGCGTCCAGCGCCACGCAATCAGCAAGCCGAGCAACACGCCGACGCCATTCGCCAGGGCGTCGTAAGCTGATGCCGTGCGTAATGGCATCAGTTCTTGTGCATATTCGATCAGGATCCCCGTGAGTAGGCAACCCAGTGCGATCCAGCGCAGCTTGACCTGTAAAAAGGCCAGCCGGCAACTGAAGGCCAGAGCGAAAAAGCCAACCAAATGGTGCAGCTTGTCCTGCTGGGAAAAGGTTTCGGGGATCGGTTGCGCGCGCAATCCGGCTGTCAGCAAGGCCACACTAATGCCGATGAAAAACAACCCCCGTACCCAGAAGGGGAGTTGTGTGGCACGCGCAATCGACAGGCTCACTCAGTGATCTTCTCAAAGTTTTTATAGAAGGCATCGCCGTTGCGGCCATCGGTCATGGTGTGCAGCGAATACTGGCGGTTAAGGCGCGCGCCACCATCGCGGGTCAGCGGTGCCCAGATCAAATTGGCGCGACGCATGGTGGAAACGCTCATCAACTCGTCGAAGGGGACCGAGATATAGATACCTTTGTCGAAGCTACCCTCACCGAACTCTGCTGCTGACGCGGTGGTGCGGGTGACCCAGCCACCGAACTTCACGCCGTTACTGAACTCATGGGACAGATCGATCGTGGTACCCCAATCGCGCGCCAGGTAACGCCCGACACTGACCGCCGCCTGCAAATCGAACGGCAGCTCTGTATAAGCAGTGACGTGACCGGTCAGGGTCCTGTATCCGCGCAGGCCAAAGCCCTGGTCAAACGCACGCTGGCGTACATAGTTCAAATCAGCACCCAAGGCCCAGCGCTCGCCCATGGGGCGGTACAGCAATTCACCGCCGACGCCGGCGAACATTGACTCCAGATAACCGGCATACACCATGCCATACAAGTCTTGATCCAGTTGCCTGGCGTGGTTGAGCTGAAATGTCGGCATCGTTACATCAGAAGTCGTGATGTACTTGCGCAAATCGGTTCGCACTCGGGGCAGCTTGCTCGGTGCGTCGTACTTGAAGTTATCGAAGTTGTTTATGAGATTGGCGCTTACGACGCCGCTTGTCCACGTGTTGCGGGTAAAGCGGTATTCTGCGTCCACATCGGCGGTCAGCTGGTACAGCATGCCATCAGGACCGCCAACGTTTTGCTTGTAACCCAATCCGAAACCATAGGTAAACCGTTCTGGTGCCTGGGTGTACAGAGTGTTTTCAATGTGTGGGGTGGCCCGGTTTACTTCGGTGGTGCGGTGCAGGTCTGTAAGGTCTTGTTGATTGTTCACCACGGCCCGGAAGGTTTCGCGCGGCACACTGGTTTCTTCCACGGGCATGTCGTAACGCTTGTTCACCAGGGTGAACCAGTCGATTTCGTCATTCGCGCTGTTGTCCAGAATCCGGCTGGCCCGGCCCACGCCTTTGGCCGAGTAGAAATAGCGTGACTGCTCGCCATACACCATCAGCTCGGAATCGCGCTGAGTAATGCGTTCGACCTTATAACCCGCGTTGTTTTCCAGTCGTTTGGAAACCTCGGCCCAGTCGACCTGATTGAGCGGCATAGTCGGCGCGTGTGCTGGAAGCGCTTCGACAGCGGGATCGTAGCGCTTGACCGGCGCCTTGCGGCTGGCGAAATTGGTATGAACCGTGATGCCAAACAACGCGGTATTGCCGCGCTCCCAGCCCGCGGTCAAATCGACAGAGTCACTGAGCTTGTAGACCGCCCCAATGTTAATGGGGGAGTCCTGCACCTGGTTATTGCTTTTCGGTTCGTGCTTGTAGTCGTTACCGTCGAACTCGAGTTTCAAGCTCAAGGGGGCCCAGGGTGTTTGATAGGCTACACCGCCAAACAACGAGGGCGAGCCGCGAAAATACGCGTTGGTATTGATGTCGCCCGCAGTCTCGCTGACTGGGCGTGTATCAAAGCGCTTACTGACGTGTCCCAAAGGGTTGTCGAAATCCCCCCGGTTACCGATGTAACCCCAGGCAATGCCCAGGCTGAAATCCAGGTTGTAGTAACGCTTGTTCGCCACAAAGTATTCGCTGGAAAACAGGCCGGTGCCACCGATATCGCGAAAGCCGAGCGCGACCTCGGGCAGCCAATGGCTTTCTTGCCAGAGGCGGGCCTTTGCATCGACCGCTTTGTCTTTATAACTCTGGTTGCCGCTGAGCGACTCGGACCCGTACTTACGGTTGCTGATGGCGGTATAACGGAAACTACCTTCCAGCCAATCGAGGGGCTGTAATGAAATGCTATAGCGAGAATAAGGGTCCGTACGGTTGGCGTTCAGGCTGAATTCGCCGGCCGGTGCCATCCGGGCGGTAGGCGTTTGCAACAAACCCACGCCACCGAAATCATTCTGGGTAAAACGCGGCTCGCCATGAGCCAAACTGCAGGGCAACAACACTACGGCTGCAAAACATAACTTCAAGGGGCCACCTCGACCAGCGGTTGGGTGGCGAGAAACTCGGCCAGCTGTTCATTCAAATCGGGCGTGGGCAGATCGGGACTATCGTTTCGCACAGGCACCAGAATCGTGCTGCCCGCGGCGGCAATCACCCCATCCTCGCGGTTCCAGGCGGCGATGCCGACTCGCTTGACCTGGCCATCGGGATGAACCAGCCACAGGTAATCGGCCTCTGCGTCGGCGAGTGGCAGACAGCTTTTGAGATATTCATGGGCTTGCTGCAGGGCGCGATAAGGCAGCTTGCAGGGTTTTTCCACCGCGCCCAGGACAGTGACCGTCGTCGGACGCAGGGGGTAAATCAGCTGGTCACCATCATTGAGCGAGTAATTGCGGGCGAACGCGACCTCCAGCGCCACGGGGTCGAGCACCGCGACTTTGCGGCCGGTGACGGGCAGTCGGCTGACATCTTCATACAGGCGCGCAGCCAGGGCTGCAAGGCTGCTTTTTTCTTCCAGCAAGGCGCCGCGCTGGACCATTTTCAAATCGAACAGCACGCCGGCTTTAAGGCGGCTTTGCTGCTCCAGCAGCGGCTGGTGCAACCAGGCGGCGGCCAGCCAGTAACTTTCGGCGTTCGGGCGGGCCTGGCTGACGGCATCGAGCAAGCGTGCGCCTGGCTCCAGCGTGAAGGATCCGGCGTTTAGTACATCACCCGTCACCGTGACAGCGGCCTGAGTCATCGCAGAACTGGCCAGCAACAGGCAAGCCGACAGCGTTTTCGAAAATCTCACCGGGCCGTCTCCCGGTCAGGGCGCAATTGCACAATCTTCAAGAAAAGCTCCGGCGTGAGATGTTGTTCGCTCTGCAGGATCAAGCCATCGCCAGGCCTGACCCAGAAACGGTTGGTAGCGTGGAATCCCAGCTCGGGTATGTCGATGCGTTCGTCTATGCGCTGCAACGCATAGTCCTTGTCCAGGATGGTGACAGTTTCGATGGCCTGTCGACTGAAACGACTGTTGACTGCCAGTCCGACCCGCTGACCCTGGTAGAGATCTATCCAGCGGGTACTGCTGTAACCGTCGGGCAAGCGTTGCAAGCCAAGCTTGAACGGCGACTCGCCGTCGAAGCGTGTGCCATCGAGATTGATATCCAGGCCGACGCTGCGCACAGCCAGGCCGTCGCGCATCAACAACACCTGCTTGCCGGAGGCGACCCAGAACTCCAGGTCGTCCTGCTGGCGAAGCTTTGCCATCACCCCTTCGCTAGCGTTCGTGGTGACCTTGATCTGTGCATAGGGCACGGCCTCCACTTGCGCCGCAGTTACTGCTAGCGGCTGGACGCCCAGTGCGGAGTCTTTAAATGTATCCAGCGACGCCTGCATCAACGGATTGCAGCCACACAGTAGTAAACCCATCGCCAGGCATGAGCTGTTACGCAAAGTTTTCAACGCTTATCAAACCTTATCGGCTGCTAGCTGCACTGATGTCGTTTTGAGCCGCTGCTCCGGTACCCAGGATGGTCGCGGAGGGTACCAACTGGCTGATCAAGCGGTTCCAGCGGGTCACCCCGGCAGGGCCGACGTAGACAATATCCTGGGGTTGCAGATCGAAGCGACTGGCGAGGGCAAAAGCGGTAGGCGATTCGGCGTCCAGCTGAAAGACTTTTGCCGGCTCGGTTTCAAGGTTTTCGGCACCCCGAATGACATAAAGCGCATTGCCATTGGACGTGGTCTGGTTCAGTCCACCGACTGATCCGACCGCATCCGCCAGATTCATCCGATTGATTTTGAACGTGAGCGCCCGTGGCTGGTTGACCTCACCCATGACGTAGATCTTTTTACGGTCATTGTAGGGAAGGTACAACTGGTCGCCGTCTTTCAAATAGACGTTTTGCAACTGCGAGCCTTTGCTGTTAAGTGCGTCCAGATCCAGCCGATATTGACGCCCGTCGCGGGTCAGCGTCAGACCGGAAAGGTCGGCATTCAATGGGTCGACATTGGCGGCGCTGATAGCCTCGACGACACTGGCCGGCGAAGTAGTAATGGGCTGTGGAGTGGCGTTTAAAACAGCACCGGAAACAACTACTTTTTGACTGGCAAACCGTAAAACGCTCAAGTCAACCTGGGGGCTGTCGATGTATTGTTTCAGGCGATCAGCAATAAAAGCGCGCAGCTCTTCGATGGTTTTACCCGCTGCCTGAACATTGCCAACATAAGGATAAAACATAGTGCCGTCCGGACGTACAAGACGGCCGTTGGCATCAATTTGTTGTTGTGGCCCCGACGGCGCAGTCAACTCCGGATGATCCCACACAGTGATGTACAGCACATCGTTGGCGCCGATCCGATAAGCCCCCGGATGGAACGCCAACAACTCGGCCGGCACCGAAACGTCCCTTTTTGTCGCCATGTTCTGAGCAATCAGTTTGGGCGTTATCGGAATCAACTCGACCCGACTGCTTTCCGGTGAGCCATCGTTCACTATTCTACTAGTGTCCAGGTGTTGACCGGGTGCGAACATACAGCCTTGCAGGGCAACGCCTGCAAGCACAGCGAGCGACAAACTACGAATCATGATGGGGGACACTTGTGGAGGGAACACATCAAAACTCAACCACCCGGATTGCTCCGGGTGGTCGAAGACTATCGACCTTGGGGCGCGCTTAGCGGGTAGTACCGGTGGTTCCGGTAGTGCCGGTGGCGCCGCCATTGTTTCCGCTACCGCCACTGGATGACAGCGCAGCGGCCCCAGCTGCAACAGCGACGCCAATACCGATGGCAGTCGATGTGGTAACGCCACCCAAGACACCTGTCGGGGTGGCCAAGGGAGTGCTTGTTAAGGGCTTAGTCGGTGCGCTTGTAGAAGGAGATACCGCGGGAGGCTCAGCAGCCAGGGCGCAGGTACTTAAAGCAAGCATTAGGGCGGAAGCGAGTAGTTTGGTCATGGAAGATTCCTTTTGATGCATCGTCTGTATTTGCGGTGATACTCAGAAATGTGAGTGCAAGGCAACGAGCTTTGAGCGTCCGGTAGCTTGAAGCATAGTCATGGATTCGGGCCCGAATAGAGCGCCGTTCCGGGTCTATCTTCAGTGGCATTCATTTTGCGTTTATTGCCCCTAGAATACCTGTGTAGGACGCCTGACATGTCTGACGTTTTCTAACATGTTCGCTGGTCTGCCTCTCGTTAATGGGTATGTGGTGCAGAACTTTATAGTCTGGTAGAAACCGCCAAAGCCAACAGCAGAAGACTAGGGAGCCTTGCTGCCGTGGAAAGCGCGCTAAATACACACATCGCTTTTTTGCCATGTGTGGTTTATGGATCGCTTACGAAAGAATAATCACTGAGGGTTTTTAGAGGTAGGACGTGTATGAATGGCAAGCTAGAGCTGCTTGAGAAGAGCTGTATCAGGGGCATTCGGATTTTCACAGGATTTCTACTCTATGGAAATCGCCAATGCAGAAACGCTTTCACGCCCTGCCATACTTGTCTTCAAAGCGCACTATATCGTCTTCACCCAGGTAAGAGCCG
The DNA here is from genome assembly GCF_059421425.1 of Pseudomonas sp. GW821-FHT02H09. Lineage (NCBI taxonomy): Bacteria > Pseudomonadati > Pseudomonadota > Gammaproteobacteria > Pseudomonadales > Pseudomonadaceae > Pseudomonas > Pseudomonas sp. GW821-FHT02H09. The sequence continues at coordinate 190,185 of NZ_JBWKVA010000010.1, forward strand.
GACTGGACCTCAATCAATTCCAGAGGGATGACTCCCGGATTTTCCAAGGCGTGGATCTGGCCAATGGGAATGTAGGTGGACTGGTTTTCCGTGATCAGATAGGTCTTGTCGCCATTGGTTACTTTGGCGGTACCGCTGACAACGATCCAGTGCTCGGCACGATGATGATGCATCTGTACCGATAGCTTGGCGCCTGGCTTTACGGTGATGCGTTTGACCTGGTATCGGTGACCATTGTCGATGGAGTCATATACCCCCCATGGGCGATATACCTCGCGATGGTTGATGTGCTCATTGCGTGAAACCGTCTTCAATTGCTCGACGATCTTCTTTACGTCCTGTACATGGTTCTTGTGGGCGACCAGGACGGCATCCTTGGTTTCCACTATCACAAGGTCATCCACGCCGACAGTCGCTACCAGGCGGCTATCCGCATGCACATACGTGTTGCGCGAATGCTGGTCGAGCACATCGCCCTTGAAGACATTACCCTGCTTGTCCTTCTTACTGACCTCCCAGAGTGCCGACCAGGAGCCGATATCGCTCCAGCCTGCATCCAGCGGCACCATGACCGCATCGGCGGTCTTTTCCATCACCGCATAGTCGACGGAGTCCTCCGGGCAGGCGGCAAAGGCCGTTTGGTCGACACGCGTGAAGTGCATATCCTGCGAACCACCGGCTAAAGCCTCCCTACAAGCTGCCAGAATGTCCGGTCGGTAAAGCTGCAGCTCTTCCAGATAGCGGCTGGCGCGGAACATGAACATCCCGCTATTCCAAAAATAGCTGCCGCTAGCCAGATATTCCTGTGCGGTAAGCAGGTCAGGTTTTTCAAAAAAACGGTTCACCGCGAAACCACCGGCATCAACACTGTCTCCTTTCTCGATATAGCCGTAGCCGGTTTCCGGATGAGTGGGGACAATCCCGAAAGTCACTAGCTTGCCGGCCTCCGCCAGCGGCAAGGCCGTCCGGATACTGGCCTGGAACGCTTGAACATCCTGTATCAGGTGATCCGCCGCCAGCACTAACAGTATCGGGTCTTCAGTTTCGCTGTAGACCTGCAATGCCGCCAAGGCAATGGCCGGTGCGGTATTACGGCCGACTGGTTCGAGCAGGATATTGGTCTGTTCGATACCCAACAGGCGCATTTGTTCGGCGGCGAGGAAACGGTGCTGCTCGTTGCAGATAAGCTGTGGTGCCGCGGCATCGAGTCCCTCAAGACGTTTTATTGTGGCCTGCAGCATGGAAAAATCGGTATCGGCCAGCGGCAAAAACTGTTTCGGGTTAAGTTGGCGCGACAGTGGCCACAGGCGGGAGCCATTGCCACCGGCAATGATGACGGGGGTGATTTGGGCGTTCATTTAGCTGTTCTTCCTGAACTCAAAAAAATCGGCGCACTTGTCATCAACAAATGCTTTGAACTCTGTCTTGAAGCGTTCGGTGGAAAAACGCTCGGCGTGATGACGGATGGCTTCAGGGTTGAATTCGAATTCGGTTTCAAATCTCCTGACTGCCTCCTGTATTGATTGTTCGCTTTGTTCGCTGAAAAAAAGGCCAGTTTTGCCATCGATAACGGTTTCAAGGGCGCCTCCTTTGCCGAATGCAATTACAGGCGTGCCGCAGGCTTGTGCTTCAACCGGTATAATTCCAAAGTCCTCTTCTGCAGCGAAGACAAAGGCTTTGGCCCGTTGCATATAATCACGCAGCACATCAAATGCCTGATAACCCAGTATGGTTACATTGCTGGTCGCAGCCAGTTTAACTTTGTCGTATTGAGGGCCTTCACCGATTACGATCAGTTTCAGGTCAGGCATACCTGCGAACGCTCGAACAATCAGGTCCATTTTCTTATAAGGAACCATTCGAGAGGCCGTTAGGTAGAAGTCCTCCTTGTCTTTCTTTAGAGGGAACTCGCTAATTGCGACATTCGGGTATATGGTTTTTGAATCGCGGCTGTAGACTTTCCGAATGCGACGGCCAATGTAATCGCTATTTGAGACAAAATAATCTACACCGTTCGAGGTCCGGTGATCCCAGTTCCTGATTTTAAAAAGTAACGCGCGCGCTATCCAGCCTTTAATCCCCTTATCAAGGCCTGCTTCACTCAAATATTGATTTTGCATATCCCACGCGTAGCGAATGGGTGAGTGGCAATAACAAATATGTAGTTGGTCGGGGCCGGTAATGACACCCTTGGCAACAGCATGGCTGCTGCTAATTATTAAATCGTAATCGGAAACGTCTAGCTGCTCTATGGCGAACGGCATCATCGGCAAGTAAGACTGATATTTTGTTTTTGCTTTTGGTAGTTTTTGAATTAGCGTTGTTTTAGCGAACTTGCCGTTTATTTTTAATCGGTCCTGGGGGGAGAGAAAGTCGATGACCGATACTAAATCAGCTTGAGGCCAGATATTTATGATCTCGGCGAGCACTCGCTCTGCACCTGCAAAGGTAACTAACCAGTCATGGATGATTGCGACTTTCATATTTTGCCTTTCTGCGGAGTGACTCTGGATTGTTTGAACGCGTGTTTTTTTCAGGTGATCCGGAAGGATTTAGTTTGGGTTCGAATTTTTATTAAATTGGTTGTGGTTGCCTAAGGAAGGTCTGAGGTGCCCACCGATTTTTGATGCCCTCTTTGTTTGAGGTTTAAAAATGCTGACTTGCTCGAAAATCAGACCTTTCCTGCCTTTAATCCAGGTTGCTTTTCTTTAATCTCGCTGCTTCAGATCGATTAGTCCGCGTTACAGGTGTACCTCTCCTGTATTCAATAATCGTTTTTGCGCTGTCCATAGATTCGACAATACGAATAGCGTCGCCTGCCGAGCGATGTTTTTCGACAAGCCACGAAAGCATAATTTCGTATAGCCAAACTGACGCTTGATCACCCGAGGCGAATGTTCAGCCTTGGCCTGTACTTGCGATTTCGCATATTCGATCTTGCATCGCAGATGGCCGATCAAGCTCTTTTTAGCGTCTTTTTATACGTGCGGGGTAGTGCGGCAATCGACCAGATCAACCTTCGATGCTGATGCTCAGGACGCTGTAACCAAACCAGTTCTGCATCAAATGCACCCGCAACATGGCCATAAACAACGGATACGCCGGACGACCGCCTTCACCCCTTGAATAATGCGGCTCGATCAATTCAATCAAGCCCTTCCATGGCACGATCTGATCCATCTCGATCAGGAAACGCTCACGGTGGGTTTGCTTACGTTTGCCAGCTTACTTGGCATCGGCGGGACATCTGTTTCATCGGAGCTCAACCGTTCGATTCGTGAGGGGAGTCTTTTTCAGCGTTTGCTTGGGGCTTTTATTTCGGAGTTTTGTTTTTATCAAAAATGCCAGTGGTAGAGCTGAAATTATTGCGTATTGCCCGCCACCTGAGGTAAATAAATTTACGACAAGTACAAATGGAAGGAAAGCACTAAAGATAAGGTAGAGCGGTGTCCACATTATTTTCCTTCTATAAACTAATCGATGTAGAAAGCCTGTGAGACCTCCAAAAAACAAACTCGCTAACGCTCCACCAATTGGCCCGAAATCATACAGTATCGGCCCGAAAAACGTCGTATATACACCTGGCCTCAGTACGGATTTGGCAATTATTGGTTCAATGTCCGCTCCTCCAAAAATGCTGACGATTATTTTGGCAGGTATATATAGGGTTTGAAGTCCGAACGTTGTCATCTCATCCGTGCGTGCTGCTAGATAAAAAAATTCGTACGACCCATGCAGTATGTATTGGCAGAAGTTAACGGCTGAAAATAAAAAACCTGACAGTATGTTTGTGTCTTCATGGGTCAAATAGGTTACTACTGAGTCGCTTGCTGGAGCGAACATAGCGTAACCTGATGTTTGCATTGACTTGATGGGATCAAGTCCAATTTGAATTGTTCTCTCCCAAAATATTGATCCGCCAAACCAAACTAATGCTGCTGAAAGCACAAGGCCTACTATTATTTTTTTTACGTTAATATTTAACGTTCCGGTTGTTATTATTGATATTGTAAATATACTCAGATACATTACCAGGCTACTTCTCGTCCCTTGGAAGGTGACGTCAAATAACGGATTGAGTAGGGAGATGAATATCATTGGATAGTGGGCGCGGTGACGAAGTCCCGCTGAGCGGGACAGAAAAATAAAGAATGGTAAGAAAAAAAGAAATGAAGATAATAACGACCCAATTAGTGCCACGCTGCCTGATCCGCCGGATGAGATCATCTCCCGATTAGCCATGAAGTCTGTACTTATTGCTCCACCGGACCGAATAAAAACTCTTTCAAAGCACCGTACCAATAATCCAAAAAAACCTAGAGCGAAAATTGTGTTGACTAGGCTGTGCATTTTGCTTTTGTTGAACGAGATATAAGAGAAAGACCCGCTTTTTCTTCTGTATCCAGCTATTAGGCCAAGAATAAATAATGCGTTGTATAGCGGAAAGATAATTATTGATTTTCCATCCCCTTGAAAATTAAAATCAATTGGAGCAATAACCCAAAGAAGCAGATAAATTGATAGACCTATAAGGTAGATCTTTAGTGGATGAAGAATTTTGAGTTTTGCCGGAAAATCGTTCATGTTTTTTCGCTTGGAATGACTTAAGGGTTTATGCGGTCTGCTGTTTCTTTCTAAGTACGCAATAGTCAGCCCTCTCGAGGTTGAAGTTTAGAGAAGAAAACGGGGCTGGAGATGAGGCGATTATCGTTGGTGTGGAATTTATGCTCAATCATTGTTGTTTCAGAATATCTGTGGTGCCACATCTCCAGCGTATTAGTGCGCTATCTTGTTATTTTTCTTTTACGGTATTGTCAGTGGTATTGATAGAATCTGCGTATCTTAAGTTTATACGCATGTTTGAGCTACCTCCAATAGGGTGTTGGCTACTGAGCGGACGTTATCTGTCGCCATGACTGCGGGCATGTTTAATGGGTCCGATATTATGCCCGGGAAGCTCGTTGCATAAAGTCGCTGGATCAATCGCACGCGCTCTTCATCATTGGCAAGAGTAAATTGATTCATTTCGATTCGTCGAACTACTTCGGTGATTTCTGTGGGTTTTCCGATCCGTGCACAACCCGGCCCTTCTTCTACAATGCTGGGACCAATTTGTACTAGCGGTTTTCCGGACAATACACATTCCACAGCAACAGTGCCTGTGACGGTGCATATGAGATCCACCTTGTCGAATACAACTGCCATGGTTTCATGAAGGGGGATCGGCGATACTTTAGGATGGGTGTGCAGTACTTCGAGCAGCTCGTCACTAAGTTCGTACTTGGCCTTGGGATTGACTTTTACCCATAGATGCCAGCCGATGGGCAAAGCGTCCGCAAGTTGAGCAATGAGTTTGGGTTGATCACGAAACTCTTGCCCCCAGAGGTCAATGTTCGCTTCCGGCTGCAGTTGCAAGGGATAGAGTGCAAGACGTTGTCCCTTGCTCTCCTTCGCCTTGGCGGTAGCAATCCGTTGCCAGGTTTTTAATCGTTGCTGTATCTGCCGGTCAAGTGACCATTTTCGCCATGGGGCCGGTGTATTGAAACGCTCGCCAGACAGATATCCACGCAATATGGTCAAACGATCTTTCGTTGAACGAGGCAAGGGGAGAGTCCGTTCAGGTTCTAGACCGGAAGGTGGAATCATGTAGTCGGGCACGCGTTCGCGCTTACGAATGGCCTCAGCAAGTGCAAGACAATCGGCTTCGCTCGGCAATTCATTGTTATGCTCAAGCGGTACTTTACTGTCATATGTATAGACTGAGTAACGACCACTTGGATAGCCCAGCATACAGGGGTGGAAATAAGGAATATTTCGGCGGCGACACGCGTCAATGACGATTAACTCATGAAATAGAGTGCTCTCACCGATCACCACCTCTGGTCGCTCATGATCAAGCCATCGATCAATGGCTGTCTTGTAGTAACGATAGTGCCGGTCGTCGCCGCCAAAGTAATTGATATAGCGATCGGCGCGCCTGACTCGATCTAAGCCATTTGCCTGTCCAGCATCGCTCAAGTCGGTACGGCGAGGAAAGGGTATTGTGAGTATGGCATCCCCGGGAGGCATAAATACCGGGTTTTGCACCAACCAAACGACACTGTGCCCTAGTGAACGTAGTTCATGAGCCAGAGCGATCCAAAATACTGTTTTGTAGCGATTTTCGATGAAGGCGAATTTCATTGTCCCTGATCAGCCTTTTTTGTCAGTTGTCCGAACCCATTATTGGGAGTGCAGAATAGGTACAGTGCCAAGCAGTGGTACAAGAGGAGATTTCTAGATAATTTTCTGCAAAAAAAGTTTAAGTTAATCTTTCCAGTACGAACACGACAGCTTGGGCGCGTATTATTCTACGTCCTCCAGACGTACTGGTGAATTTATGCTAACTGCTATATTTACCCGCTTTCCAAGCACATTTTCTATTTGCTTTGGAGAAGCACCAAAGCCTGGCCGGACACTTCGCACAGCCTCCGGAGTGATCACGTCCCCAGCTTTCAAATTCTTCACGAAATATAGTGACCGTCGGAACTTCACATTTCCCAGTTCGCTGGATTTGCGCCCGTAATCAACTTGGCCCAATGCTGCCCAAGCAGTCTTGCTGTCGCGGCACAGCGCAGCCAACTCCGCCGGTTCGAGCGAGAAGCTGTCATCCGGACCACCGCCACTGCGGTTGAGAGTGAAGTGTTTTTCGATGATGGACGCGCCCATCACTACGCTGGCGATGGCGGTAGTATTGTCCAGCGTGTGGTCGGACAGGCCTGTGACCAAACCGAAGCGGCGCATCATGTCGGGAATGGTACGCAGGTTGTAATCAGCGGCTGGCGCGGGGTAACCACTGACGCAGTGAAGAATGGCCAGTTCCTTACAGCCACCTTCGTGAGCGGCGTCGATGGCTTCCTGGATTTCTTCGGCATCGGCCATACCGGTGGAGATAATCATCGGCTTGCCAGTGCTGGCAACGTACTTGATCAAGGGCAGGTCAACTGCCTCAAAGGAAGCAATTTTGTAGGCCGGTGCGTTGAGGTTTTCCAGCAGGTCGACAGCGGTGTTATCGAAGGGCGAACTGAAAATGGTGATCCCCAGTTTGCGAGCATGCTCGAACAGTGTCGCATGCCAGTCCCAAGGCATCTGGGCTTCCTTGTAAAGCTGATAGAGCGTCTTGCCATCCCATAGACCACCGCGGATCTGGAAGTCTTCAGAGTCGCAATCGAGGGTGATGGTATCGGCAGTATAGGACTGCAGCTTGACCGCATCAGCACCGGCTTTTTTCGCTTCTTCGATGATCTTTAGCGCGGTTTCAAGCTTGCCGTTATGGTTAGCGGAGAGCTCGGCGATGATGTAAGGAGCGTAATCGGGGCCAATTTTTCGCCCTGCAATTGAAATGTTCGGATTCATGCGCTTCTCCCGGAGAGTTTTACCAATTTATCCAACATGTCGGCACGCTTCTCAGTCCACTCAGATGCAAGCAGGCCCAGCCGATATATATCGATAAGGTCTTCATTGATTTTGTGGTGCTCGCGAAGTATGCCTTCTACGCTGAAGCCAAATTTTTGGTGCAGTTTGATGACCGGGGCATTGAAGGCGAGCACTTCACAATGAAGTTTATGAAGGCCAAGTTCACCAAACGCACAGTCCAGAGCAAGGAATTCCATTTTACTGCCGGTGCCTTTCGGTGCCTCGGGAGATGCATAGAACGCCCAGGCTGAGTTTTCGCTGGTTCTGTCGATCCCGTTAAAACCAATAATGCCGAGCGGTATATCAGCTGCTTCGTACATGAAATATCGCTGGTCGTCGCGCTGCTGAATTCGTGCCCACCAAGCAAGGTGTTCGTCCATGTTGATTTCGTGGCGGGTATACATATTGGCCCGCACGTTGGGAGCATTACGCCAGCTGAGCATTAGTTCAAGCTCCTGCTGTTTTATATCGCGCAGTTTTCCAAGTAGCTGCATTACATGCTCCATTTTTCAGTATTCAGCTTGTCCAGCGTGCTTGCGACAAATTGACAGCCCGTGCCGTCTGTAATTTGCTTGGCGTGCTCGGTGATGTTCTTCATGCGACACTTGTCATGCCGAAGCACACTGATTATTTCTACCAACTCTGCTATCAGGTGCTTTCCAAGACTTAGCGTTACGACTGCCTGTGCTTTATCCAGAATTGCTGCGGCCATTTTCTGGTTATCCGCCAGAACGACCAACACGGTCGGCAGACCCAGGCAGCAGCGTTCCCAGGTGGTGGCCCCTGCAGCACCGATCGCCAGGTCACTCTCGGCCATCAGCTGGGCCATATCGCTGACGCCTGACTTGACGGTTGTGGACCACGGCATCTGTTCGGCCAGTTGGCGAACTTCGGCAAGCCAGGGAGCAGTGGACCCCATGACCACGGTAATCCGGCAGTTGTCTGGTAGTTCAGTGGATTTGAGCGCTTGCAGAACTTGCCCGGTGGCGTTGTTCTTGTCCACACCGCCCATGGTGATGAGCAGGTGTTTGAGTTGCGGTTTTTTCCGACGCTCCAGGCTGTAGGCGCGTAAGGCCGCGAACTCGGGTCGTAGCAGGGAATATTGCGAGCCGCAGAGCAGGGTGCAAGCGTCAGGGAGCCAAGGTGCATAGTCCTTGGCATTGCGCCCGAAGGTCTGATCCAGCAGGAGATCGCACTGGTGTGGACGGTCAGCCAGATCGTCGATCACCATCAGTCTGCGGTAATGCGACTTCAGTGCAGTTTCCCAATGAGCATCGAGCGCATAGTGGTCGACGATCAGCCAGTCAGGTATCAACTCGCCGAGGATGGCGGTGCATTCGGCGGCGTCTTTTTCCTGAGTGGAGCCAAGCCAGGCGGCATGTGCCAGTTGTGGCTCAGCGGTCGGCACATTGACGCCAATCCAGTTCGCCCCTGCCGAGCCCGTGAGAGGCAAGGCATGGACCTGGAAGCCTTTGCTGCGGATATGCTCGATCAAATTGCCGGGATGTTCGCGGCAAATAAACCGGCATTCGCTGCCTTGCAACTTGAGCTCAGTGGCCAGGGTCAGGCAACGCATGACGTGCCCCGTGCCCATTTGCAGTGAGGCGTCGACGCGGAAGGCGACCTTCATTGTCTGCATCTTCACTGCGTTTCAGCCTGCATGGCCTTGAACAACCATTCGGCTCGCACCCAGTCTTCCGGCGTATCGATGTCCTGTACGCGGTGCCGTGGCAGAACTACGGGCATCGAGCCCGGGCTGAAGATCATCCGGCCTTGCAGCCAGGCATCGGCCTGGCCCCAGTAGAACTGCCCGGCGTCGTGCCAGGCTTCTTCAAGATCCTGAGAGCGGGTGCTGAAATGCTCCGGACTGAACATTTCGACCCGACCCTCGGCATTCAGGCGAATCGCTCTCTGGATCGGGAAGGCGTAGCTGGTTACCGAAAAGGCGTAATCGCAGCCGGCATCGTTGAGAGTGCCAAAACCGCGGCGGATATCTTCGGGGCTGACGAAAGGGGCGGTGGCATACAGGCAGCAAGCGTGCTCAACGGGTTGACCTTGGGCATTGAACCATTCAATGGCGTGTTGAATGACCGGAATGGTGCCGGTATGGTCGTCCGACAGTTCCGCGGGGCGCATGAAGGGCACCGTGGCTCCATAGTGACGAGCCACCTCGGCTATCTCTGGATCATCGGTGGAAACAATCACCTGATCGAAGCAGCCGCTTTGCAGCGCTGCATCGATAGACCAGGCGATCATCGGCTTTGCGCAGAACAGCTTGATGTTCTTGCGCGGGATGCGCTTGCTGCCGCCTCGAGCAGGAATTACTGCAATTTTCGTAGTCAACTATTGTTCCTCGGCTTGATGACGAGGTTGGGTGAGCTTCCGAAGACCAAGGAGTTTGCGGGTATATCGGTATCTTTTATATAAGTATTGGCCGAGACCACGACATTGTCGCCGATTAAGCATTTCCCCAAAATCTTCGATCCCGAAAACATTTGGACATTTTTGCCAATCTTCGGGAACACGCCTTGGTTATTGCCCACCGTACACAACTGAGCGAAAGTGAAGTCGTTTCCATAGCTTGCCCGTCCCATCACGCTGCCCACCGGGTGGTCTAAATGGAAAACCTCTGGCATCAAGACCTCATAATACAAGTCCACCCCATTCAGGGTCTTGTTTAAATAATAAATCTTATCGGCCAGCACTGGGTTTGTTGGGTTATCCAAAAAAACTTGGCGGGAGAGGAAGTACAAGAAGATGCAGTATTGCCCGGAGTGATAGATGGAAAAGAAAACCCTTCCGTCTTTCATGTAGTACTTGTTTGAGGACTGACTAAAGCATTTTTCAGTTTTGCTCAGGGCTTCGGCTAGACATCTAGATAAAGAGTCGCTTTCGGCTTCATCCAGCAGAAACAAATTATGAATCTGATGTTGAATCAATCTGTTCAGCACTTCGAGTGATGGCGAAATGATCATCTTATGCCTCTAAAGAGTATTTAAGGGCCTGGAGCACTTCATCTTGCTGAACATCACTCATGGTCTGGAACATTGGGATGCTGATAGCTTCCCGGTAGTAGGTTTGCGCCTGCGGGAAGTCTTCAGGCTGGAAGCCCATGCGTTCATAGTGAGGCTGGGTGTGCACCGGGATGTAGTGAAGATTGACGCCGATACCCTGCTCACGCAGAGATTCAAAGACCTGGCGGTGAGTCTTCTGGATTTGATCCAGCTGCAGGCGGATAACGTATAGGTGCAGGCCGGAGTAGCTGTCCGGGTGCTGCCAGGGTGTGCTGACCGGCAGGCTGGCCAGCAGGTCGTCGTAGCGGCGGGCCAGTTGATGGCGGCGAGCCACATATTGATCCAGGCGCTCCATCTGGGTAACTCCCAATGCGGCCTGCAGTTCGGTCATGCGGTAATTGAAGCCCAGATCAATCTGCTGGTAGTACCAGGGGCCATCGGCCTCATGAGTCATCTGCGCCGGATCACGAGTGATGCCGTGGCTGCGCAGCAGGGCCATTTTGTTCGCCAGTTCGCCATCGTTGGTCAGTGCCATGCCGCCTTCGGCGGTGGTAATGATCTTCACGGGATGGAAACTGAATACGGTGATATCGCTGTAGCGGCAGTTGCCGATGAACTCGCCTTGGTACTTGCCACCAATGGCGTGGGAGGCATCTTCGATGATCTTGAAGCCGTAGCGCTGGGACAGTGCATGAATGGCCTGCATGTCGCATGGCTGGCCACACAAATGCACCGGCACTAGCACTTTGGGCAGCGTGCCCTCGAGTTCGGCTTGTGCCAGCTTGAGCGAGAGCGCTTGCGGGCAGAGGTTGTAGGTGCGCGGGTCGATATCGACAAAGTCGACCTCGGCGCCGCAGTACAACGCACAGTTGGCCGAGGCTACGAAGGTGATCGGTGTGGTCCACAACCGATCGCCCGGGCCAAGCCCAAGGGCCAGGCAGGCAATGTGCAATGCCGAGGTGGCACTGTTCACTGCCAGGGCATGGCTGGCACCGACGTGCTGCGCGACATCTTGCTCGAAGCGAGGAACCATCGGTCCTTGGGTCAGGAAATCGGATTGCAGTACACCCACGACCGCATCGATATCGGTTTGGGTGATTTCTTGGCGGCCGTAGGGAATCATGTATCAGATGCTCCCGATCTTTTCGCGGTTGATGTCGATCCAGTTTTCCAGATCGGCGTCGCTCATCCACTCGCTGTTGTTATCGCTGGCGTAGACGAAGTCTTCCGGCACTCGAGTACCGTCCTTGATGCGCTTGGCACAGGTGGCCCAGCCATTGATCGTCGGCAGAATCTTGAAATGCTGAGGGTATTCGTAGGTGTAATAGGCGTCTTCGGCGCTGATCATCTGCTCGTGCAGTTTCTCGCCGGGACGGATACCGACGACTTTCTGCTCCGCCTCCGGGGCAACCACTCGAGCGAGATCTGTCACTTTCATGGAAGGGATTTTCTTCACATAAATCTCGCCGCCTTCCATGTCTTCAAAGGCGTGCCAGACCAGCTTTACCGCTTCCTCGAGCGAGATCATGAAACGTGTCATGCGCTCGTCGGTAATTGGCAGTACGCCTTTGTTCTTGATCGACATGAAGAACGGGATTACCGAACCACGTGATCCCATGACGTTGCCATACCGGACCACGGCGAAACGTGAGTCATGAGCGCCCGAATAGGAGTTGCCTGCGACAAACATTTTGTCTGACGCCAGTTTGGTCGCGCCGTACAAATTGATTGGGCTGCTGGCTTTATCGGTGGACAGGGCAACAGTGCGACGCACACCTTTATCAATACATGCGTCGATCAGGTTCATCGCCCCGTTGATGTTGGTTTTCACACATTCAAACGGGTTGTACTCGGCAGTCGGTACAATTTTGGTTGCGGCGGCGTGCACCACATAGTCGACACCGTCCAGTGCCCGGTACAGGCGGTCCTTGTCACGCACATCGCCGATGAAAAAGCGCACCCGCGAGTCGCCTTCGAACTTCTTGGCCATGTCCCACTGTTTCATCTCGTCACGGGAGAAGATGATGATCTTTTTCGGGTTGTATTTTGCCAGCGTCATGGGCACGAACGTATTACCGAAAGAGCCGGTGCCGCCAGTGACGAGAATAGTTTTGTTAGTAAGCATTTAACGGGTTCCTTTGAAAAGCGTTATAGGTGTAGATGAAATCGATCGGTACTGCGCCGGGGTCAAACGGATAAAAGCCAAGCACTTCCACAGCAGGATCAGCAAGAAAGCGGCACACAGACCCAATGGCACCGCTTGTAAGGGCCAGTGTCTGGAAAAGAGCCAGGTTGTTGGAAGAAAGATCAGCAGGCTGGCTATATGACTATGAATAATCGGCCGGTCGAGCCCTTGTGCGTACAGCGCATAGTGCGGAACCATGCCCAGCGAATAGAGCAGCGTGATTAGCAGGGTCCAAGGAAATAGACCTTGGTTTTCAAGGTATAACGGCTTGTTAAGCCAGATCAAAAGTGGATCAATAACCAATAGCGCAATTATCGCAAACGCACCTGAAAACATCAGGGTCTGCAACAGTAATGCACGCAGCTTAAGACGAAAAGAAACAGCGTCCTTGTTGTGATACGCACTGATCAGGCCGGGGTAGATAAAGGCGAATACGCCGGCGTCGAGAAATGACAGAAGCGCACTGCTGATTCCCATAAACAGCACATAAGCGCCCAGGGTTTCCAGGCTCGTCAGGTCCGCAAACCAGTAGCGATCCACTGTAAACACGCCGCGGATAGCCAGAGTGGCTATCAACAAGGGGATGGCGACTTTCAGGCCTTTGCCAATCCACTGCCAATCGACCTGCTTATGCCAACCGGAAATATTTAACTGCTTTAAGCGATAGATACCCAGCAACAGTGCTGCCAGGCTGCCAAGCGTCCAGCCGCCAAGCACAAAGTCCAGATCGCGAGTATCAGGCTGAACAAACATGACCGACGTAACGATCACCGCCCAAATGCCAGAACGGAGAAACAACACGACGCTAGCGAGCAATTGCTCCGAGATCGCTATCAGCAGGCGACCCAGCTCCTGCGTCAAATGCTCTAGTACCAGCAATATAAAGAACCAGCCCGCGACGCTCCAGGGCAGGAGTCCCTCTAGGAAAATCAAGCTCAGCAGCGGTAGGACTATGGCGTAAAGTACCAGCGAAAGTGCGCCTTGGTCCTTGAACAGTCCACCCCATTCGTGGCGCTCTCGTTTAAGAATTTCCCGTGTGGTGAACGTGTAGAAGTCGAACCCCAGCAGATAAAGTGCATAGCCGATAGTGACGGTGAGCAAGCCGTAGAGACCCAGCTCCGCCGGCTCGAGAAATTTCGCCAAGAAAAATATCAACAGAAACTTGCTGGCGAGTGTTATACCGCGTAGTGCGATATTAATAACGCGTGTGAGGCTTTGTTTCGGCATTGGATGTTGTGTCTTTTACAATTGGCGAAGGGGGGGCTATGGCCAGGCTTAACGGAATTTGCAAGGCTACTTATAAGGCCTTTTTCGACAATCAATCAGTAGCAGTAATAACTATGATTTGGGCACGCTACCGCCCCAGGATTAGACGCTAGTCCCTGAGAGCGGCTTGAGTTATCAGTGGCTCTGCATCTTGTGTTGCTGATGCAGAGAGTACGGTGCTATGGATGCTGTTAGAGGGTTTGCGCAGCTATCATCAGGGCTATTGTGTAACTTTAAACTTTCTCTGACTTATATTCGTAGTTGTAATAACCATAATCGCTATAGCCATATTTAGCTGAGGCGCGTTTTTCAACGCCATTGAAAATCGCGCCTTTCAAATCAATGCCATTTTGCGCAAAGCGACGCATGGTCAATTCAATTTCACGAGCCGGGTTAAGCGCAAAGCGCGCCACAATCAAGCTGGTGCCCGACTGGCGACCGACAATGGCTGCATCCGTCACCGCCAGCAATGGCGGGGTATCCAGAATCACCATGTCGTACTGGGCGCTGACTTGCTCCAGAAAGGCACTGAAGTTCGAGTGCATTAGCAGTTCTGAAGGATTGGGCGGTATTTGTCCGCGGCCAATAACGTCAAGGTGTTCGAATTCAGTTTTATTGATCGCGGTTGCAAGGTCGCAGCGCTTGACCAGTAAATCAGAAAGCCCGTTTTCAGCGGGGACTCCAAATATTTTATGCAGATACCCTTTGCGCATATCCACGTCGACCAGCAATACCCGTTGGCCGGTTTGAGCGATGACGGCGGCAAGGTTGGCGGAAATGAACGTTTTACCGACCTTGGGGCTCGGGCCGGAGATCATCAGGCGATTATTGCCAGCTTCAAGCATGGCGAAGTGCAGGCTGGTGCGCAGGCTGCGCAATCCTTCCATCGCAAGGTCGGTGGGGTGACTGCTGGCCAGTATGGGTGCAGTCTTGTTGGCGCGGCCCCGGGCATGGGGGATTTTGCTTTCTTCAACTTTCTGCAGCGTGCTGAAAGGAATAGATGCATACACCGGCAATCCCAACTTTTCAATTTGATCCGGATTTTCCACACCGCGGTTAAGGGCCTTGCGAAAAAGCACCAATGCAATCGCCAGGCAAGTCCCGAACAGGGTGGCGAGGAGTACGATCAGGGCCTTCTTCGGTTTAATCGGCTTGCGCAGATCCACATCGGCGGTATCGATCAAGCGCACGTTGCCCACGGTGCCGGCACGCATCACATCCAGTTCCTGGGATTTATTCAGGAGCTGGGTATAAATTTCGGTGCTGACTTTTACGTCGCGGGTGAGGCTAAGGAGTTCTTGCTGTGTTGAAGGCAGGCCCTCGACTTTTTTGGCCAAGCCATGCTGTTTGCCTGTCAGCTCGGCTATTTGGCTGAGCAAGGCTCGATAGGCGGGATGCTGAGGGGTAAACTTGCGGTCCATTTCCGCTTGCTGCAATTTCAGTGCGGAGATGCTGGTGTCAAGCGCCACGATCTGATCGAGAATGGCTTTGGCTTCCAGGCTGATATCGATGGATTTACTACGAATCTGATACTTGTTCAGGGCGTTTTCGGCTTTCTCCAGATCTTGACGGACCTGAGGCAGTTGATCTTTTAGAAACTCCAGGCTTTGAGCGGCTTCGGCCGATGTCCGCTCAACATTTTGCCGTACATAGAGCCTGGCGATTTCATTGAGGATTTGAATGGCCTCAGCCGGGGCCGTGCTCTCAAGAGCAAGGCCAATCATGCCGGATTCTTTACCACGTTCTGCTACATCAAGCACCTTTTGGTACTTCAAGATACTGGTCAGGCGTGGGTCGCGCGCAATGCTGAACGTGGTGCCAGGATTAGCCTGCAACACTTCGATCTGCAGTTTGATGCCGTCCTGGTCATAGGCTTGACCCACCTGGCTTTGAACCAGGACATTGTCGTCTCTATCCAGCAACGTGAAGTGGCCGTTTTCACCGCTGACCAGCGTCAGCTCCTGACTCAGGAGCCCTTGTGGGAGCTCGAGCTGAAATACTTTCAGCTTTTCGCCGCCCCAGGCAAAGCTGTTCATGCCAAGCCATGGCGTCGCGACCGTATTTATAGCGTCTGGTTTGAACCGACGAGCAATAAAGTCGCCGATCACCGGAAAGCGATTCGGCTCGACGGTAAGATCGAGCGTTAGATTATCGACAACTTTGCCGATGATTGCGCGCGACTTGATTAGTTCAATTTCTGTGGCGGAAGGCGACTCTTTACCCAACATGCTGCCGATATCGGAGAAACCAAGCATGTCATTTTTTTTTGCCTCCACCTGTATCAAGGCAGTCGCCTGATAAACAGGAGTGGCCAACACCGCATATGCAGTTCCAACGGCCATAAAGGCAGCAGTGATCCCGCCAATCAACCATTTATGATCGACCACTGTCCCGAGTAGACCCATCAAGTCGATTTCATCATCATCGTCATGTGAGGTTAATGTTGGAGCTTGCTGCATAAGTGGGTTCTTTTTTAACAAGTATTCGAGGAGTGGTTTAGCGTGCGAGACGCCGTGCCCAGGCGTTTACTGCTTCTTCAATCAACGCGTATGCGTGCACAAAGGCCGGTTTGCCTTGACGGTAGGGGTCGTTGATTTCGCGGTCGTTCTGCCACTTGCCCAGCAAGAAGACCTTTCCGCGCGCTTCAGGCGCAAGCTTGAGAACACGGTCTATGTGGTGCTGCTCCATCACCAGAATCAGATCCGATTCGCTGATGGCGGCGGGGGTCAGTTGATTGGCTTTGTGGTCTTTTGGCAGATGGCCATGCTCCTCCAGTACCACCCGGGCAGTGGGTTCGATGGGGCTGTCTTCAAGCGCGTGAAGACCCGCGGAGCTAACTTCGATGTCGGATGGAATAAGTGCGTCTCGCAACAAATTCTCTGCAGTAGGACTGCGGCAAATGTTGCCAATGCAAACGATTAAAATCTTTTTAAACAAGGCAACCTCCATTGTCGCGTCAACTATTTGCAATAGTGTCGAAAATCATAACTGTGAAATTGCGAAGACTTCAACCTTTAAATGCCGAGCGGTGATAGGGCGCTGCACTTAAAAAACTATCCATTGATTAATGCGGACAAAAAATAACATTTTCAGTTCTTTGCAGACAAAAAATAACAATTATTGATTGTATGCAGACAAAAAATAACATTTTCGGATTTTCTTGTGTCGGCCGTTATAAGGTTGTTTTTATAGTTAAGAGCCCGACACCGCGAGCACAAGAGTCTTGCCCGGCGTTCAGGGTTTTTTAACATTTGGTCGTTGGTTACAGGTTTTGGGTGTTCTGAATAGGCGAAGCTTTCATGATTCGCCTATTCCTTTCCCCTCGGTTGGTTACGGTACTGGCTAGTTGCCCGGCCCGTAAGGCTGTGCCCAAGGAAATGCTGCTGGTGGTTAACAAGTCGCTGATCCAGTACATCAGGCTTTGAAAATGTAAACCCGACGATGTCGTAAGCAGGCGTTATCCGAATGCGCTGACCAGAGCAGTGCCGGGACTGTTTTTTTGTATGGGCGAAGCCATGATGAGTAATTCGAAGTTTAAGGTAGATGAAGCAGAAGGGGCTCATTGTGTTCGCCCATAATGGAACAGCTGTTCGAATCAGCGAGCGTGAGAACCTCACCGCTAGCCCGTGGTATTTGGTCCAGTGCAAGGCGAGCCAGGACGAACGGGCGGTGACCCATCTGGTGAACCAGGGATATACCTGCTTTCGCCCCACGCACCGGCGCGAGCGTGTTGTACAGGGGCGGCGGCGGATTGTTTGCGAATCGCTGTTTCCAGGTTACCTGTTTATTCAGCTCGGTTCGGATGATAACTGGGCGCCCTTGCGTTCTACCCGCGGCGTATCGCGAATCGTCAGTTTTGGAGGCAAGCCGCTTCCTGTGGAAGATGCCTTGATCGCAGAACTTCGCGAGCACGATAGCGGAGCTCCGGTGGAGGTTCGGTTTGCCTGCGGAGAACGGGTGCGTATCAACGAGGGGCCGTTTGTCGAATTGGAAGCCATCTTCCTGGCGATGGAGGGAGAAGAGCGAGTGGTGCTGCTGATGAAACTCCTGCAACGTGAGCAGAAAATCACCATGCCCTTGGCTGGGGTGAGTAAGCGTTGAGAAACGCTGTGTTCCGGCACCTGCTGGAATTACACCCGTTGGCCGCAAAAAAACCTGGCCGTGATCAATGGTTATTTGCAAAAAAGGTTTTCCCTTCGCCAGGGGACGATCATCGATACCACTCTCCCTCATTGGAGCTTCGATGTTAAAGGGAACGATCGATGTTACTGACTAAACCCGAGCAGGACCTCAAGCGTGACCTTCAGGGCATCGCATCAGACCTGAAGTGGTCTGCGGTCGAACTGCGGCGGATTGCCGAACGTCTGGGTATGGCCGGGAATGACGCAGATGCTCAGGCTGTGCTGCGCATGACGGCGGTGTTGCGCGCGGGCGAAAACAAACTCGATGTCTATGCTGAAGAGGTGAGGTCCGGGCGGTTTGGCAGTCTGGTGTCGAGCGGTGAGCGTCTTGAAGCGCTTGGGCATCGCAGCCTGTGAGTCGAGCGCCTGCCTGCGCAGGACGGCGCAGCGACGCCAGTGCTTGAGTTGAACGACAGTGTCACGGGTAAGGAGATTGCCATGTCAGCCACTTTAAAACTGGCAACGGGACTGGTTGTGTTGTTCGTGCTGGCACTGTTGGCTGTTGCGGCTGCTGGCTGGAACAGCAAGGTGATGAGCTCGCTGGAGGGACGATCTGAAGGGCTGAAGCATTGCCCGGAAAGCTCCACCGCAGCCTCCGCGGATTCTTTCGCCAGAACACGACCGTCATGCGGTTCAGATCAGATGGCATCCAGTATTTGAAGGTGTTGCAGGTATGAGGTTGGTGGAAATCGCTCAGTACGCAGGCATCTCAGTGATGATTCCCGCGGCTTTGGTTGTTACGGGTTGGCTTTGCGTGTCCAGGTCAAGAAAGTCGGCACTGCTATGGGGCGTGATTTTGCTCCTTGCCTACCTCATTGTTGGCGCGAGCAAGATCCTTTTCAAAGGCTGGGGCATTGGCTGGCAAAGCCTGGATATCGCGGTCATTAGCGGTCACGCGACGAATTTCAGCCTGGTCGTGCCGGTCATGCTGAGTCTGCTTGCCGGGCAGATACAACCGCGGTTTCGATGGCCGGCAGCCGGTCTCGGCCTGGTGGTCAGTTGGTGGTTCACGGTTAATTGTGTGGCCCCGTATGTACACCCGCTGTCAGAAGCCATTGCAGGCGGGCTGCTCGGATCTTCAGCCGCCTGTGCATTCCTTTATTTCACCAGGAATGTCGATGTCAGGAGCATTCACTCTGCGGCATTGGTGGGTGGTCTGCTTTTTATCGGCTTTTGTTCAACGCTCGAGAAGTATTCAGCGGAAACCACGCTGGGTCATATTGCCGTATCGCTTTCTGGAGAGGAAAAAGCCTTTCGCCAACCCTCTTGGCGCGTGCTGCCAAACCGGTCATAGGGTCTGACGTTCAGCCCTTGACCTTCACTCCTGTCGCCCCCTTTGCTGAACGGGTGCCACACTGATAGTCATCGGATGTCATCAGGAGGTTGCAATGCGAACGCTCGATCTGGCAGGCGTATCCGTCCCGGTCATCGGCCAGGGGACCTGGCGCATGGGTGAGGATCCGCACCAGCGCGCTGCTGAAGTGGCTGCGTTGCGATCAGGCATTGAACTGGGCATGACGCTGATCGACACCGCGGAAATGTACGCCGAGGGCGGCGCTGAAGACGTCGTCGGTGAAGCGATCCGTGGTCAGCGTGATCGGGTGTTTCTGGTCAGTAAAGTCTACCCGCACAATGCCAGTCGCAAAGGCATCCCCCTGGCGTGTGAGAGGAGTCTGAGGCGTCTGGGCGCTGACTATCTCGATGCGTACCTGCTGCATTGGCGCGGTGAATATCCCCTTGAAGAAACGGTCGAGGCCTTCGAGCGCCTGCGCGAGGCGGGCAAGATCGGACGTTGGGGTGTCTCCAATTTCGACCTGGCGGACCTGCAAGAGCTGGCTTCTGCGGCCTGTGCAACCAATCAGGTGCTCTACAACATCGAAGAGCGTGGCATCGAGTTTGATCTGTTGCCCTGGGGGCAGCAGCACCATCTGCCGCTGATGGCGTACTGCCCGATCTCCCAGGGGGGAGAACTGCTCAACAGCCCGACGCTCAAGCATATCGCCAACCTTCATGGCGTGACTCCCGCGCAAGTGGCGCTGGCCTGGGTGCTGCGTCAGGACGGGGTCATCGCCATCCCCAAAGCCGTCAAGCCCGAGCATGTCCGGCTCAATGCTGCTGCGGCGACATTGAAACTGGACACCGAGGACTTGCAGGCGATTGACCGGGTGTTCTGCGCTCCAAAGCGCAAGCACCCACTGGCAATGGTTTGAACCCATGCATGATGCCTGAGGTGAGTGTACTGATATGAACAGCACCGACCAGGATGATCCCTTTCACCTGCAGCGCTTTGTCCAGGCGCAGGACCCGGTTTTTGATCGAGTACAGGCCGAGCTGCGCAGCGGGCACAAGCACAGCCACTGGATGTGGTTTGTCTTCCCGCAATACGCTGGCCTGGGGCACAGCGAGGTGTCCCGGCTTTACGCCATCAGCTCCCTTGAGGAGGCCGCGGCGTATCTGCGTCATCCGCTGCTTGGTCCACGCCTGGAAGCCTGTACCCGACTGGTTACGCAACTTCAGGGAACATCCATCCGGTTGATATTCGGGACTCCGGATCACCTGAAATTCCACTCTTGCATGACCCTTTTCGAGCTTGTCGCTGCCGACGGCAATATTTTTCGTACAGCGCTTGAGCAGTATTTCGATGGTCAACCCGATCAGCTCACGTTGTCGCTGATATAGAAAATCGATTTCATTGCCTTTCAGGCTTTGGTTATCAGTTGTCATCCACAGCGAAGCGGATGAGTTTGTCCTATCCTCAAAACTGACGAGAAATCCTTAAGGACAGGAGGTAGGTATGGCCACTGAAAACAAACCCCGAGAGCCAAATGATCCGTCCATGGAAGAGGATGAAGAAGAAGCTACAGAGGAAGAAAATCCGCCGCCGCAAACCTGGAAGCATCCAGACGATGGTAAAAGCCTGTCGGAACTGGATGAAGAGCGGCCGCTGAAGCCCTGATGCCCGGCAAAAAAGCCCTGTCACTGTGCGTAATGCCAGTCAGTTAAGGAGTTTGCGGCTCCGCACATTCCCGTAGCAGCTGCCGCCAGGCTGCGTTCGGCTGCGTAGCAGTCGCAAATCATGCCGCCACGGTTAACCAGTAACACTGCAGTGCCTGATAGTGCGGCCCAGACCGAACGCAGCCTTCGGCAGCTGCTACGGACCGCAAAAAAGCTTAACTGACTGGCATTAGTCACTGTGCGGGGCTTTTTCGTCTAGTTGATGCAGGTACGGCTCGCGGTGACATACTGAAAATCCGAGCAGGCCGGGAGGTTGCCATGAGATATCAATCGATAACGGAAGAGCAGTGGGCCACGGTCACATCCGCCGCGCAAGATGCCCGACAGCTTGAAAACTATGCGGTCGGGTTGACGAGGAGGCTCAAGGCGCTTTTCGATGACGAACACCCCAAAAATAGTTGGGGGGTGACCTTTGAGATACTTGAGGACGGTACTTCATGGCGTATTGAGTCGCCGTTCGGTGTGGCTAGAGCCCGGCTCGGAATTTTCACCAGTGAAGCCGGGATGTACGGGAAATATGCCATAGAAAGACAGCACAAAAGCCCTGAGGATCAACCGATCTGGCTGCCGGTATGGGCCCTTCATCTCACGCTGCAAGGCATGGTCCACCCTGGTGAAGAGGGTGGAGAGCCGATCAACCTCAGGACTTCTTCTTTAACCCATTCGGACGATGCAATCGTGCATTTGGGCCTGTCCTTGCTCTATGCGTTAGGACAGGAGTAGGGCTGAACAAGCAAAACAGGCTACCCGGGATGTGGGCTTTATTTTGTCGGCAGGATTTTAAAAGGATCCCGTCAGTGCGTTGCCTGCTCCGCCATAAGGCACTCGTGGTACACCCGGCAGGCGACTTTCCAGCACCTGGGTCAACGATTCTCCAGGATTGAGGTATTCATCGCCGAAATCGGCGCCCAGCAGGTTGGGATGGGTGATGACCTCAAGCACGCCGCTGCTCGGTGGTGGCGCATTACGCAGATCGGCCGGGGTGCAGACGTGGTCGGCGGTGGTACCGGCGAGGCTGCGAAGACGCCGGTTGAGCAAGGTCTTGAACAGGCGTTTACCGGGCCCGATATTTTGCCCGAGGTTGCGTGCCAGGCGTATCGCGACACCTTGGCTTGCGGCAAAGCGCGCAACGATTTCGCCGATGGGCCAGATATTGTGCACGTGCTGGTGGGAGTCCAGGTGACTGGGTTGCAGGCCCAGCTCCAGACAGCGTTGCCATTGCGCCTCCAGCTCTTGCAGCACGGCCTCGCGGGCGGAGCGGGTAAGCCACAGGCTGCGGCGAGACAGGTCCAGGTCGAACTCACCACTTTCGGTGCAGAAGATCGGTTGTTCGAGTATGGCTTCGCTGAGCGGACGGCCATAGGTGAGGTTGAAGTGCAGGCCGATTCGCCCCAGCAGCAAGGGGTGTTGCGCCATGGAACAGGCGGCGGCAAACGCCGGCATGTTGGCCATCGCGGTGGCGGAGCTGATCAATCCGGTCTGGAAGGCCCGCAGGATCACCGCGTTCTCGCATTCGCTGAGTCCGAAATCGTCAGCGTTGACTATGACGTGCTGAGGCATCGTAGCCCTCCTGTGTGGTTGGGGTACTCGTGTCACGCTTGTCGGGCGCCGCCGCACGTTTGGCCCGCAGCCTCTTCAGATGCGGTTTGAGTGTTTGCCAAAGACGCAGGGCCAGGCCCATACAGAGGCCGCCGGGACGCCAGGAGTAGAAACTCCAGCGCCAATGTTCCACTTCTCCGGTCATGCGTTCATGCAGTTGGTGGCTGGAATTTTCCAGACTGACCCGAGACGCGTCGACCCATTGCCAGCCTTCGTCCAGCCCCCAGCGAATCCACTCATCGAGCAACACCCGGCCGCTGCCCAGATCGGCGTACTGCGGCAGGAACGCCAGGTTGTAGTCATAGAGCCGACCCTGTTCCAGCAACCCGAGACGGTAACTGATACAACGCCCATCGAGCTCCAGAACCACTACCCGCACCATGCCTTGGGCGGCGAGGGCGGTAAAGGCCCCGTCCATCCAATGTCGGTGCCGGGCGTCGGAGAAAATCCCGACCCCTTCGTCGCCCTTCCAGCTGACCGCCTCGACCTCGCTAATGATCGCAAGCAATGGCCCCATGCTCGTGGCATCGGGTGAAAACCGTCGCACCACGGCACCACAGGCGGCGATCCGCTTGTGCGCCCGACGCAGTTTGTAGCGCGTATCGCCGCAGACCTCCTGGCGGTCGGTGTCGCTGATCCGGTGCATGGGGGCCCGGCAACTGAGGCGCTGTTCGCCGGTAGAACTCAGGCGCCTCCACTGCGCCAGGATATTGGTCCGGGCTTCGGTTTCAGTCAGCTCGTTAAGTTGTAGCAGAGCGTGCGGCAGTCGGTGGCGAATTTCTCGCAGCGCTTGCCGCGCGCTGTCGGCTTGCAGGGTGGCGAGCAGGGCGATACGGTCGCTGAGGGGGAAGCCCAAGTGATGCAACACCCGAAACGGCAGCCCGGCGAAGCGCTCGCGGGACGCCACCAGCGGCAGACACAAACACAATTCCCCGGCCTGCCACGCCAGCAGCACATGCAGGTGCTCGTCGGTTCGCAGTGCACGCTCGGCCGGGCACAGCCAGGCCAGTGTGTTGAACGGCGTACTGTCCGCAACCCGTTTTCGCAAGGCCTCGTAGGCCGCGGCCGGGAAGTCCGCGGCGCATAGCGAGGTGCGCCACTGGAAATGCACCGACATGGCGATCAGACCGCAGGCGCTGCGACGGTGGGCGTTCCGGGTTTGCGCAAAGCGTCCAGTCGCGAGCCGCTGTAGCGGGTTTCGCGGAACAGGCGCCAGCGCCCGAACAGGCCATACACATGCATGACCCGGCCTTGCTCTTGATACCCCATGCGGATGTGCAGCTTGAGGGCTGCGATGTTATGGGTTTCGCAAACATCCACTACCTTGGTATAGCCCTTTGCTTGCATGACTTTCCACAGATCGAGCTGGAAATCCACCGAGAGGGTGCTGCCCCAGTAGGCGCGGATCTGTTCGCCGCCGAACTCGAAAAACTCACCTTCCTTCACCGGGAACATGCAGCCGTAATAGTGATGATCATAGTAGTCGCCATTGCTGCCCCAAATGAAGGCGACCGCGTTGCCCTGGTCGTCCAGGTACATGTGCCCGGTGTGGCCCTCGTCAGCCAGTTCGGCCATGGTTTCCACACGGTCGCCGAAGTGTTTGGCAAAGGCCATGGCATTCTGCGCGGTGATGGTTTCCAGGCGTAGCGGTGAGTAGGGTCTTAGCTTGTGCGGCGCGATCGGGCTGACCAGATCGCGCTCCATCCACAGCAGTTCCCAATGGAAAAACACATAGCGTTTCCACAGCGTGTTGAGGGTGTGACGCAGGCCTTTTTGTCGGATTCGTTCACCGAGTTTGTGCAATGCACTCATGTTGCCTCCTGATGGAGCTGGCCGTGTGAAAGGGCAGTGACGACGGGACTACGCAAGGCGCGGCAAGATGCCAGCGCGGCAAAACATTCGGGTTCATGAGGCGCTCCAGCTCAGGGCGAACAGTGTTTCGCCGGGCAGCTCGAAGCTGACCCGGCCTTCCTGACAGTGAAACGCTGCCGGCCGGCTCTTGCTGTCGGCGCCGAAATACACCAATGCGCCCGATGACAACGGGCACGACGCTTCTACGCCTTGCAGGCTGACATGCTGCAGGCGCGTGCCCTTGTTGACGCCCAGAAGGCTGCGTTGTTGACCGGTGGTCATGGCCAGCACGTCAACCTCGAAGGCGTCGTTGTCCAGGCGCAGGACCTTTTCCAGCCAGTGCCCGGCGATGAACTGTTGGGCGAGGCCCACTGGTTTGAGTTCGAAGCGGTCGTCGCCGAGCACCCGCAGCATGCCCTTGGGGTAGTTCGTCTCGTCGTCGACCTGGAACCAGTTGAGCATGTCGAGCAGACCATCCTGGGCCGAGTTGATGACCACCGAGGCCCACCACAGCGAAGCAAAATGGGTTTCCTGATCGTAAGGGCTGAGGCTCGAGCCGCTGGACATGTTGGTCTGATCCAGTAGCAGTGCCTTGCGCGGCCGGCCGTGGGAATCGAGCCCGACCAGTTCGGCGGCCCGGCGCACGCTGTCGCGGTAGACGCGGGTGGCCAGCAGGTCGCGGATCATCCATTCGTGCCAGGCCAGGGCATCGATCTTCTCGCCCGACTCGCTCAGCAGCCGCCGCGCCCAGTCGATGCCGCGCCGATCGGCCGCACTTTCGGCAAACGGCCCGTTGATCAGCCGTGAGCTGGCGGGCATGGCGATGCGTACGCCGGCCTTGAAGTTACCGGGGTCGTTGCGCACCTGCCGCACCATGCTGTTGAAGAGGCTCTGATAGCTGGCAAAGTCGTTGTAGTTGAGGTTCGGTTCATCGGCGAAGGCAATGTAGTGCACGCCTTTGCCGCCCAGGGCGCGGGTCGCGGCGAGCCACGCGTCGAGGCCGGCATTGCTGACCGCGTCGGCGCGCAGGTCGGCCCTGCGTTGCGTGCCGGCGAGCAAGGTGATGTCCTGGTTGATCCTGAAACGGTCCTGGTACAGCCGACGGAAGCGATCCTCGTAGTGCGGGTCGGTGTTCAGTTTGTCGACGAAGCTGTAGTAGGTGCCCGCCCGGGGCTTGAGTGCATCGAGCACCGGATAGCTCGATTCCGGCGGCACTGCGTAGGGCAGGGCGGTTCCCAGATTCGGAGTCGGGCCCAGCACCTCAGGGTGCAGGGTGAGTCGGGCCTGGCCAGCGTCTTGACGCAACGGCTTGAGTTGCTGCACCTGCTGGGCGAACAGGTTGGCCGTACCGTCCAGCCAGAACGCCACTTTGCCGCTGCCTTGCAGGCGCAGGCGCCAGACCTGTTCGACGCTGGCGCTCGGCAGTTCGACTTGATCGAACTGCCAGTACGCGGGGTAAGGGTTGAGTGTCAGCCGGATCTGCTTGCCATCGGCCACCCGTTGCGCTTGCAGGGCGCCGACGCCACCGTGGAATTTTCCGGCAAGTATCGCTTTTTCACCGGCAGCGACCTTGAAATACAGCTCGTCACCGTCCCGGGTTTCGGCGCTGAAGTGAACCTTGGCCGGGGCGAACAGGGCCACCGTACGGTCGTCATGTTCAATTCGATAGCGGCGGAAACTGTAGCCCGGGATCTCCAGTTGATAGCTGGTGACGCTGGGAGGCAATGGCCAGCTCTGACGACCGCTGCTTTCACTGGCGGCGATCAGGCGTTCGCCGTGCAATTGTCCCCGACCGTCCAGCAGGTACAGGTGTTCTTCGTTGGCGTCGGCCTGCCAGGCCGGCACCCAACTGACGCTCAAGGTATCGGCTTTGTCCGGTTGCAGGTAAAGGCTGCCGTCGCGAATATCGGCCCAGCGCATGGGCGCGGCGTGCGCGCTCAGGCCCGGGTTCAGACTCAGACCCAGGCTCAACAGCAGCGCCAGGCGTTTCATGCGGACTTCCTCAGCAACATCTCGCGCACCGGCAGCAGATCGCTGGGCAAGATAATCAGGGTTTGCCACACCGGCACACCGCTCAGCCGGCAGTACAGAATCAGCAAGGCGAGGGTCACGGCCAGATAAGCGATGGACGAGGCCAGGGCGGCGCCGACGATTCCATAGGGTGCAATCAGTAGCAGATTCAACGCGAGGTTGAGTACCGCGGCCAGGCCCATCCACAGCGAGATACTCCCCGGGCGATTTTTGCCCAGCAGGTCCAGACGCAGGATGCTGGCATAGCACAGACCCAGCAGGCCGGGCAGTAGGGCCAGTAGCGCTGGATAGGCAGGCTGGTAGGCCACACCAAACAGCGTCACGATCAACCATTCACCGATCAGCGCCATGCTCAGGCAAGCGCAGATCATTACCGTGGCGGTCAGGCGCAGGGCCAGTGGCGTCAGGCGTTCGATTCCCTGTTCCTGTTGCAACAGGCGCTTCATCAGCGGCGTGGTCACAGCTTCCGGGACTATCAGCAGCAGCTCGGCGGCCGCACTGGCCATGGCGTAATGACCCAGGGCGGTGGTACCGAGGATGGCGCTGATGAACAGGTAATCCGAGCGCAGAATCACCTGCTGAAACAGCAGATCCGGATGGCTCTTGGCGCTGTAGTGCAGCAGTTCCTTTTGCCCGGCACGGTCCCATTGCAACGTCAGTGGTTGATTGCGCCCCAGCCAGAACCAGCCAACCAGCACGACCAGACTGATGCCCGCCAGCCAGCTGATCAACGCCGCTTCCAGCGCCGCGCTTTTCCACATCCAGAACAATGCAAGAAACAGCACCAGCGGCGCCAGCGACTCGATCAGCCGCAGTGCGTTGAACGCCACCACACCGCCGCAGGCATTGTGCAGGGTCAGCAGGCCGCTCTTGAGTACGGTCAAAGGCACCGCCAGCAGCAACAACCAGGCGAGTAATCCAAGCTGCGCGGTAACCTCAAGGCTAGTCCCGAGTTCGCGCAACAGGGCAACGCTGATCAAGGTCAGCAGGCCTGCGAGCAAGCAACCGAATACCAGCACCTGGCTGAGCAGCAGGCCCATCGAACGCTGTTGCGCCGCCTGATAGCCAACCGCTGAATTCAGCCCGCCGCTGGTGGCGGCGCTGATCAGCTCCGGCAAGGTGCTGAGCAGGGCGAACAGGCCGCGCTCGCTGGGGCCGAGAATGCGCGCCAGCAGCACGTTGCGCAGCAGGCGCAGGGCGATCATCGCCAACCGTGTGCCCACGCTCAGCACCAGGTGGCGCACATAATGATTGCGGCTCATGTGTGGCCGCCCCGGCTGATGCGCCAGGCCAGCAGCGAAGGGCGGCTGGCATTGCGCTGGCTGACGCCGATGCGCGGCAGTGCCATCGGGTCGCCCTTGCCGCGATAGATGCCGGCGCTGGTGCTCAGGGCGTAGGTATAGCGGTGCACGGCAAGACGTTGGCGGACACGCAGGTCATGGTCGCCATTGGGGTAGCAATAGACCGGCAGGGGATGCAGACAACCCTGCAGCAAGGCGTCGTGGCTGCGGCTCAGTTCCTGGTCCAGGTGAATGTCATCGAGCCCGGTGAGGATCGAGTGGCTGGCGCCGTGTGGACCGAAGCGGATCAACCCGGATTTTTCCAGGGCGCGCACCTGCTGCCAATCCAGTGCCTGGGGCAGCGACTCCCTTGGGCAATTGTCGGTGAGGGTGTCGAGGTCCTGCAGCGACAGGCCTTTGAGACTATCCAGGTAATTGGCCAGGGCCAGGCTGCGCTGGTATTCGTTGCCGTTGCGCAAGAAAACAGCTGGCAGCGGCCGGCCGATCCGCTCCAGGTGTTCGATGATCCGTTGACGCGGGGCGCAGCCATAGATGCCCCACAAGGTTTCACCCAGGCTTTCCCACCAGAAGCGCTGGTGACTGCCAATGAAGTCGGTGGACAGAAAGATACTCGCCGGCACCTGGTGCTGCAGCAGCAGCGGAAAGGCATTCAAGGCATTGTCACGCCAGCCGTCATCGAAGGTCAGAGCGACTTTCGGGCGCGCCGATGGGGCTGGATGGGCGTCGGCTTGCAGCAGCTCCATCAGGGGCACGCAGTCGAAATGGTGCTTGAGCCAGTGCAGCAGTTGTTCGAAGGCATGTGGGCCGATACACAGCTCATTGCGATGAGGCAGCTCGGCACTACGGTCGTCGGCGAGCACCCGATGCAACATCAGGATCACCCCCGCACCGCGCAGCTGGCTGCGTCCCAACGGCGAGTTGAGGTAAAGCCAGCCACGGGTGCGCTTGAACATTTGCTTGATCGACATGGCGCGACACTCTTATCGATTCTGCTCGGGACTCCATTGGCTATAACGCTGGCCACGCAGAAACTGCCACAGACCGACACTCATCCCGGCGAGGGTCACCAGTACAAAGGCGGCGAGGCGAAAGGGTTTGGGTAAACGGTGCTGCACGTCGAGCAGACCGGCGATGGCTATCGCGTAGCCCAGCAGTTGGGCGATCAACGCCAGGTTGTAGAACCCGTGGACGCCCCACAGCCAGAGACTGCTCAGCAACAGTGGCACCAGCAGTACCGGCGCCAACCGGCGAATCAATTTGTGGCTGATCAACGCCAGCGCATACAGGCCGTGACGCAACGGATTGAGCAGTTCACTGCGCTGCGCGAGGCTTTGCAGGCCACCGACGGTCACCCGCTGGCGGCGGCGAAATTGTTTGTCGGCTTCGTCCACGCCCTGGTCGATCACTTGGGCTGATTCGACATAAACGATGCGTTTGCCGGCCACCGGCGCGCAGGTGCTGAGAAAGAAGTCATCGCTGACTTGCGCCGGTATGACCTGGAACAACTCGCGGCGCAGGGCGAGCAGGGCACCGTCGGCGGACACCATGCAGCCGGTCCGGTTTTCCACCCGACGCAGCCAACCCTCGTAGTGGCGGTAGAGGCTGTCTCCCAGGCTCAGGCCTTTACCTGTAATGGGAATCAGCATGTGCCCGGCGCAGGCACCGACCTGCGGATCGTTCAGCGGCTCCAGCAATTGGCCGAGGGTATCGGTTGACCACTGATTGTCGGCGTCGGTGAACACCAGGATGTCGCCGGTGCTGAGCGCGACGGCGGCATTCAGTGTGGCGGCTTTGCCCTGGCGTGGCAGGTCGAGTACCTGGATGCGCGGGTCGATCACCCGTTGCGCGCACGCCACGGTGTCGTCGCTGGAGCCATCACTGGCGAGGATGATCTGCAGCGTCCGCGCCGAGTAATCCTGAGCGAGCAAGGTCCGTAATTTCTCCTCGACATGCGGGGATTCGTTGTGCGCGGCGATGACGACGCTCACCGACAAGGGTTCAGCCGCCGGGTAGTGACGCCTGGTAAAGCACGGCGCCAGGATTGTCAGCATCACTGGGTAACCCAGATAGGCGTACAACGGTAATAGCAGGCACAACCAGAAAATGAACTCAGCCACGCGCAGGTCTCCTGGCTTTCCAATGACAAAGACTGAGGACGAAGGCGGCTCCGGCCAGGTGCAGGCGTAACCAATGCAGACCCCAGAGTTGCAGGGTCAGACCGGGGGCAAGGTGTTTCAGACTTTGGCGCAGGCTCAGCGCCAGCGCCGGCAGGCTGGTCATCAGCAACAGGGACAGGGCCAGATGAGGCCGGCCGTCCAGCAATGCCGAGATCGTCAGACCGTCCAGTAACCAGGCGCCCATCGACAGCAACGGGAAGCGCAGCAAGCGCAGACTGACGCCGTTGCTGTGCAGCAGCTGCAGGTGGCTACCCTGGCGCCACAGCTCTTTGCCCAACCACTCGCGCCAGCTGCCTTCATAGCCCCAATGCAGGGCGACACACTCATTGACGCTCACCAATCGGGCGCCGGCCCGGCTCAGGCGCATTGTCAGGTCCTTGTCTTCAGCCGTGCGCAGGCTCTCGTCGAAGCCGCCGACCCGTGCGAACCACTCCTCCCGCAACAGTAGATTGGCCGTCGGCAGCCATTGCACCGTGCGCATGGTTTGGCTGCCGGATCGCAACAAGCGGCGCTGCC
This sequence comes from Pseudomonas sp. GW821-FHT02H09, assembly GCF_059421425.1. Lineage (NCBI taxonomy): Bacteria > Pseudomonadati > Pseudomonadota > Gammaproteobacteria > Pseudomonadales > Pseudomonadaceae > Pseudomonas > Pseudomonas sp. GW821-FHT02H09. The sequence continues at coordinate 220,776 of NZ_JBWKVA010000010.1, forward strand.
AGGCGCGGGCGAACCATGGCGCTTGAGTGGGGGCGTGAAGCTCCAGCGCGAGGACATCGGCCCGACCACCGGCCTCAAGTTCAAGCAGCAGCGAGAGCCAGTTCTGCGGCATTTCAATGTCGGCATCGAGGAAAGCCAGCCATTCCCCACGCGCGTTGGCGGCACCGTGATTGCGCAACGCACCGATGTTTACGCCGGGCAGAAACAACACCTGAGCGCCCAGTTCGCGGGCGATCTGCGGGCCCTGATCCTGCGAGCCGTTATCGACCACCACCAGCTCGCACTCAAGGTCCGCGATCTGGGCCGACAGGCGCGCGGCCTGCAGGGTACGGCCGATGTGCCGGGCCTCGTTGTACATCGGGATGATGATGCTGATGAGGATCATGTTTGCGGCTCCGGCAGCGGGCTTTGTTCAGCCTTCAGGCGTAGCACGCTGGAGAGCGCGAGCATGATCCACAGGTATTTCTGGTTCGGCGTGCTGAGGAACATCAAGAACAGCGTCAGCGACAGCAGGCTCATGGCCAGGTGCGTGACCATGTCCGCTTGCTCCCGGTTATCTCGCAGTAACCAGGCGTGGCGGGCACGCAGCATGTTGTACAAGCCCATGCCGAGCATGCCGATGAACAACAGCCCCGCGGGGATGCCAATCTCGCTGAAAATCTCCAGGTAGGTGTTGTGGGCGCGCCGGTACAGGTCACCGGCCTTGCGGTTGGTCGAGAACGCCTTGGCGTAGCCGGTGGTTGCGTAATGCCGCGGGAAGGTTCCGGGGCCGGAGCCGAGCAGCGGGTGTTCGCCGATCATCCGGGAGCCGACCACGATGTACGAAGCGCGGCGTCCCAAAGACTCATCGTTGTGGCCGCTGGCGCCGGCGGTGAGCACGCTGAGCGACTGGATGCGCGCGATGTAGCCCGCCGGCAACGCGTAGATCGCCAAGGGAATGAAGATCACCAGGCCGAGCATGGCCAAACCCAGGTGGCGCGGGCGAATCCGTGGCAATTGCGCGCGGTAGTGGTAGACGCCGATGAGCAGGCTCAAGAACAGCACCACCAGCCCCGAACGTGATTCGGTTTTGGTCATGCTGCCCAGCAGCAGTAAGCAGCAACCGGCCCAGAACAGCCGCTGCAACAGATTCGGACTCTTGATCATCAGCAGCAGCGCCAACGGTACGGCGAAGGCGATCAACAAGGCAAAAGCGTTCGAGTCTTCGAGCAGACCGGACGCTCGGCCTTGATCCTGATACTTGCTGGAAAATATCGCCAGCATGCAGGTCAGGGAGACACTGAGGGTCACCAGCCGGCAGAACAGGTCCTGGTTCAGCTCGCGGCCGATCAGCAAGGTGATCACGAAGAGCACCAGGCCCACGCTCAGCTCCCGCAGATTGCCGAGGGACATGCCCAGGTCATCGGTTACCAGCATGCTCAGAAAGTACAGCACCATAAACCACGTCAGGAACCGCCAGACATTGCTGCGTAGCCGCTCGGACGGGAGCTGGTGCAGGGCCAGTTGCAGGCAGAGGATCAGGGCCAGCGCGGCGCCGAGGAGTTTTGCCCCGGAAACAGCGTTGTCTTTGAACAGGCCTTCGAATGGCACCAGGGCGACGATGCCCAGCAGGCCCCAACCGGGACGCCGGTACAGTACCGCGACGCCGACCAGGACCAGCACGACGCCAGGCGCCAGATAAGGGTAGGGGCTGGCCAGCAGCCCCAGGCAAACCAGCCCTAACAGGCTGACTATCGAGAGTGGAAAAATCACGCGCGAGCCTCCCGTGCAGTACGGATGTATAGCTGCGACCAGCGCTCGGCCAAAGCCTGCAGGTCGTAGCGATCAAGCTGGGTACGGCGAGCGTTTTCCGCCAGTAGCCGAGCCAGCTTCTTCTCGCCCAGCAGGGTAGCGATCTGGCGGGCGAGGGCGGCGCTGTCAGTCGGTGGGGCAAGCAGGCCGTTGTACCGGTCCTCGATGACATCGGGAATCCCGCCCACAGCGAATGCCACCACCGGTACGCCGGCTTGCATGGCCTCGAGCAGAATCATCGGCGTGCCTTCGGTACGCGAGCTGATCACCAGTGCATCGAGCTTCGTCCACCAGGCGTGCATCTCGGTCTGGTAGCCCGGCAGCTCGATGCGCTCGAGCAGTCCGGCAGCGGTGATCCGTGCGAGCAGGCTGTCGCGTTCGGGGCCGTCGCCGAGCATCACCGCGTGCAACTCGGGATGTTGCTGGCAGAGCGGGATCAGCGCATCGAGAAATAAATCCGGGCCTTTCTCGCTGCTCAGCCGTCCGACATAGCCCGCCAGCCAGAGCTGGTGGTTGTCCTTGTGCTGGAGCAGGGCGGTGGCGGCCGGCAAGCCATTGGGGATCACTTGCAGCTTTTCTGCCCGCACGCTCGCGCGTCGATGCAGCACAGCAATGCTTTCGGCGACACAGACCACCCGATCGACCGAAGCGGTACGGCACAGTTGCAGGCTCAGCCAGGTGTAGAAGCGTTGCTTGCGACTGCGCGGGGTAAAACCGTGTTGGGTGATGACCAGCGGCAGGCGCCACAGTGTGGCCCCCACCCAGCCAAACAACAGACCCTTGAAATTATGCGTATTGACCAACGGATGTTCGTCACGGCGTTGATGCAGGTGCCGCAACAGTCCGCCCAGCCCTGTGCAGCTGCGGCAGTCGACCCCGGCGTCACGAAAGCGCGCGATCAGCTCAGGCGGCGCGTCCAGGAACAGCACCTGGTGCTGTCCCGGCGTCGCCAGGCAATGGTCCAGCAACATCCGCTCAGCCCCGTAGAACCCGCCGCTGCTGAGCAGATGGATGATCGGCAGCGCAGGGTTGAGCGGCATGTTCAATTGCGCACCCAATGCACGAAGCTCGGCACCGTCCAGTTCGGGTGCGGATTGGGCTGTTCGGCATTCTGATCGTTGATCACCAACAGCACCGGCAGGCCGAGCTGATGGGTGATTTGCGCCGGGTGTTTGAAGCGATGATCGAAGAACTCACGCACGTAGACCAGGGCGATGGCCAGCAACAGACCGGTGAACATGCCAAACGGAATGATCAACAGCGGTCTCGGAAAGGCCGCCTCGGTCGGTTCATACGGCGGGCTGAGAACGCGTGCGTTCGACAGGTCGTTGTCGAGCAAACGCTGGCTGCTGCTTTCTGCAAAGCGTTGGGCGTAGGTGGAGAAAGCCGCGTGCAGAGCGTCGATCTCGGTGTCCATTTGCCGCAGCTTGCTTTGGGTCTCTTGCAGCTGATGGATGCGGTTTTTGTAGTCGGCGATGCGCGCGGTCTTCTGGGAAATCACCGAGCTGACAATCTCCAGATCGTTGGTTCGCTCCTGAATGCGATTGCTGACGATCTTCAGGAATTGCTGCCGCGAGCGGGAAATCTGCTCGCGGGTCATCTGCATCGGTTCGCTGCCCGGCTGGAAGACCGCCAGATCGTTGTTGTAGCGGGTCACCTGGGCCGTCAGTTGTTCGCCGAGCTGCTTGATTTCCCGATCTTCGAAGGCGACGTTGTCCACCGTGGTGGTGAAGGTGTAGGGGAAGGTGTAGTCGTTGAGCTTGGCATTGTTGGCAGTCGCCAGGCTGGTTCTCAGGTAGTCGAGCCAGCGTTGGTTTTCCAGCAGACGGTCACGGTACAGGTTGAGCGCTTGCTCTTCGGTGTTGATCGCGTTCAGGCGGAAGGTGATTTCTTCCTTGGGATCAGAAGAGCCGATGCTTTCCAGCAGACCCAGGCGTGTACCTTCCAGGCCATCGAGACGCACCTGATACTGTTTTTTCTTCTGTTCGTAGAAGGCCTGCGGCAGGTCAATGGATTGCAGGTCCTGGCGGTTGGCCAAGTAGTTTTGCAGCAGTTGCGCGACGTATTTCGTGCCCTGTGCCGGATCACTGAAGCTGTAGATAATCGAGATCACGTTGGAGCCGGGCAGCGTTTCGACCTTGAGGCCATCCATGGCCTGCCTGGTCAGATCATCCAGGGCGGTGTCGCGTACCGGGTCGACCTCGAGTCCCAGCACATTGCGCACCGGGTTGATCGCATACTCGCGCAGCGGATTGATCACGACCCGGTGCAATGGATTGAGCACCAGGGTATTCAACAGACCCGGGCTGGGCGAGTATTGGCCCTGATCGCGTAGCTGGCTGATGGTCTGGCGAACCAGAGCCGGTGAACGCAGGATGTTGCTTTCTGTTTCCATGTCCGCCAGTGACGGCGGAATGAACTTGTCGGTGTCCTGGGTCAACGACGTCATGGCATCGCTTTGCGAGAGTTTTTTGGACTGCACTATCACTTGGGCGGTGATATCGAAGCTCTGTTTGAGCACCAACGGCAGCACGAGTGCGATCACCGCAAAGATCAGGAAGACTCGCTTCACCAATTGCTTGTTGGCGAAGAAGATCCGGAAAAACTCGTGCAGGTAATTTTCCTTTGGATTCATGGCCTTTCACCTGCGTGTGGTTAGTTGTTGTTACTGCCTTTGTCGTCTACACGGTAGGAGAAGCCGAAGCCCACGCCCTGGAACAGCACGACATCTGCCAGTTGCCGCGCGAGCTCGCCGGCACTGGCCAGCTTGGTCTTGGGCACATAAAGCATGTCGTTTGGTTGCAGGTAGGCCATCTGCGACGCCTTGGCGCTCAGGGCTTCGTCGACGTTGTAGCGGTGGGCGACCACCTGATTGCCGTTACGGCGCATGATCACCACCGAATCGAGCCGTGCCTTGACACTCGTCCCATGAGCCAGGGACAGCGCTTCAAGCACCGAGATCGGCCGACGGATCGGATAAGCGCCGGGCTGCCCGACTTCACCGAGCACATAGATTTCATTGCCTGCCGTGGACTTGAGCAGCACGTCGACGGTCATCCTCCCCGGTAACTGCGCGTAGCGGCTGTTGAGGTAGGATTCCAGCTGGTTGACGGTCATGCCTTGCAGCGGGATCGAGCCGATTTCCGGGAAGCTCGCATAGCCGTCGGCACCCACGGTGATCTCGCGGCTCATACCGGTGGCTGGGTGGCTCAATGCGTTTTTGAGGTTCTGCTCGTTGGTCAGCGGGCTGATGACCTGCACCGTCACCTGGTTGCGATTGGGCTGGAACAGCATTTTTTGCTGATAGGCACGCTGAATCGCCTGGCGCGCCTCATCGGTGGTCATTCCGGTGATTTTCACCGAAGTGTTGGCCCCCGGCAGCTCAATGGTGCCATCCGGCAACACCAACTGGTTGCCGTTGAGCTGGCTGGCCGCGGTGAAGTTAAGACCGATCTCATCACCGGACTGGATGCGATAGGCATTCGAGCCGCTGGTACTGATGTGGAAGATCACGTCGAGAACATCCTGCGGTCGCAGCGTCTGCTCGACCTTGGGCATGTCGCTGGCCTGGGCGTTGGCCGGTGCGGCGGTCAGGATCTGCACCGGCATCTGGTTTTCCGGTTGGCTGGAGCAACCTACGAGAGGCAGCAACAGCAGGGCAAGCCATTTAGCTTTCATGTCGTTATCCTTTGGCTGCTGCTCACAGGTTGTTGTAGAGCCATTTGGGCATGTAGTACTTGCGGCGGTTGAAGACACTGCCGACCAGTTTTGCGCCGGCCTGGGTCAGGCGCTGGGCCGAAGCCTGCGCCACCTCCCAGCGGGTGTCCTCGGCGCTCACCACCAGAATCACACCATCCACCAGAGTGCCGATGACCAGGGTGTCGGCGGCCGAATAGACCGCATCACCATCGATCACCACGAAGCGATACAGCGCACCGAGTTGCTTGAGCAACGGGCGTAACTGCTCTGGACTCAAATGCTCGGTGCCGCGGATGTGACGACCGTTGGGCAGGATGTGGAAGGGCAGGGTCGAGACCTGCACGATGCAATCGTGCAACAGCGGCGGTGTCTCCTGGTTGAACAGCAGATCGCGAAAGCCGCGTTCCTTCTGCAACCCGAACTGCTGGGTGAGGTTGTTCTGCGCTTGGCTCGCATCGACCAACAGCACCTGGCCGCTGCTCATCTGCGCCAGTTGACTGGCCAGCGCCAGAGCGCTGGTGCTGGTGCCGCCGTCGGTGTTGGCGGCAGTCAGGAGGAGAGTCCGCAGATTCTGATCGAGCACGGTCGAGGTCAGGTTAGTCTCGCTCGGGTTCGCGATGCTCAAGCTTTTGGTAGATGAACCGTCCATTTAACTCGCTCCGTGGCCGCTGAATACTGTGAAGGGGGTTTTCAACAGAATCTTCAAATCGAGCATGGGGCTTTGTGTTGCGATGTAACTCAGGTCCAGCTCCACGCGTTGGTCGAAGTCGATATTGCTGCGCCCGGATATCTGCCAGAGGCCGGTGATACCGGGGTAGATGCTCAGCCGCACGAGGTGGCTGTCCTTGTAACGGTAGGCATTGAATGAGGTCGGGCGCGGACCCACCAGGCGCATGTCGCCGGTGACCACGTTGATCAGATTGGGTAACTCGTCCAGGCTGCTGCGACGCAGCCAGCGACCGATCCTGGTGACCCGCGGGTCCTCATCGATTTTGAAGTCGATGGCATCGGCGCCATGTTTGTTCAGGTGGCGCACGGACTCTTTGAGTTCTTCGGCGTTGGCCACCATGGTTCGGAATTTGTACATACCGAAGCCGCGACCGCGATAGCCGGTGCGATTCTGGACGAACAGGACCGGACCGGAACTGCTCAGCTTGACGATCGCCGTCAGTGCCAGCAAAACCGGCGAGAGCAGGATCAGCAGCAGCAAGGCACCCACGCAGGCCAGCACACGATTGGTTCGCGATAAGGTCCAGGGGCGACCGCCGTCGCGGCCGGTGATCCAGCCGCAGCCCTGCCTATGGATTGCGGCATCAAGTCGCATGCGATGGTTGGTGTCCATGCGTTTGTCTAGCCGCAGCTCCTTGAGCAGCACATTTTTTGGGTGGCCGGTCATAAACTTCTCCGTTTCTGCACAAGTACTGCCAGTGACGAAGTCCCACTTTCGAACGGTGCCTCAACAACGGGCAGTTGGTAGTAATCACGGAACCAGGAAACGAAGCGTGCAAGCCCCTCGTCCAGTTCCACCCGGGGGTAAAAGCCGATTTCTGTCTCCAGCTCCGAGACGTCGGCACAGGTGTCGAGTACGTCCCCCGGTTGCAACGGCAGCAGCTCGACCTGCGCCGGGATTTCCAGGTGTTTTTCCAGAAGAGCGACGTAATCCTTGAGCTCGATCGGATGGTGTCCGCCAATGTTGTAAAGCCGCCAGGGCGCCATGCTGGTCGCAGGATCCGCGTGATCGCGATCCCAGTCCGACGCGGCTTTTGGTGCATGGTCGAGCAGGCGTGTCAGGCTTTCGATGATGTCGTCGATGTAGGTGAAATCGCGCTTGTGCTGGCCGTAGTTGAATAGCTTCAGCGGGCGTCGTTCGACGATCGCCTGGGCGAACTGGATCGGCGACATGTCCGGACGACCCCAAGGGCCATACACGGTGAAGAGGCGCAGGCCGGTGCACGGAATACCGAACAGGTGGCTATAACTGTGCGCCATCAACTCATTGGCTATCTTGGTAGCGGCATACAGTGAGAGAGGGTGGTTGACGCCTTCTTGTACCGAGTAAGGCGTGTGCTGGTTGGCACCGTAAACCGAACTGGATGAGGCATAGATCAAATGGCGCACAGGGTGATGACGGCAGCCTTCGAGGACATTCAGAAACCCGGTCAGGTTGCTGTCGACGTAGGCGTGCGGGTTGTCCAGCGAATAGCGTACCCCGGCCTGTGCAGCCAGGTGGATGACCACCTCCGGTTGCTCGCGGGCGAACAGCGCGGCGATCGCCTGGTTGTCGGCCAGGTCCAGATGAAACAGCGGGAAGTCGCCCGCTTGTGCTTTGACCCAACGCACACGGGCCCTCTTCAGGGCCGGGCTGTAGTAGTCGTTGAAATTGTCCAGCCCACACACCTGATGCCCATCGCGCAGTAGACGCAAAACGCAATGGGCGCCGATGAAACCGGCTGCACCCGTCACCAGAACTTTCATTCGCTCGCCCCTTCCGGGACAAAGCTGCGCAGGCCGATTCCACGATAATGCAGCCCCGCGACCGCGACATAGACCCGGTGGCCGACGTCTGCCAGTGCGGCGGTTTGAATCAGGCCAACGTAACCCGTACCGAATACGCTCACGTCCATATTGGCGTGCCTCGCAACGAGCGGTGGATGTAACTTGCATAAGACTGCTGAAGTGGGTATAGACCAGCGCGGCCAAAACGTGTCAACGAAATGACATGTTATTCGTGGTCGGTAAATCGGTAGATTCAGGTGCTCTGCCATCAGGAGCTTTGTGGCCGCGGCTTTGGAACATTCTTGAGTCAGAAAAAGCGTCAAAATTTAAGCGACGGACGGTCGTATCGCTTGATCCGTAAGGCTCTAAGCGGTAGTGGTGTGTCAGATTTGAGTCACCTTTTTTTTGACACTCTCATGGATGAAACAGCGGTTTGCACTTTGATGGTGCGATGCTAGGGTCTCAAATAATTAGTGACGGAGATGGCAGAGACGAATCATGGTCGTCAATTAATTGACTTTTTGGCGAGCGTGGTAAAGGGAGGATCGGCAATTGCGCATCGGCGTTCCCTTACCTGTGTTAACGGGCGTTTACAGTGATGGCGCGGGGGTTGCACGCCAGCCCAAAAGAGGGATTTATGGTGAGGTACATCAAGGAACTACTGATCGTTCTGTATGTGCTGAAAAACTACGATTATTACCTTGAACGCATTACCACGATGGGCTTCGGTTTGCCGGTGCTGCTGTTTGCCGCAATGTTCATCGCCCTGGTGCTTGTTTTACTGCTGAGCGCCTGCATTCGCCAGACGCTGGTCCGTCATCTGTTTGCGCTGGTTTTCTTCATCTCAGCGGTATTTTTCGACATCTACACCAGGGTCACCGCCGATTACCTGACCTACAGCAGCTTCGTCTCGCTGGTCTATTCGGGCGGGTTCATTCAGGAGGCGGCTTACCAATACCGTCAGGTTATTCTCGGCTCGGCGGCCAGTGGGTTGTTGCTGCTGCTGGGCATCGGGCTCAAACCGCGGCGGCGCCTGCCTCTGCCAGGTTACCTACTGACGGCGGCACCGGTGCTCGGGGTGGTGCTGCTTTCGGCCGTGCTCTTCGTGCGGGCGGGCGAGGGCGCCAGAGGCTTGCCTATCATGTACACGCCGCTGGCTTACCTGACCCTGTTCGGCTATGAGACCGCGCATAACACCGTAGGCCCCCGTGAGAAGGTCAGCCTGTCACGACAGCCTCAGGCTGTCGGCCACGATATCGTGCTGATCATCGATGAAAGCGTGTCCGGCAATTACCTGGATATCAACGCCCCATTCGGTGTGCACAGCAACCTGAAAGAGCCCCGTGCGGGGGTGGACATTTACAACTATGGCTATGCGGCGTCCATTGCCAACTGCAGCGCTGATACCAACGTCACGTTGCGCTATGGCGGTACCCGCAGTGACTACAGGCGGATCAACTCGACTCTGCCGTCGATCTGGCAGTACGCCAAACAGGCAGGGTTACGCACGGTGTATATCGATGCCCAGCGTACGGGCGGCCTCTTGCAGAATCTGATGACTGACCTTGAACGCAAGGACATCGACGAGTTCGTCCAGTTCGACCAGACCCGTGTGCGCGACCGGGACATGGCGGTTGCGCATAAACTGATCGAGCTGCTCAACGACGGCCAGCCGCAATTGGTGGTCATCAACAAGGTCGGTGCGCACTTCCCGGTCCATGACAAATACCCGGATGACTTCATGAGCTATCGGCCGGCGCTGTCACGCGGGCAGTATGTCGAGGTCGCCGACACCGGTTCGCGTGACGGCTTCAACGGCCAGCCCGATGACTGGATGCTGTACCGTAATGCCTACAAGAACACGCTGCTGTGGAATGTCGGCGAGTTCTTCTCGCGTATCTTCGCCAATGCGGACCTGAGTCACGCGGTGCTGATCTACACCTCCGATCACGGCCAGGACCTGCATGAACGCGGCAACCCGGGCCTGAATACTCATTGCGGGGCGGATCCGCTGGAGGAAGAGGGCCTGGTGCCGCTGGTGGTGATCCAGGGCAGTGACCTGCATACCCTCGACTGGCAAACCGCGCTTGCGGGTAATAAAGACCGCTCCAGTCACTACAACATCTTCCCTACGTTGCTGCAGCTGATGGGTTACGACCTGGCGGCGATCGAGCCGGTTTACGGCAAGCCGTTGACTGAGCCCACCCAGGACGACTTTACGTTCAACATCCGCTTCAACGCGCGTCTGGGGGCCAAGCCGGTCTGGAAGCATATCGACCTCACGCAAATCGTGACGCCACCTCAGGTTCCGGCGGGTCTGGCGGCGGGTGGATAGCGGGCTGATGCCCGTCCGTAGCAGCTGCCGAAGGCTGCGTTCGGCTGCGCAGCAGTCGCGAATCATGCCACCGCGGTTAGCCTGTAACACCGCAGCGCCTGATTTTACGACCGCTACGCGGCCGAACGCAGCCTTCGGCAGCTGCTACGGAGCGCGTCGTCGCAAGCCCCCTCGCCACAGGTCTTGTGCCCGGCACCTCTGCCCTAGTTGATCGTTCCCACGCTCTGCGTGGGAATGCCTCACTGGACGCTCCGCGTCCGCTTCGGCAGTGACGCAGAGCGTGGGAACGATCATTGGTAGATCCGACACTCAGTAATCAAAAAAAGGGCGCCTCTGAGGTTGCCCGTTTTGTTTATGGTGCCATCTGCGCCTGCAATCGCCGTCCGATGACGTCCATTAAATCGCAGCCGTCGCGCAGCGGGATGGCGAGGACCCGGGCGAGTAGTCGATCGTTCCCACGCTCTGCGTGGGAATGCCTCACTGGACGCTCCGCGTCCGCTTTGGCAGTGACGCAGAGCGTCACGGGCTGCATTCCCACGCAGAGCGTGGGAACGATCATTGGCAGATCCGACACCCAGTAATCAAAAAGCGGGCTTGCCCCCTCGCCACAGGCTCCGCACTCATTGCCTCTGCGGCTGTTGAATTGTTCCGTTTGATTTAACGAAAACTCCTACCCGCTCTCTCGAACTTCCCCGACTTCATTCCCCCGGCATCCCCTGCACAGTCTCGCGTCCTGTACCACTCACGCGAGGGATTGCGGATGTATGCCCCCACCACCTGCCGGCCCGGGACACGGGCGTTGTGAAGACCTCCATCGGCTTGCTGGTCTTCGCCGTCATGGACCCGAAAAACCCCGACATCGACACCGTCCTCAACGACTTCAAACACTGCCTCAACGATTACCCGGCCTGGGCCGAGAGCTTCTGGACCGGCTGGGCGCTGGATGTCGAACAAGTCTTCAAGGTCGGCCATGAGGTCAGCCTGGTCGCCCCGAAAAACTCCCGGACACGGGTCAGCACGACGGTCGCGAGGTGTCCCGCCAGCGGACCCTTGACCCTGGTGCACATGTTCCAGTCCGCCCGCTTCGTGCCCATCGGCAATACGCCGGTGCTGCTCGAGCCGGTCATCCATGGCCGCAGCGGCGAGGTGGTGGTGGGGGAGCCGATTCACGCAACCATCGGTCCCGACGGCATTCTCGAAATCCCCAAATGCTGGCGCGGCCAGCGCTATCGCATCACCTTTTTCCCCCACGTTTCCCAGGACCATGTCAAGGCGCTGTACGCCTCCTATCAAGGGCTGATCGGTGAGCTTGAAGGTTGGCTGCGCAACGCCTGGTCGAGCCAGTTTCAGCCGGCGTGGGCGAGCTTTTCCGAGGCCGACCTGCTTGAGCGTTACCGCGCCCTGCAGCAGGCCAACTGGCGCGGCTTCGAAAGTGCCCTGTTCGGTGTGTGGGATGACGTTCAGCAGCTCTACCGGCTGCTGGCCGACCTGCAACCGAACAGCGCAAAACTCCTCGAGTACCTGACCCCAGCCGAACTCGACACCCTGCTGAGCGCGTCCAGGGAGGCCATCGCCAACGGCCTGCTGGTGCTCAGCGATGAGCCGCTGCAGTTCGTCTACCTGTCGGCCATCGTCAGTTGGCTACGGATGCTGCCACCGCCTTACCTCATCGAAGTACTGGCCGAAATCCGCAGCGAAGTGCTGATCAATCTGCTGCTGATCAGCTGCACCGCGGGGATTGGCTTCAAGCTGCGCATGAGCACCCGGGTGCTGGGCCAGATCAAGTCCGGCCGTGCTCGACAGTGGTTTGCACAGTTGGGCGAAAAGCTCGCCGAATTCACCGCCGCCCATCGCCTGGGCGCCCACGCCGACCACCTCAAACCGCTGCTGGTCAAGGCTCGGGGCGCGCCGCTCGCGCCAACCCCAAGCGTGCCCCTCAAGATTGCCCCCATGGACCCGCATCACCCCGGCGCCACGCCGACGCTGGCGGTGAACAATCCCGCGGCCCTGGCGCGCGACAAGAGCGGGCGCATGACCCGCCTGAGCCAACACCAACCCCACGACGACGCCCCCAAGCAGGCGACAAACCCCAACGGCGCCAGCGCCGACAGCGCCGATAACACCGCCACCCGCGGCTGCCCGGTGTCGATGGTCACCGGCGAAGAACTGCTGAGCCTCACCGACGGTGAACTGGACGGGGTGCTGCCGTTCAGCTGGACCCGGCTGTACCGCAGCAGCGCGGTGGAGCTCGATGGCGGGCTGGGGTGGGGCTGGAGTCACCCGCTGGCGCAGCGGCTGGAGATCAGTGGCGATTCGGTGATCTGGATCGATCAGGAGAACCGCCGCACCACCTTCCCGCTGCCCAGTACCGAACGCCCGGCGATCCACAACAGCCTGGCGCGGGCGGCGATTTACCTCGGCGAGGCTCCCGAGGAATTGATCCTCGCCCCGGCCGGTGACAGCGCGCGGTTCTACCACTTTCGCGACGGCCGGCTGAGCGCCATCAGCGATGCCTACGGCAACCGCCTGCAGATCAGCCGCGACCGTCAGCAACGCATCCAGCGCCTCGACAACGGCGCCGGCCGCGCCCTGCGCCTGCGCTACGAGCGCGCGCAGATCATCGCCGTCGACTACCAGAGCTTGCACCCGGCCGACACCCTCGAAGACGCCTGGCGCACCGAGCAGACCCTGGTCCGCTACCGCTACGACGAACGCCAGCGGCTGGTCGAGGCGAGCAACGCCGCCGGTGAATGCGAGCGCTACGACTACGACGATCAGCAGGTCATCCTGCAGCGGCAACTGGCCGGCGGCGCGAGCTTCTTCTGGGAGTGGGAACGCGCGGGCAAAGCCGCGCGCTGCATCCGGCACTGGGCGAGTTTTGCGCAGATGGACCAGCGCTACGTCTGGGACGAGCAGGGCGGGGTCAGCGTCCGGCATGCCGACGGCCGCGCAGGGCTTTACGTCCATGACCCGCAGGCGCGGCTGCTGCGCCAGGTCGAGGCGGACGGTGCCGAACACCGCAAGGCCTACGACGACCAGGGCCGGCTGACCGCCGAACAGGACCCGCTCGGCGCCGTCACCGAATACCGCTATGACGAGGCCGGGCGCCTGATCGCGGTGCTGCCCGCCGAGGATGAGCCGACGGCGTATGAGTACCGCAACGGTCACCTCCACCGCCGCCAGCGCGGTCAGGCGCAGTGGACCTATCGACGCAATGCCCAGGGCGATATCACCGAACAGATCGATCCCGATGGCCAGGTCACCCATTACCACTACGACGCCAAAGGTCAGTTAACCGGCATCCGTTATCCGGACCATAGCCTCCACACTTTGGGTTGGAACGGGCTTGGCCAGCTGATCGAAGAACAACTGCCGAACGGCGGCCAACGCCGCTATGCCTACGACACGTTGGGCCGGCAGATCCGCCGTCAGGACGAACACGGCGCCGTCACCCAGTACCAGTGGGACGCCGTCGGCCGGCTGCTGCAGACCACCTTGCCCGGCGGCGCGAGCCGCGCCTTCAGCTACAACGCCTACGGCAAGGTCACCGCCGAACGCGATGAGCTGGGCCGCCTCACCCGCTACGAATACGCCGACGACCTGCACCTGGTCAGCCGCCGGATCAACCCCGACGGCAGCCAGCTGCGCTACCGCTACGACACTGCGCGGCTGTTGCTCAGCGAGATCGAAAACGAAGCCGGCGAACGCTACCGGCTCGAATACGCCGCCAACGGCCTGATCCGGGAGGAGACCGGCTTCGATGGCCGGCGCACCGCCTACGCCTACGACCTCAACGGTCAGCTGCTGGAGAAGACCGAGTTTGGCGACGACGGTAGTCAGTTGCTCACGGCTTATGCGCGCGACGCTCACGGCCGGCTGACCCGCAAGACCCTGCCTGACGGCAACACCGTCGACTATCGCTACGACGGCCTCGG
>NZ_JBWKVA010000011.1:0-209586 GCF_059421425.1 Pseudomonas sp. GW821-FHT02H09
TAGCATCACCGCGGTGTTTCAGATACACCGAGGTGTCTGCATCGCGAGCAAGCCCGCTCCCACATTAGATTGGTGTCGCCAAGGGGATTGCGCTTGAGGGTTAAGCCTTAAAACCCATCTCCACCGAGATCATCCGCGCACTGTCCAGCAGCATGTTCTTGAAGCGTTCGCGATTGTCCGGGGAGTCCATGATTGCATCCGGGCCGGACAGATTGATTGCAGCGACCACCTCGCCGCGGTGGTCGCGGATAGCGGTGGCAATGGCGGTGGAGTAATCGGAGCGGTGCAGTACCCAGCCCAGTTGTCGATCCTGTTCGGCGATCTGCTGCAGCTCGGGCAAGGTCTTGGGCGCGGGCGCCGGGTAGTCGTCGAGCCGTACGTGCTGGTACAGGCTGACCAGGGTGGCTTCGCTCAAATCGCTGAGCAGCACCCGACCCATTGCGGTGCAATGGCAGGCAATGCGCGTACCGATGGGCACGTTGACCGACAAGCGTTGGGAGGCGAAAGCCCGGTAGATGTAAACGCTGTCGGTCTGCTCACGCACGGCCAGGTGACAGGACAGCGAGCTGCGGTCACGCAAGGTGTTCAGGTGTGGGATCGCGATGTCCACCAGATCACGGCTGGCCAGGTAGGTGAAGCCATTGGCGATCACCTGCGGGCCGAGTTCATAGGTGTTTTTCCCGGCTTTTTTCAGATAACCCATGCCATTGAGCGTCTGCACGATGCGGTAGATCGACGACACGCTGAGCGCCAGGCGCTCGGCGATATCGTTCATGCTCAGCACCCGTTCGCTGCTGCTGAACAACTGCAGAATCCACAGCCCGCGCTGCAAGGCCGGGACACGGTAATCGCTGTCGAGGGTGGGGTCTTCGATGCTGTTCATGGAGTCTCCTGCAGGAGTAGCCGGGCCATCACGCGGTGAGTCAGGTACGCCGTCTCGCGAGCAAGCTCGGCTCCTACAGTGGAATTGCGCCAGATCTGGATGGTGTGATTGGCACATAACCTGTAGGAGCCGAGCTTGCTCGCGAGGCGGCCTATAAGGCACGAAAATCCCTCAGGCAGACCTCATCCCGCCAACAACGCATCAATACCCACCGGTTCGCCACCGAACTCCTGCATCGCATCCAGCAACGCACCCCACAAATATTGCGCCGAAGCCCGGTCGCAGAGGATGTGGAACAGCGGCAGGTCCGGTTGCGAGGCATTGATGATGATCGCGCTCATGCGCGCCACCGAGGTCTGTGCCACGGCACCGGTGGCGAACGCCTGTTGCCGCAGATCGACGCCACAGACCTTGGCCATTACCGAGCTGACGTGTTCGCCGGTCAACACCAGCCAGGCGTGGCTGTCCTGCCGCGGCAGCAGGTAGCAGGCGCTGGAGGACAGTTGCCATTGGGCTTCGAGCTTCTGAAGCCTGGCTCCCGCGTCCTGCAAGCTGCCGAGCAGGAAATACTCGGTCTGGGAAAGGCGTGCGACGCTGCTGCCATCGGCCTGCACGACGCAGCGGTTAGTCGCGCTCGGCAGTTCGAATTGTTGCGCGTGCAGATGCGCGGCGGCATCGGCACCACGAAAGCCGACCCGCGCCAGATTGCTCAGGTCGAGCAGGGCGCAGCTCGCCAACTGCGCGGTTTCGTCCTGGTCGCCGTAACGGCTGACGATCAGGCTGTCGCCCAGACGTGCCAACCGGGCGTTTTCCTGTAAGGCAGACAATGGGCTGCGTTCGCGAAAATCTTGTGCAGTGACCATGCTCACAACTCCTGGCGTTGGCTATCGACATCGAAGAACGGCAGTTTGACCACCGTGGCCTGTACCACTTGCGCGCCCTCTACCCGAATCGGAATCTGTTGCCCCGGTGTGCTCTGATCGACGGCGGCATAGGCCAGTCCGATGATCATGCCCAGCGTTGGCGAATATTCGCAGGAGGTGACGTTGCCGCTGATGTCTGGGCCCTTGAGCACCAGATGACCTTCCAGCGGCTGGCTGCTGCCCTTGGGCAAGGTGAAACCCACCAGTTTGCGCTTGAGCGGCTGGGCTTCGAGGATGTCCACGGAGCGCCGGCCGACGAAGAACGGCTTCTTGCGCGAGATCGCCCAACCCATGTCGATTTCTGCAGGGTGGGTCATGCCATCGGTGTCCTGGCTGATGATCACGTGGCCTTTTTCCAGCCGCAGCAAGCGCTGTGCTTCGACGCCGAACGGGCGAATGCCCTGTTCACGTCCGGCGTCCATCAGCGTGTCCCAGAGGTATTCGGCATAACGCGCCGGCACATGGATCTCATACCCCAGCTCACCGACGAAGCCGACCCGCATGACCCGAGCGGCGATCCCGGCCACCGTGCCCTGACGCACACCCAGGTAAGGGAAGGCGTCAGGCGAGAGGTCGATATCGGCGCAGACCTTTTCCAGCACCTTGCGCGATTCGGGCCCGGCCAGGTTGACCGCCGCGATGGCCGCGGTGACGTTGGCAATGTCGACGTTCAGCCGCCATTGCACGTTCCACTTGAGCATCGACTGATAGATCCGGTCGACGCCGCTGGTGGTGGCCGTGACATAAAAATGTTGATCGGCCAGCCGCGCACAGACGCCATCGTCGATGACCACACCGTGTTCGTTGGTCATCAACGCATAACGGGTGCGGCCAATCGGTTGTTTGGCGAACGCGAAGGTGTACATCCGCTCCAGCAGTTCGGCGGCATCCGGGCCGCGAATGTCCAGGCCACCCAGGGTCGAGACGTCGATCAGACCGACGCTTTTGCGCACATGACAGGCTTCTTCCTGCATGCAGCGCTCACGGCTGGCCGGTTGGCCATTTTTGTCCTTGAAGCCGTAGTAGGCCGGACGCTGCCAGTTACCGGCCGGCATCATTTTCGCCCCGGCCTGTAGATGACGCTGATGGATGGCGGTACGCCGGATCGGGTCGAAACTGCGACCGGCGATGTGTGCCAGTTTTTCCGCCTCGAACGGCGGGCGAGCGGTGGTGACGCCGGTTTCGCTGACAGTGCGCTGGGTGCTGGCGGCCACCAGACGCGCCGTTGGCAGTGCCGAGTGCCGACCTTGCGAAGGCCCCATGCCCACGGTGGAGAAGCGTTTGACCAACTGCACGTCGCGATAGCCGTGGCGCGTCGCGTTGATGATGTCGCGGATTTGCAGGTCTTCATCGAAGTCGACGAATTCCTTGCCGCTCGGGTGCGCGAAGATTGGCCAGTCGAAGTTGACCCGATATTCGAGGCTCAGCGCCTGCTCCTGATGCTCCACAGCCAGGCCCAGGGCCAACGCCGCTTGCGCACCGACTTTGGCACCGTCCTTGAGTACGTTTTCCAGCAGGTGCCGACCGTTGACGGAACCGGCGATGGCGAGGTTTTTCGGCAGGCCGGTGATGGCGAACTCTGCCACCGGGTCGGCGTAGGCCAACTTGCCACCGGCCTGACAGGCCAGTTGATAGACCGGCATGTAGCCAGCCGTCATGCACAGCAAATCGCAATCGAGTTGCAGACGTTCCTTGCCCACTTCACCACGCGCCGTGATGCGCCGGATATCGACGCCGCTGATGTGGCGCATGCCTTTGCTGTGCAAGGCTTCATAAACGGTGTGTTGCAGGTGCACGGTAACGCCCAGGCGTTTGAGCTCGGTGCTCAGACGCGCATCGTCGGCGCCGTTGCGCATGTCGACTACGGCTGCGACTTCAACCCCTTGCTCCAGCAAATCCAGCGCGGTGCGATAACCGTCGTCGTTGCCGGTCAGGACCACCGCGCGTTTGCCGGGTTTGACCGCGTACAACTTCATCAAGCGTTGCGCGGCGCTGCACAGCATCACGCCGGGCAGGTCGTTGTTGCGGAAAATCACCGGCTGATCGAAGGCGCCCGAAGCGATGATGCATTGGCTGGCGCGCACTTTGTACATGCGCTTGTCCTTGATCACCGGCAGGTAGTTGTCGGTGAACCAGCCGTTGCAGGTCGCTTCAGTGAGAATCTGGATGTTGGCGTGCTGGCTGACTGCGTTCACCAGCGCCTGGCGCACGTCATCGGCCTGAGCGCCCTGCACGTCGAAGCGTGCATAGGTGAGTGCGCCGCCCAATAGACGCTGTTGTTCGATCAGCAGCACTTTGGCCCCGGCATTGGCGGCGGTCAGTGCTGCCTGCAAGCCGGCGGGCCCGGCGCCGACCACAGCCAGATCGACGAACAGGTAAGCCTTGTCGTAATACTGCGGCTTGAAATCCAGGTTGAGGATGCCCAGCCCAGCCTTTTTGCGAATCAGCGGCTCCCAGATTTTCCACATGCCCTTGGGCTTGTAGAACGAGCGGTAATAAAAGCCCACCGGCATGAATCGCGAGAATTTGCCCAGCAGCGCATCCCGGTCATTGTCCAGGGAGCCGGCATAGTTTTGTCCGCTGACCTGGACACCGGCCTGCAGCCAGTGAGTATCGGCCAACACATTAGGCTCTTGCGGCAGTTGCACCAGGGTGTTGGCGTCTTGCCCGGCCATGGTCAACGGGCCGCGTGGGCGGTGGTATTTGAACGAGCGCGAGAGCAAAAAACGGCCGCTGCCGAGCAAGGCGCTGGCGATGCTGTCACCGGCAAAGCCGGAATAGGGCTTGCCGTCGAAGTTGAAGGGCAACGGGCGTTGCCGATCGATCAGCAGGCCCATGGGCAGCGGCAAGCGGCTTTCAAAGGTGGAATCAGGCTGGCTCATTGCTGTGCTCCGCAAGGCTGAACTCGACGCGCTGGTTGTAGATTTCGCGAGCATCGAAAGTGCGCAGGATTTCGTCGGTAACGGTGTGGCGCTCGGCCAGGAACCAGTAGCTCGAGGCGTTGTGCATCCACCACTCGCGAACCACGCCGGCGGCGTTCTCGCTGTTGAACACGTAATGCGCCCATTGCGCGTCGCTGCAGGTCACCGGGTCGGGCATATCCTTGAACTCGCCGCCGTAGGTGAACTCGGTGATATTGCGCGGCCCGTTCAGTGGGCAATTCATGACTTTCATAGGTTTCGCCCCTTAGTGACTGGCCGCGGTCGCGCCCATCTCGTTGACTTGCTGGAAGGTCGAGAAGCGTTCCAGGCCAAAAGGCTTGATCAGGTCCGGAACCTTGCCACCGGAGGCGACCAGTTCGGCCATGGTCTTGCCGCAGATCGGCGTGGCCTTGAAGCCCCAGGTGCCCCAACCGGCATCCAGATAGTAATTGTCGACCGGCGACAGGCCCATGATCGGGCTGTAATCGGGGGTCATGTCGGTGATCCCGGCCCACTGGCGCATCAGTTTGGCATTGGCCAGGAACGGGAACATTTCGATGGCGGCAGAAATCAGGCTTTCCTTCAGGTCCAGGGTCGAGCGGGTGTTATAGAGCGGGTAGGGGTCGGAGCCGCCGCCGAACACCACTTCGCCACGGCTGGTCTGCTGCACGTAACAGTGCAGCGCCGACGAGCTCACCAGCGGATCGAGGAACGGCTTGAACGGTTGGGTGACCATGGCTTGCAGCGGATAGCAGACGATGGGCATCTCGATTTTGGCCTTCTTGGCCATCAATGAACTGTGCCCGGCCACGGCTTGTACCGCGCAGCCGCACTGAATCGTGCCGCGGTTGGTTTTCACTGCGGTGATCCGGCCATTTTCGATAATCAGGTCCTGCACTTCGGTCAGCTGATGGATTTCCACTCCGCGTTTCGCTGCGCCCTTGGCGTAGCCCCAGGCCACGGCGTCATGGCGGGCGGTGCCGCCGTCGATATGCCAGAGGCCGGCCAGGACCGGCAGGTGGCCGGGGTCGAGGTTGAGGCTGGGCACCAGCTCACGGATCTGCTGACGGTCGATCATTTCCGTACGGCCACCGAAATGCTTGTTCACCTCAGCGCGTTGGCGGAAAGCCCGGACCGTTGCGTCGGTGTGGGCGAGGGTCAGTTGGCCGCGCTCGGAGTACATGATGTTGAAGTCGAACTCGTTGGACAGGTCCTTGAACAACTTCACCGACTCGCTGTAGAAACGCACGCCTTCGCTGGTCAAGTAGTTGGAGCGAATCACTGCGGTGTTACGCGCCGTGTTGCCGCCACCCAGATAGGATTTTTCCAGCACCGCGACATTGGTGATGCCGTGGTACTTGGCCAGGTAATAGGCAATTGCCACGCCATGACCGCCGCCGCCGATGATCACTACGTCGTAGGAAGACTTGAGTTCCTTGGGCGGTGGCAGGTCCATCTCAGCCGTGTACTCGGAGGAGAGGCCGTACTTCAAGAGATTAAAGGGCATCACGCCTCCTGGATCGGCGGTTGAGTGGCAGGCGAGTCGGCAGCCCGCTGCAGTTGCAGGCGGGTGGCGATCACGGTGTTTTTCAACAGGTAGGCAATGGTCATCGGGCCGACACCGCCGGGCACCGGGGTAATGGCGCTGGCGACGGTGCGGGCGCTGGCGTAATCGACATCGCCCACCAGGCGGCTGCCGTGTTCAGTCTCGATGCGGTTGATGCCGACATCGATCACCACCGCGCCGGGTTTCAGCCAACTGGCATCGATCATCTGCGCACGGCCGACGGCAGCCACCACGATGTCCGCCAGACGGCACAGGGCTGCGGCGTCGACGCTGCGCGAATGCACCACGCTGACCGAACAGTGGGCCTGCAACAACAGGGTCGCCATGGGCTTGCCGACGATGTTCGAGCGGCCGATCACCACCGCATGCTTGCCGCTCAGGTCACCGCAAGTGTCGTGCAACAGGCGCATGCAGCCGCTTGGCGTACACGGCGTAAGGACTTCCTGGCCCTGGACCAGACCACCGACGTTCTCCCGATGAAAGCCGTCGACATCCTTGATCGGGTCGATCGCCTGAATCACCGCGCCTTCATCGATATGCGCCGGCACCGGCAGTTGCACGAGAATGCCGTTGACCGTCGGATCGGCGTTCAGCTCGGCGATCACCGCGAGCAATTGCGCCTGGCTGGTGGTCGCGGGCAAGCGCTGTTCCAGTGAACCGATTCCGGCCTCTTTGGCGCGCAGAATCTTGTTGCGCACATAGACCTGACTGGCCGGGTCTTCACCGACCAATACCACGGCCAGCGTCGGCGTCACCTGCTGTTGTGCCAGTTCACGGACTTCGGCTGCGACCTCGCTGAGGACCTGGGAAGCGATGGCTTTGCCGTCGATGTCGCGGGCGAGTGGGATAGAACTGTTCATCGGAAGATCACCGTTTTTTCGCGATTGATGAACACCCGGTGTTGCAGGTGATATTTGACGGCTTTGGACAGCGCGACGGTTTCCGTGTCGCGGCCGATAGTCACCAGATCGTCTGCCTTGTAGGCGTGATCGACCCGTTGCACCTCCTGCTCGATGATCGGACCTTCGTCCAGGTCCGAGGTGACGTAGTGCGCTGTCGCGCCGATCAGTTTCACCCCGCGCTGGTGGGCCTGGTGGTAGGGCTTGGCACCCTTGAAACCAGGCAGGAACGAGTGATGGATGTTGATCGCCCGGCCCGACAATTGCTTGCACAGGTCATCGGAGAGGATCTGCATGTACCGAGCCAGTACCACCAGCTCGGTCTGCGTTTCTTCAACGATCTTCAGCAGCGCGGCTTCCTGCTGGGCCTTGGTGTCCTTGGTCACCGGCAGGTAGATGAAACGGATGCCTTCACGTTCGGCCATGTGCCGCAGCTCCAGATGGTTGGAGACGATGGCGGTGATCTGCATGTCCATCTCGCCTTTGTGGTGGCGGTACAGCAGGTCGGTCAGGCAGTGGTCGAATTTGCTGACCATGATCAACACGCGCATCGGTTGGGCGACTGCGTGCAATTGCCAGTCCATGTTCAGTGCCACGGCCACTTCATCGAAGCCCCGGCGCAAGGTTTCGATGTCACCCGTGACGCCGCTGTTGAAGCGAAAGACCGCGCGCATGAAGAACTGACCGGTCTCCTCGTCGTCGAACTGCGCCAGTTCGCTGATGTAGCAGCGGTTCTCGGCGAGAAAGGAGGTCACGGCGGCGACGATACCCGATGTCGCCGGGCAGCTGATCTTGAAAATGAAGTGGTCCGGTTCGGTACTCATTACGGGTCCTCGCAAGGGTGACATACAGGCTAAGGGGGCTGTGGAGTCGATGAATATTCATCGGTGGGAATTAAATTCATCGCTGAATAAAAATTCTCTGTACGAATAAAATATTCCTGTGGCGCTTTTTATAGGTGAAATAAAAAACGCCGTCCAGCGTTGTTTTGGTTTTTTTGCGAGGAGGAAGAAAGGAGGCGCGAGGGGAGGAGGGTTGTTCTGGATGTTGTATCGTGGCCAAGCGCTGATGCCCTGTAGCAGCTGCCGCCGGGCTGCGTCCGGCTGCGAAGCAGTCGTAAAATCGGACCCTGCGGTGTTTCAGGTTAACCGTGGAGGTTGGATTTACGACGGCTACGCCGCCGAACGCAGGCTACGCCAGCTGCTACGGGGGATGTGCTGAGCCTTGATCAGTCGTCGCCGTAGTTCATGATCGACAGCAGGTGGATCGGCACTTTCACCAACTGCTCGGGGCCGTGAGGGACTTCGCCATCGAAGGTCAGGCTGTCGCCGGCTTTCATGTGATAGAGCTGGTTACCGTGGCGGTAGACGATTTCGCCTTTGAGCAGATAGAGAAACTCGGTGCCCGGATGGGAGAAGGTCGGGAACTCTTCGCTGGCATCGTCCATGGTGACCATGTAAGCCTCGAAGGTTTTCTTCGGCCCACGGGTGTGGTTGAGCAGGTGATAGGTGTGGCCTTTCTCGGTGCCGCGACGCACCACCTGCATCCCTTCACCCTTGCGCACCAGCAGGGCGCCACTGCCTTGCTGGTCGTATTGACTGAAGAGTTTCGACATCGGCATACCGAGGGCGTCGCACAGGCGGCTCAAGGTATCGAGGCTGGTGGACACCTGGGCATTTTCGATCTTGCTGAGCATGCCCTGGCTGATACCGGCCAGTTGCGCCACATCGGCAATCTTCAATTCCTGCAATTGCCGCTGCCGCTTGATTTGCATGCCCAGATATTGCTCGAGCCTCAAGCGGGGCTCGGCCTCGGTGGGAATCACTTTGTTCATGCTTCATTTCCGATCATGAATATAAATTTCGCACTATGAATGTGCGATGCACTCCTGCTGCTACCCGTCATTTCTCCAGCCTGAGCGGTTCCAGCATGTCTGAAGTTTGCCCGTTGCGACACTCATTTCCCTGACGAGCCCTTGAAACACCAGTGTTTCCTGGCGCCAGGCGCTGTGCAGCGGCTATCTGAAAGCAAATCTGGCAAGGCAATTGCATTCTCATTAGGAAAGTAAATTTCTTTGTGAGAATAATCGGGTTGGCTTCAGGTCTCGTCCAGCTGAATTCTAGCACTGGGCAATCGTTAACGACTTCGGCCGACCCTCCCAGCAGATCCCGCTGTTTTGCCTTGCTCGAGGAGTCATATGTGATGTTGCCCACAGATACACAACGAATCATCGATGAGCACAAAATCAAATACGTGCTGGCTCAGTTCGTGGATATTCACGGCTCGGCGAAAACCAAGTCGGTACCTGTTTCCGGGTTACAGACGGTGATCGACAGTGGCGCCGGCTTTGCCGGTTTTGCCATCTGCGGCATGGGCATGCAACCCCACGGCCCGGACTTCATGGCCAAGGGCGACCTGAGTACCCTGACCGCGGTGCCTTGGCAGCCGGGTTACGGGCGCATCGTCTGCGTCGGCCATGTCAACAACGAACCCCATCCTTACGATTCGCGTTACGTCTTGATGCGCCAGGTGGAGCGCCTGAGTGCTCGCGGCTGGACCCTCAATACCGGCCTGGAACCTGAGTTCAGCCTGTTGCGTCGTGACGCCGAAGGCAAGCTATGCAGCGTTGATGCCAGCGATAACCTGGACAAACCCTGCTACGACTACAAAGGCCTGTCGCGCTCGCGGCAGTTCTTGGAGAACCTTACCGAAGCGTTGCAAAAAGTCGATTTCGACATCTATCAGATCGATCACGAAGACGCCAACGGCCAGTTCGAGATCAACTACACCTACAGCGATGCGCTGACTTCGGCCGATCGTTTCACCTTCTTCCGCATGGCCGCCGGTGAAGTCGCCAACGACCTGGGGATGATCTGCTCGTTCATGCCCAAGCCTGACCCCAAACGTGCGGGCAACGGCATGCACTTTCACTTGTCGATCGCTGACGCTGTGAACAAGAACCTGTTCCATGATTCCAGCGACTCAAGTGGCATGGGCCTGTCGAAAATGGCCTATCACTTCGCGGCCGGCCTGCTGGCCCATGGTCCGGCGTTGTGTGCTTTCGCCGCGCCGACGGTCAACTCTTACAAACGCCTGGTGGTCGGCCGTTCGCTTTCCGGTTCGACCTGGGCTCCAGCGTTCGTTGCCTACGGCTCCAACAACCGCTCGGCGATGGTCCGTGTCCCTTATGGGCGCCTCGAGTTTCGCCTGCCGGATGCCGGTTGCAACCCATACCTGGTCAGCGCCGCGATCATCGCTGCCGGCCTGGACGGCATCGACCGCAAGCTGGAAGCAGGGCCGCCGTGCAACGAAAACCTCTACTCCCTGAGCCTCGAAGAAATCGCTGGCCGTGGCATCGCCACCTTGCCGCAAAGCCTCAAGGAAGCCTGTGACGCGCTGGATGCCGATCCGTTGTTCCGGGAAAAACTCGGAAGCGAAATCGTCAACGAGTTCATCGAGCTCAAACGCATGGAATGGGTCGAGTACAGCCGCCACGTCTCCGATTGGGAGATCCAGCGCTACACCGAATTTTTCTAAACGAGCCTTTTCAACCACCCGTTTTGTATCGACCCGGTACCTCTGATCGAGGAACCGGCTGCCCAGTAGGAGAAATGTATGTGCGGAATCGTAGGTCTGTACTTGAAGAATCCAGCGCTGGAGTCCCGGCTTGGCAAACTCTTCGAACCCATGCTGCTGTCGATGACCGACCGTGGCCCGGACAGCGCCGGCTTTGCCATTTATGGCGATGAAGTGGCTGAAGGCTCGGTCAAGCTGACCCTGCAAAGCACGGTGCCCGGTTTTGACTTCAATGCCCTGATGGGCGCGCTGGAAGGCCGGCTCGGCCAGTCCGTGAACTGGTTTCAGAACGCCAGCGCAGTGGTGTTGAAAACCCCCGCCAAAGAAGCCGCTGTTCGCAGTGCGCTGGCCGAACTGGCGCCGGGCGTGCGCATCATGAGCGCCGGTCAAAGCATTGAAATCCTCAAGGGCATGGGCTTGCCCAAGGAGATCTCCGAGCGTTTCAACCTCGCCGGGATGAAAGGCAGTCACATTATCGGCCACACCCGCATGGCCACCGAAAGCGCCGTGACCATGGAAGGCAGCCACCCGTTTTCCACCGGTGCCGACCTGTGCCTGGTGCACAACGGCTCGTTGTCCAACCACTTCCGCCTGCGCCAGGAACTCAAGCGTCAGGGCATCGTGTTCCAGACCGAGAACGACACTGAAGTCGCCGCCGGTTACCTGGCCTGGCGCCTGCAACAGGGCGACTCGCTGAAAGTGGCGCTGGATCACGCGCTGGACGACCTCGACGGCTTCTTCACGTTCGCCATCGGCACCCGCAACGGCTTCGCGGTGATCCGCGACCCGATTGCCTGCAAGCCGGCGATCCTCGCCGAAACCGACGACTACGTCGCCATGGCCTCGGAATACCAGGCGCTTTCGAGCCTGCCCGGCATCGAGAACGCCAAGGTCTGGGAACCGGCGCCATCCACCATGTACATCTGGGAACGCAAAAGCGCCTGAGGAGCCCCGTTATGAAAACTATCGATCTATCTGTCAGTGAAGTACGCGAGCTCAATCAGGGGCTGCACGACCAGGCCAGACAACTGAGCTTTGCTGAGTGGGTGGTGACCCATTCCAACGGCGCGCACAACATTGCGGTCGGCGTTGACCAGGAACTGTTCATCGATATCCAGGGCCACGCCGGTTACTACTGCGCAGGCATGAACAAGAAAGCCCACATCACTGTGCACGGCAACGTCGGCACCGGTGTGGCGGAAAACATGATGTCCGGTTCGGTACGGGTCAAGGGCAGCGCCTCCCAGGCCGCTGGTGCCACCGCTCATGGCGGCTTGCTGGTGATCGAGGGCGACGCCGGTGCGCGTTGCGGGATTTCCATGAAAGGCATCGACATCGTGGTCGGCGGCAGCATCGGCCACATGAGCTGCTTCATGGGCCAGGCCGGGCGTCTGGTGGTCTGCGGCGACGCCGGGGATGCCTTGGGCGATTCGCTGTACGAAACCCGGATCTACGTACAGGGCAGCGTGCAGTCGCTGGGGTCGGACTGCATCGAAAAAGAAATGCGCGACGAACATCTTGCCGAGCTCAAAGCGTTGCTGGATCAAGCCGGTTTCACCGCTGACCCGAAAGCCTTCAAACGCTACGGTTCGGCCCGTCAGTTGTACAACTTCAAAGTCGATAACGCGTCCGCGTACTAAGGAGAACACAATGAGCGACAAACCTGTTCCGGTCCTGCGCGAATCCGCGACCTTCGACCGCCTGAGCATTCAGGAAATCCAGCGCGCCGCCGAAACCGGCATCTACGACATTCGCGGTGGTGGCACCAAGCGCAAGCTGCCGCACTTCGATGACTTGCTGTTGCTCGGCGCCAGTGTTTCCCGCTATCCGCTGGAAGGCTATCGCGAGAAATGCGGCACCGATGTGATTCTCGGCAACCGCTTCGCCAAAAAGCCCCTGCACCTGAAGATTCCGGTAACCATTGCCGGCATGAGCTTCGGCGCCTTGTCGGCGAATGCCAAGGAAGCCCTGGGCCGTGGCGCGACCATCGCCGGGACCAGCACCACCACCGGCGACGGCGGCATGACCCCGGAAGAGCGCGGACAGTCCCAGCACCTGGTTTATCAGTACCTGCCATCGCGTTACGGCATGAACCCGGATGATCTGCGCAAGGCCGATGCCATCGAAATCGTCCTGGGGCAGGGCGCCAAACCAGGTGGCGGCGGCATGCTGCTGGGCATGAAAGTCACCGAGCGCGTGGCCGGGATGCGCACGCTGCCCATCGGCGTCGATCAACGCAGTGCCTGCCGTCACCCGGACTGGACCGGGCCGGACGACCTGGCGATCAAGATCGCCGAAATCCGTGAAATCACCGATTGGGAAAAACCGATCTACGTGAAGATCGGCGCGAGCCGTCCGTACTACGACGTCAAACTGGCGATCAAGGCCGGTGCCGATGTGATTGTGCTCGACGGCATGCAAGGCGGCACAGCGGCGACTCAGGAAGTCTTTATCGAGCACGTCGGCATTCCGATTCTCGGCGCCATCCCGCCTGCGGTGCAGGCGTTGCAGGAGGAGGGCATGCATCGCAAGGTGCAGTTGATCGTTTCCGGCGGTATCCGTAACGGTGCCGACGTGGCCAAGGCCATGGCCCTCGGCGCGGATGCGGTGGCCATTGGTACGGCGGCGTTGATCGCCCTGGGTGACAACCATCCACGTCTGGACGAGGAACTGCGCAAGCTTGGTTCGGCCGCCGGTTTCTACGATGACTGGCAAGCGGGCCGCGACCCGGCGGGCATCACCACCCAGGACCCGGAGCTGTCCAAACGGCTTGATCCGGTGGAGGGCGGTCGACGTCTGGCCAACTACCTGCGGGTGTTGGTCCTCGAAGCCCAGACCATGGCCCGGGCCTGCGGCAAGTCGCACCTGCATAACCTCGACCCTGAGGATCTGGTGGCCTTGACCGTGGAAGCCGCCGCCATGGCCCGCGTGCCGTTGGCCGGGACTTCGTGGATTCCCGGGCAGCAATACTAAACGCGGAACCTGTGGGAGTGGGCTAGCCCCAATGCCAGTGAGTTAAGGGTATGTGTAGGAGCGAGCTTGCTCGCGATAGACGTTAACAATAACGCGCGCTTGCTGAATCAACGCGCCGCCCTTGAGCCCATCGCGAGCAAGCTCGCTCCTACATACCCTTAACTGCCCGGCATTAGGGCAAGCCCGTTCCTACAGGTCTCCGGTTTTACCCCTAACGGGCACAGACCCGTATGCACCGCGAGGCCTCATGGCCTCGCACTTTCCTTGCTCTGCCAGCCCCCTTTAGACGACTTTCCTGCTCTGGAGCTTGCTGACAATGATTCCATTCCCTGATTCACGGCTGACCTTCTCCCGGCTGACGCTGATGTTCGCGGCACTGTGCCTGTCGCCTCTGGCCTCGGCGGCCGATGTCACCCTGGACACTGGTACCACCGCCTGGATGATGACCGCGACGATGTTCGTGTTGTTGATGTGCATTCCGGGCCTGGCGCTGTTTTATGGCGGGATGGTCCGGGCAAAAAATTTCCTCTCGGTGTTCACTCAGTTGCTTGCCATCGCCGGGGTGATCGGTGTGCTGTGGGTGGTCTACGGCTACAGCATCGTCGTCGACGCGACCGGTATGGTCGCCGGTGAAGTCAATCTGAACAGCTTTATCGGCGGTTTCAGCAAAGTGTTCATGCTCGACATGACCCACGACAGCCTGGTCGGCAGTATTCCCGAAGGCGTCTACAGCGTGTTCCAGATGTCCTTCGCGATCATTACGCCGGCGCTGATTGCCGGTGGTTTCGCCGAACGCATGAAGTTCAGCGCCGCGCTGGCGTTCATGGCGCTGTGGTTCACCTTTGTCTACGCGCCAGTCGCACACATGATCTGGGGCGGCCCCGGCGGCTTGATGGTCAATTGGGGGGTACTGGATTTCGCCGGCGGCACCGCGGTGCATATCAATGCGGGCGTGGCGGCACTGGTGGCGTGCCTGGTACTGGGCAAACGCAAAGGCTACCCGAACGTCGCGATGCCACCGCATAACCTCGGTTTCACCCTGATGGGCGCCGGTCTGCTGTGGGTTGGCTGGTTCGGATTCAATATCGGCTCGGGAGCCGCGGTGAATACCGGTGCCGGGATCATCATGCTGACCACCCAGGTGGCAGCGTGCGCCGGGGTCGTCGGCTGGATGCTCACCGAATCCCTGATCCAGGGTCGGCCCAGCGCGCTCGGTGCGGCCTCAGGTGCATTGGCCGGCCTCGTCGGTATCACCCCGGCCTGTGCTTTTGTCGGTCCGGCCGGCGCCTTGGCGATTGGCCTGATCACCGGGGCCGCATGTTTCTTCGGCGTCAGCCAGTTGAAGCAGAAACTTGGTTACGATGATTCGCTGGATGTGTTCAGCCTGCACGGCATTGGCGGAATCGTCGGTGCGATCCTGACCGGCATCTTCGCGTCTCCTGCATTGGGCGGGTATGTCGAGAATCTGGATATCGTGACTCAGGTGCTGACTCAGTTGAAGGGCGTCAGCTTCACCTTCGTCTATTGCTTTGTCGTGAGCCTGATCATCCTCAAGGTACTGGAATGGAGCATTGGCCTGCGCACCAGTGGCGAGAACGAGACAGTGGGCCTGGACCTGGCCGAGCATGACGAGCGTGCTTACAGCGTGTGATCCGGCAGGTTAAAAAAGATGAGGAGCCTTGGTTCCCAATGCCAGTCAGTTAAGACATTACGCGGACCGTAGCAGCTGGCGAAGCCTGCGTCCGGCGGCGAAGCCGTCGCAAATCCTGCTTCCACGATTTGTCTGGAATACCGCAGTGACTGTTTTACGACTGCTGCGCAGCCGGACGCAGCCTTCGGCAGCTGCTACGGGGTACAGTGCTGAACTTAAAAATCCTTAACTGACTGGCATTAGCCTTGGTTCCGGCTTTTTTGTAGGAGCCGAGCTGAACTGCGATGAGGGCGTTGCTGCCACAGCAAATTTCTGGCGGTCAAGCTCATCCGCTTTACCGCTTCTCAGCTAAGTCTTTGCTTCTGTTGATTAATCCCGGAGAATCGCGCCCCTGTTACGGCCGGGGCGCTGCCTGTCAGCTTTTTCTGACTCGCTCCGGCTGTGTGGCAAATGACCGGAATGCGGAGATCCGACCGGATGAATGATCAGGCCAATAGCGTCGACGAACGCTTTGATGCGGCGGTACCAGCAAGCCTAAGTAGCTGGAATCGTCATGACACTACCTGGATGCTGGGCCTGTTTGGCACGGCAATCGGTGCGGGTACCCTGTTTTTGCCTATCAACGCTGGTCTAGGCGGCTTCTGGCCGTTGTTGATTCTGGCGCTGCTGGCGTTTCCGATGACTTTTTATGCGCACCGCGGCCTCAACCGCTTCGTGCTCTCCGGCCGTGCGGGTGCGGACATCACCGAAGTGGTCGAAGAGCATTTCGGGATCAAGGCTGGCGCGCTGATCACCTTGTTGTATTTCTTCGCCATCTTCCCGATTCTGCTGATCTACAGCGTAGCCCTGACCAACACCGTGGGCAGTTTCCTCGAGCACCAGTTGCACATCATGCCGCCACCGCGGGCGATTCTGTCGTTCGTGCTGATTCTCGGCCTGTTGGCAGTGGTGCGCTGTGGCGAACAGGCGATCGTCAAGGCCATGAGCCTGATGGTCTATCCGTTCATCGTTGCGTTGCTTTTCCTGGCAGTGTTCCTGGTTCCGCACTGGACCGGCGGCATTCTCGCCACTGCGACCACGCTGCCTGAGCCTTCGGCCTTGCTGCACACGCTGTGGCTGGCGATTCCAGTGATGGTGTTCTCGTTCAACCATTCGCCGATCATCTCGGCGTTTGCGGTGGACCAGAAGCGTCGTTATGGCACCCATGCTGAAGAGCGCAGCTCGCAGATCCTGTCTCGCGCCCACGGCTTGATGGTGGTGATGGTGCTGTTCTTTGTCTTTAGCTGCGTGCTGACTTTGTCGCCAGCGCAATTGGCTGAAGCGAAGGCGCAGAACCTGTCGATCCTGTCGTACCTGGCCAACCACTTCAGCAACCCGACGATTGCTTTCGCCGCACCGCTGATTGCCTTTGTGGCCATCTCCAAGTCGTTCCTGGGGCACTACATTGGCGCCAGCGAAGGCCTGAAGGGCTTGATCGTCAAGAGTGGCCGTCGCCCGGCACCGAAGACTCTGGATCGCATGACCGCTGCCTTCATGCTGGTGGTGTGCTGGATCGTCGCGACGCTCAACCCGAGCATCCTGGGCATGATCGAGACCCTGGGTGGCCCGGTCATCGCGGCGATTCTGTTCCTGATGCCGATGTATGCGATCCGTCGTGTGCCGGCCATGGCTGCGTATCGCGGCCAGGCCTCCAACGTCTTCGTGACACTGGTCGGCCTAGTGGCGATTTCGGCGTTGATTTATTCGCTCACCGCCTGAGCCTGTGCAGGGTCAGCCTGGACCTCCAGGCCGACCCTCGACTCATAAGCGTGCGCTTGAACAAAGTGACGGACGCCGATTTAGCGTGCAATGCGCTGTGGCGGTTTTGCTGACGTTGCCTTACCGATTCGTTGAATATTTGATGGGTATCAAGGCCATAGCGCCATTGCCGTCTAAGCTTGGGACTTATGCCCCGCGCCGTGCAGTTCCTGCTGTTAGAAACAGGTGAACTCGCCAAACGTTTCGGGCTTTCTCATCTGGAGGCTCTACATGGCTCGTGCTCATCCGCAACTGATCACTGGTAAGCTGGAAAAACTGCATCCAACGCAGCTCACCGTCGGCCTGGCCGAAGTGAATGCCAAGCGCAAGGACTGGGGAAAACTCAAACGCAAGGAGCGCGCTGCGGCGCTGGAGAATCATTGGTTTCCCTCTATTCTGGGGCCTGAAGGGCGTTATTACATCGTCGATCACCATCATTTCGGTTTGGCGCTGCTACAAGAAGAGGTCAAGTTCGTAGCGCTGCTGGTGCTCAAGGATTTGTCTTTTGTCGAGCCGGTGACGTTCTGGAATGTGATGAACTTTAACCAGTGGGCACACCCCTACGACGCCCAGGGCGAAAGGCGTCCATATGAGGCCATCCCTCGGCGTATCGCCGATTTGCAAGACGATCCCTATCGCAGCCTGGCCGGGCAGTTGCGACGTGCCGGTGGTTACGCCAAGGACGCGACGCCCTTCAGTGAGTTTCTCTGGGCTGATTTTTTCCGCAGCCGGATTGCCAGTGAACTGATCAACGATCAGGGCCCGAAACTTCAGGACAGAGCCCTGACTCTTGCACGCAGTCAGGAAGCCCGATATCTGCCGGGCTGGGTCGGTCCGATTGCTGATTAGTCCGCGCGCGCCAATCTCTGCGTCCCCCCCGGAGCAGGCTGCACCACCACCGCAAAACCGCACGCGGGATCTGCTTGCAGGCCTGTCGATTGCTGGTTTGCTGTTGCCTGAAGCCGTTGCCTATTCGAGCATCGCGGCGTTACCACCTCAGGCCGGGGTCATCGCATTGTTCGCCGGTTTGCTCTGTTATGGGTTGTTCGGTACCAGCCGCTACGCCATTGTTTCCGCGACGTCCTCTTCGGCAGCGGTGCTGGCGGCGGCGACCGTGACGCTGGCGGGTGGCGATTCAGCGCTGCGATTGACGCTGGCGATCGCTCTGGTGCTGGTGACCGGGGCGTTCTTTCTGCTGGCGGGGCTGCTCAAGCTCGGCAGCGTGACGTCCTTCATCGCCAAGCCGGTATTGCGCGGGTTTACGTTTGGTCTGGCGATCACCATCGTCATCAAGCAGGTCGCCAGTATCGTCGGCGTGCACCTGACCAACAGCAATCTGATCCGTTTTCTGCCTGAGTTACTGGAGCAGTTACCGCACTGGAACCGGGCCGGTGCCGGCGTTGCGGCGCTAGCCTTGGCGCTGTTATGGCTGTTCGCACGGGTCAAACGCTTGCCGGGAGGACTGCTGGTGGTGATGGTCGGTATTGCGGCCGGCCAATGTCTGAACCTTCCGGCCTATGGGGTGAAGTTGATCGGTGTGATTGATTTGAGGCTGGAGATCCCGAATCTTCCGGTGTTGCCGTTCGCCGACTGGTTGCGCCTGGGTGAGTTGGGCTTTGCCATGGTCATGATCTTGTATGCCGAGTCGTACGGCTCGATCAGCTCCTTTGCCCTCAAGCACGGCGATCGGGTGTCGTCGAACCGGGATTTGCTCGCGCTTGGGGCGGCTAATCTGATTTCCGGCCTGTTTCATGGTATGCCAGCGGGCGCTGGTTATTCGGCGACCTCTGCCAATGAGGCGGCGGGTGCCGACTCGCGCCTGGCAGGTGGCATCGCCGCATTGGTGGTGCTGGCCATCGTGCTGACGGTGCTGCCGTACATTGCGTTGACACCGGAGCCGGTGCTGGCGGCCATCGTCATTCATGCCCTGGCTCGCGGGCTGAGCCTGCAGCCATTAGGGCGCTATTTTGTCTGGCGCCGCGACCGATTGCTGGTCACCTGTGCCGTGGTGGCGGTGCTGGTACTCGGTGTGCTGGATGGATTGTTGGTGGCGGTCGCCATCAGTGTCGTGCTGATGCTGAGGCAGATGTCCTCGGCAGATATCCAGATCCTTGGGCAAATGGGTGGAGGGCATGATTACGTCGATCTGCAACGCCATCCCTTGGCCCTGAAAATTCCCGGGATGATCATTCTTCGCCCCGGTGAGCCGCTGTTTTTCGCCAATGTCGAACGGATCCTGGGCGGGGCGCTCAGATTGATACGTCACAGTGAAGAGCCGATTCATACGGTCATTTTGAGTCTGGAAGAGTCGCCTGACCTGGACGGCACCAGCATCGAGGCGCTGGAGGAGTTCTTTGGGCATGTCAGTGTTGAAGGCAAGCGATTGGTGCTGGCGCGTTTGAAGCACGAGGCCAAAGAGGCATTGCGGGCCTTGCCGGTGACCGAGCGTTCGCAGGTGATACTCAGTGGTTTGAGTGTGGACGGCGCGGTTCAGGAGGCGCTGAAGGCATGGACTGATCAGCAGGTATAAAAAAACGCCGCGTATCGCAAGATACGCGGCGTTTTCTATAGCGTTGTAACGTTAGGCTTGAATGACCGGAATGTTGGCATTCGCAGCAGCTTCACGGAACTCGGCGATCTGGTCGAAACTCAGGTAGCGATAGACATCGCTGGCCATGGTGTCGATTTCCTTCGCGTAGGCCATGTACTCCTCGACGGTCGGCAGGCGACCCAGGATCGAAGCAACAGACGCCAACTCAGCCGAAGCCAGGTAGACGTTTGCGCCGTCGCCCAGACGGTTCGGGAAGTTACGGGTCGATGTCGACACTACGGTGGAGTTCGGTTCAACGCGAGCCTGGTTACCCATGCACAGCGAGCAGCCCGGCATTTCCATGCGCGCGCCAGCCTTGCCGTAGATGCCGTAGTAGCCTTCTTCGGTCAACTGGTGAGCGTCCATTTTGGTCGGCGGCGACAGCCACAGACGGGTTGGCAGCTGACCCTTGACCTGATCCAGCAGTTTACCGGCAGCGCGGAAGTGACCGATGTTGGTCATGCACGAACCGATGAACACTTCGTCGATCTTCTGGCCAGCAACGCTGGACAGCAGACGGGCGTCGTCCGGATCGTTCGGCGCGCAGAGCACAGGCTCTTTGATGTCGGCCAGGTCGATTTCGATGATTTCAGCGTATTCGGCGTCAGCATCGGCAACCATCAACTCAGGGTTGGCAATCCAGGCTTCCATCGCTTGAGCGCGGCGTTCCAGAGTACGCGCATCGCCGTAGCCTTCGCCGATCATCCAGCGCAGCAGGGTGATGTTGGAGCTCAGGTACTCGGTGATCGACTCTTTGGACAGCTTGATGGTGCAACCGGCAGCGGAACGCTCGGCCGAGGCGTCGGACAGTTCGAATGCCTGTTCGATGCTCAGGTTGTCGAGACCTTCGATTTCCAGGATACGACCGGAGAAGGCGTTCTTCTTGCCTTTCTTCTCTACGGTCAGCAGGCCAGCCTGGATCGCGTAGTAAGGAATGGCGTGAACCAGGTCACGCAAGGTGACGCCCGGTTGCATTTTGCCTTTGAAGCGAACCAGGATCGATTCCGGCATGTCCAGTGGCATCACGCCAGTGGCTGCGGCGAAAGCGACCAGACCGGAACCGGCCGGGAAGGAGATCCCCATCGGGAAACGGGTGTGGGAGTCACCACCGGTACCGACGGTGTCCGGCAGCAGCATGCGGTTCAGCCAGCTGTGGATGATGCCGTCACCCGGACGCAGGGAAACACCGCCGCGGGTCATGATGAAGTCTGGCAGGGTGTGGTGGGTGGTCACGTCGATCGGCTTTGGATAAGCCGCGGTGTGGCAGAAAGACTGCATTACCAGATCGGTCGAGAAGCCCAGGCACGCCAGGTCTTTCAGTTCATCACGGGTCATGGGACCGGTGGTGTCCTGGGAGCCGACGGTGGTCATTTTCGGTTCGCAGTAGGTACCTGGACGAACGCCAGCTACGCCGCACGCCTTGCCGACCATTTTCTGCGCCAGGGTGAAGCCCTTGGTGCTTTCAGCCGGAGCTTCCGGCTTCTTGAACAGATCGGACGGCGGCAGACCCAGCTCGGCACGCGCTTTCTCGGTCAGGCCACGGCCGATGATCAGCGGAATACGACCGCCAGCACGGACTTCGTCGAGCAGGACCGGGGTCTTCATTTCGAAGGTGGTCAGGATTTCGTCGCTGTTGTGCTTGGTGACTTTACCGGCATGAGGGTACAGGTCGATCACGTCGCCCATGTTCATGTTGGTCACGTCGAATTCGATTGGCAGTGCGCCGGCATCTTCCATGGTGTTGTAGAAGATCGGAGCGATTTTGCTGCCGAAGCAGAAACCGCCAGCGCGCTTGTTCGGCACGTAAGGAACGTCGTCGCCGAAGAACCACAGCACCGAGTTGGTGGCCGATTTACGCGAAGAACCGGTACCCACTACGTCGCCGACGTAGGCGATCGGGAAGCCTTCGCCGCGCATGGTTTCGATCTGCTTCATGGGACCGGTGACGCCTTGCTCATCAGGCACGATGCCGTCACGGGCCATTTTCAGCATGGCCAGGGCGTGCAGCGGGATGTCTGGACGGGACCAGGCATCAGGAGCAGGGGACAGGTCGTCGGTGTTGGTTTCGCCGGTGACCTTGAATACGCGCAGGCTGATCTTGTCGGCCAGAACAGGGCGGTTCTTGAACCACTCGCCGTCAGCCCAGGATTGCAGTACGCCTTGAGCGTGAACGTTGCCGTTCTTGGCTTTTTCCGCGACGTCGTGGAAAGCATCGAACATCAACAGGGTGTGCTTGAGTTGCGCGGCAGCGACCGGAGCCAGTTCGGCTGAGTCGAGCAGGTCAACCAGCGTCACGATGTTGTAGCCGCCTTGCATGGTGCCAAGCAGTTCAACAGCGCGCTTTTTGTCGAGCAGAGGGGAAGTGGCTTCGCCTTTGGCCAGAGCAGAGAGGAAACCGGCCTTTACATAGGCTGCTTCGTCCACGCCAGGCGGCACGCGATTGGTGATCAGGTCAACGAGGAAAGCTTCTTCGCCAGCCGGGGGATTCTTCAGCAGCTCGACCAGGCCTGCAGTTTGTTCGGCGTTAAGCGGCTGGGGAACGATACCCAGTGCTGCACGCTCTTCGATATGTTTGCGGTAGGCTTCAAGCACAGTTATTACCCTCATCAGTGGTCCCAAATGGGTGTCCGGGACGCTCATCCCGAAATTGCCGTACTCATGCGCTGCGTAGCGTTGTGGGCCACTTAGCCAGAATTACCGGCAATTCCTTACAGAAGCTGCTTTCAAAGTTTTACGCCTGCAGAACGGGGAGCTGATGAGGGTTGGCGTTGGGCTTTTCCCCGCTGGAAAAACCCTTCGCCAACACCGCTCTGAAGGAACGACTGTGCTCGTGACGCTTTGAAAACAGCTTCTAACGGACATTGGCGCCTTAAAAGGCTGGCTGATTCTACGGCAAAAAAAATTTTAAGGTAAGTTAGCCTCTGAACTTTGAGGGGTGATGAATGTTAGACAAAGGGCTAACATGCCGACCTGTTTTGCTTCTCACGTTCTGCTTACCTATGCCCAATCAGACCATCAAGACCCCCTGCGTCGGCCTCTGCTCCACTGTTTACGGTGATCTGGTATGCCGTGGCTGCAAGCGTTTCCACCATGAAGTGATTCACTGGAACGGCTACAACGAGGAAGAAAAACGTGCGGTCTGGCTGCGTCTGGAGCAGCTGCTGGTGCAGGTGATGGCCGGCAAACTGGAAATTTTCGACCCCAAACGGCTGCGTCAGCAGCTGGAGCAGCGAAAAATCCGCTTCGTGCCCCATCAGTCCGAATATTGCTGGGCCTATCAGTTGATTGCCCGTGGCGCGCGGGTCATCAGCCAACTGGACGCCTACGGCATGGTGTTAATGCCCGAGTTTCGCGGCTGGAGCCTGCCGCAGCTGCGTGATGCCATTGATCGGGAGTTTTTCCTGCTGTCTGAAGCTCATTATCAGCGTTACATCGCGCCGGGCTTTCTCAGGGATGCCTTCGGTTCCTGATTGCTGAAACCTAGTGGCGAGGGAGCGGCCACTCCCTCGCCACAGGTGATCATCACCTCAATGCTTCAACGCCACTTCCTCCAGGTGGTCCATGATCTGGTCCGGCTTGAGCACCAGTACGTCGCTTTCCAGCGAGTCGAGCACCACTTCCGCGGTATTGCCAATCAATGCACCTGACAATCCGGTACGCGCCACGGTACCGATGACCGTGACCGATGCCTGCAACTTGTGGGCAAAGTGTGGAATCAATACGTCTGCCGGGCCTTCTTCGATATGCAAATGGTCGTCATCAATGTCGAACTCGGCCTGAAACGCCTTGCACTGCTCGCGGTAGCGGGCTTCGATGGTTTCCTTGAGCTGAAACACTGGATCGGCCGCCGACAGCATCGGTGACGGATGGGCGCTGATGACATGCAACTGCGCCTTGGCCAGGCTGGCGATGTCAAAGCCGTGATCGACGATGCTGGCGTGCAGGTTGCGGTGTTCGCCATCGGTATTGCCGACGTCGATGGCCGCCAGAATGGTTCCGCCAGTCCAGGGGGTGGAGGTCTTGACCAGTAACACCGGAGTCGGGCAATAGCGCAGCAGTTTCCAGTCCGCCGGGGTGAGCAGGGCCTTTTTCAGCGGGTTGTCGGGGTAATGCTGCTTGACCACCAGGCCGCAGCCTTCGGCCTGCTGCACGTCGATAATGGTTTCGTGCAGGCTTTCATTCCACGCCTGTTCGGTGGTGACGCTGTAGCCTTCGCTCAACAGGCTGCTCTTGAGCACGCTCAGGAGCGCCGAGTGCTCATGCTTCTTGTCGCAGACCAGCAAATGCAGGTGCGCCTGGGTCACTCCGGCGATCAGCTTGGCGCGTTTGAGTGCGAGACTTTCCGAATGCTCGGGCTCAATGACCACCAGGATGCTGCGAATGGCTTGCATGATCGGGATCTCCAGAAGGTGATAGACGCTACGTTGCACAACTATAGTTGCTGTGCGCTGACTGTGATGTTGACGCACATCAAGTCGGCCGACTGGTGGTCTGCGGCCCGGCCGGTATAATCAGCGCCCTTCGCTGTGAACCTTTCTTTCGTGAGCCTCATGTTACCGATCCTTGAAGTCGCTGCCCTCCTGCCTTGCCACGCTCCTGAACGTACGGAAGTGTCCCTATGATTTTTCCGGAAATTCACGAGTTTTTGGGTTGCCGCACCCCGGACGGTTGGGTCCAGGCCGCGCTGGCGGATCAGGAAACCCTGCTGATCGACCACAAGAATTGTGAGTTCAAGGCCGCTAGCACTGCTCTGAGCATGATTGCCAAGTACGGTGCTTACTCTGATCTGGTGATCATGATGTCTCGGCTGGCCCGTGAAGAGCTTGTGCATCACGAACAGGTTTTGCGGCTAATGAAAAAGCGTAAAATCGAATGGCGCCCGCTGTCGGCTAGTCGGTATGCCTCTGGGCTAAGAGCTGTTGTACGAAGCCATGAGCCAGTGAAGCTCGTTGATACGTTGGTGGTGGGAGCCATTATCGAGGCCCGTAGCTGTGAGCGCTTCGAAGCGCTGGTGCCGCATTTGGACGATGAGTTGGGGCGATTCTACTTCGGCTTGCTTAAAAGCGAAGCACGGCACTTCCAAGGCTATCTAAAGCTTGCGTATCAGTACGGGGATGCCGCTGACGTGGATCGTGTAATCGAAAAGGTCAGGACGGTTGAGGCTGGCTTGATTGACAGCCCGGATAGCGAATTCAGATTCCATAGTGGTATCCCGACGCTGACGTGACGTAGTTTTGAATCATGATCTGTCCGCCATATATAGAAAAGCCCCGCAGATTAAGGTCTGCGGGGCTTTTTAATTTTTGCATTGAACGCACCCCGAGGGAGTACTCTCGCTCGCCGACCCAGTGCAGCCAAGCGAGAGCGCTCGGTTGTTTCAGGTGGGATCGCTATCGAGAAAGACATAGAGCGCCGCTATCTTCCCATCGCGAACGATGATCACATCCCAACCCGTGTAGTCGGGTGACTCGCCGCGCGGACCAGAGCCCCATGCCAGGCGACCGGCATTGTGGAGCGCCTGCGGTTTACTGTGTGGCGTGTACACGAAGTGCGGGTGCATCGCGCGAAGATCTCCGGCAAGTTTGTCCAGCGCGTCGTGCCCGACAAACACACCTGGAGGCACGTAGATCATGCAATCCTCTGTGTAGAGCTCCATGATGGCCTCACGACGACGGGACGCGTCACCTTCACCAAAGACCTCCTGAAGGTTGCGAAGCAGCAGTTCATTGATGCGAGCATTCATGATTCTTTTCCTCAGTCATTGACTGTTGAGCCGATTCCGGGCGTATGGCGTGGACCTCTCTCGCATCCGGCGCCCTCAGGCGGCCGCTTTGCCCCAGGGGGTTGAGAGAGTGGGCGTTGCGTTATTGAGCAAGCGCCAAGGTCTTCTTGATGGCCGTAACGACTGCGGGCCGCGCCGAGACTTCTTCGTACCAGCGAGTCACGAACGGGAACTGGGCGAGAGAGGCGCCGATTGCCTGGTGACGCCACACCCACCCAAAATGTGCGATGTCCGCAATGCTGTACGTCTCACCAGCCACATAAGGACTCTGCTCAAGGTTGTGGTTGAGCACCCCCAGAACTCGATCTACTTCCGATAAAGCACGCGCTTGGGCCTCAGCTTGCGGTGAGGACTGCAGGTTGACCAGGAACGCCTGCAGGAACGCGGGACTCAGGCCGGACGCGTGGAAGAAGAGTTGTTCGAATACCTTGCCGCGATGAATGCCATCATTCGCAAGCAGTTGCCCGGTTTTCTCTGCAAGGTAGACCAGGATAGCGGCGGACTCGCCGAGCACCACATCGTCGACGCCTGGCTCGGAGGAGCGGTCAATAAGCACGGGCACTTTGGCGTTGGGATTCAAGGCTCGGAAGGCTTCGCTCTTCTGTTCCCCCTGACGCAAATTGACGGGGACGAGCCGGTAGTCCAGCCCCAACTCTTCCAGCGCGATGGAGACCTTGAGGCTGTTGGGCGTGGCAAAGGCAAACACTTCAAGCATGGTCATATCCTCTTTCATTCAATTGACGAACCAGCCGCCCAGGCCAGTCGTCAGACTTGGGCCTGCCCTCCATCGACGAAGAGCTCCGTACCCGCGATGCAAGCTACGTCGGAGGAAGTTGGGTGAGACAAATCTATGGCCATGCGCTATTTTTCGAAATAGAAATGAATGAAAACCATCGTTGCAGGAATGTCATGTCGAAGCTGCCAGATTTCGAAGGACTCGCGATGTTCGGGAAGGTCGCCGAAGAAGGTTCATTTGCGGCGGCGGCGACAGCCATGGGTGTCTCGGTCGCGACGGTCTCGCGGGCCGTTACCCGCCTTGAAGAGCGGTTGGGAGGTCGATTGTTCAACCGCACCTCCCGACGACTTGCGCTCACGGACTATGGCCGCTCGCTCGCCGATCGAGCGGCAAGGATCTACGCGGAGGCTGAGGACGCCGAGGATTTCGCACGTGAGACATCGAGTCGACCACGTGGTCTCGTAAAGCTCGCGGTACCGCTTTCCTTTGGGGCGCGCTGGGTCGCCCCGTTGCTGCCCGAGTTCTTTCGGACCTATCCAGACATTTCCATCGATCTCCATTCCGCGGACGCGCAAGCTGACTTGATTGGCGAGGGCTTTGACGCCGCCCTGCGTATCGCGGTCATGGAGGATTCGTCACTCGTTGCCCGTCTCATTGCACCGGTGCGCCGGTTCGTGGTGGCGTCCCCTGACTATCTGTCCCACTACGGTCGCCCGCAACACCCGAGCGAGTTGGGTGCTCACCGGTGCCTGAGTTACATCAACAGAAATAGG
The DNA here is from genome assembly GCF_059421425.1 of Pseudomonas sp. GW821-FHT02H09. Lineage (NCBI taxonomy): Bacteria > Pseudomonadati > Pseudomonadota > Gammaproteobacteria > Pseudomonadales > Pseudomonadaceae > Pseudomonas > Pseudomonas sp. GW821-FHT02H09. The sequence goes on from NZ_JBWKVA010000011.1 coordinate 27,072, forward strand.
CATGACATCTGGCGCTTTACGCACACAAAGAGCGCTGAGGAATGCACTGTTGTGCCCGCCGGCGGGTTGCGGGCAACGAGCGTGGAGGCATTATTACCTACCGTCCTTGCCGGACTGGCCATCACGGAGATCCCCGAGTTCATCGCGACACAGTATTTGCGCGATAAGCAGCTCGAGCCGCTGTTGACCGATTGGCGTTTGCCTGAAGGGGGTCTTTATTTCGTCACACCCACGGCTCGTGCACGGCCAGCGAAAGTTAGCGCCTTGGCAGAGTTCTTTACCTCCAGACTCGCCGCGGCGCAATGGAGAGCCGAGACGGTCCTGGAACAGAAGCCATCAAACCGGCGCAGACGGTGAAGATGGCGGGGGGAGTGAATGGCCCGCTCCGGCAGCGCTCGGGGCAATAGCGCACCTCGCCAACGTCGCCATACATGCAAAAATGGGGACGCCAGCTCTCCGCAAGCTGCTATGCCTCGGGGTTGCGCAAAGTAGTGCGCAACCCCGAACCGGTCAAACTGGTGGATACCCTGGTGGTCGGTGCCTTTATCGAGGCTCGAAGTTGCGAACGCTTCGAAGCGCTGGTGCCGCATCTGGATGAAGAACTGGGCAAGTTCTACTTCGGTCTGCTGAAAAGCGAGGCCCGGCATTTCCAGGGATATCTGAAACTGGCTCACCAGTACGGGGACGCCAAGGACATTGCCCAGGTGATCGAGAAGGTCAGGGCGACCGAGCGGGTGCTCATCGAGTCATCGGATACCGAGTTCCGCTTTCGCAGCGCGATTCCAGCGCTCTCTTCGGTAGCCTGATTTTTCGGGCAAACCTGTCAAATAATTCATAGGCAGGGGGAACAGCTTCGAAGACCCCGGTGGGCTTAACTAAACTAATGTTTAGGTTCAGGGGAACGCTCTGCTAGGTGCCCATTGTTATCTTCGCGCCATTCGTGGTGGCCAAGCCACACAGGCTTTGCCGGAGATGATCAGTAGATGCCCGTCGTTACGTTACCTTCGTCTTTCAGACCGTCCTCAGCCTCGCTTCGACTTTCTAAACGGCTGACGCTCCTGGGCATGCTGTTGTTGAGTGGTTGCTCGCTGGTGCCGACCTATCATCAACCCGCATTGGCAGTTGCGCCGGCGTGGGCCGGCGCGGCTTCCAGCGCACCGGCAGCGGGCGGGCAGTGGTGGACAGAGTTTCACAGTCCGGAGCTCGACGCTCTGATCGCCCGCGGTCTGGATCACAATTACACCCTGCAAGCGGCTCTCAGCCGAATCGATGAAGCCCGTGCTTCGGCCCAGGTGGCGGGTGCCGCGCAATACCCGGCAGTGGCTTTGGGCGGCAGCTATCAGCGGCAGAACGGTAGCTCGACGAGCCAGACACGCAGCGTGTTTGCCCAGGCGTCCTATGAGGTGGACTTCTGGGGCAAGCACCGGGCAACGGCTGACGCAGCCCAGACACTGGCGCAAGCGAGCGCTTTCGATGCGCAGACCTTGCGCATGACCTTGGGAGCGTCGATTGCCGACAGCTATTTCCAGGTGCTCTCGCTCGAAGAGCGGCTGCGTCTGGCTCAGTCGATCGCTGACGACGCGCAACAAGTGCTTGAGTTGGTCCAGGTGCAAGCCAGCCAAGGCGCGGTTTCCAACCTTGAGGTCGAGCAGCAACGCAATGCCCGACAAACCTTTCAGGCCGCGGTGCCGGCCCTGCGCCAGCAACGCGATCAGGCGCTGTATCAATTGGCGGTGCTGGTCGGCGCTGCGCCACAAGGATTCACCGTGTCTCAGACCGGCCTGGACCGGTTCGACGTACCAAAGCCTACGCTTGGATTGCCGATCGGCCTGCTGCGCCAGCGGCCGGATATCCAGTCGGCCGAGGCACGCCTGAAATCGGCCAATTTTGATGTCGGTGTGGCGCGAGCTGCCTTTTTACCCAATCTATCGCTGGATCTGATGGGCGGCCTCGACACCCTGGCTGGAGGGCGGATCTGGAGCGTGGTCGGCACACTGGCCCAACCGGTGTTCATGGGTGGCCAACTGAACGGCCAATTGCACTTCGATCAGGCTCATGTCCAGGAATTGACGGCCAGCTATCGGGAGTCGGTGATCGAAGCCTTGCAGGATGTCGAGACGCAGTTGAGTGCTGCCCATGAACTGGATCAAGCCTATGAGCTGAACCGCGCTGCAGTGGCCTCGGCCCGTGAGGCCGCGAGGCTGGCGCAGGTTCGTTACCGTCTGGGCTCGACCGACTTCCAGACGCTGTTGGTCGTGGAGCGTACCCAGTACCAGGCCGAAGACACCTTGCTGCAGGTGCGCCTGCAGCATTTGCAGGCCGCAGTCGGTCTGTTTCGCGCACTGGGCGGTGATTTCACGGCTGCCGCCATCTCGTCTAACACCATGCCCACTCCGTCTTCTTCAGCTCTTCAGGCCACACGCCCATGAACGTCCCACTCGTTTCGCCTCCTTTTCGCCGCTGGCGCCATGCCGGACTGCTCATCATCCTGCTGGGCGCCGGGTGGGTGATCAGCACCCCATGGCGCGCATCCGCCGAACCCGCCAAACCGGCGGACAGTGCGGTGCCGGTGGTCATGCAGCAGGCCCGCCAACAAGATTTGCCCATCTGGCTGGATGCGATCGGCAACGTCCAGCCGCTCAACACGGTGAATGTGCGGGTAAGGGCCGATGGCGAGTTGCAGAAGGTGCTCTTCAATGAGGGCCAGATGGTGACTGCTGGCAGCCAACTGGCGCAGATCGATCCGCGGGTCTATCACGCTCAGTTGGCGCAGGCCCAGGCCGTGGTCGCCAAAGATCAGGCGCAACTGGCCAATCTGCGCGTCAGCCTGGATCGGGCCAGTAAACTGGCTGCGGCCAAGGCCGGTCCGACCCAGGATGTCGATACCTATCGGGCGCAGCTGGCCGCGCAGCAAGCCAGCGTACAGGCGGATCAGGCCGCGCTGGAGAATGCGCGTCTGCAACTGGGATTCACCCAGATCCTCGCACCGCTGACCGGGCGCACCGGCCAGCGTCTGCTGGACGTCGGCTCGATTGTTCATGGCACGGACGCGACGGGGTTGGTGACCATCACTCAAATGGACCCGATCTCGGTGGCCTTTGCCGTGTCCCAGGATGAGCTGTCCGAAATCCTTGAAGAGACTGCGCGCCAGCCCTTGCAGGTGGTTGCCATGAGCCGTGATGGTCGGCAACAGATTGCCAGCGGGCACCTGAGCTTCATTGATAGTCAGGTCGCTGCCGCCACCGGCCAGATTCAGCTCAAAGCCCAATTCGACAATGCCGATAACAAGCTTTGGCCCGGGCAGTTGGTCAACGCCCGCCTGTTGCTCAATACCCAGCGCAAGGCAACCGTGGTTCCAGCCAACGCGGTCCAGTTAGGACAGAAGGGCAGTTTTGTTTATGTGGTCAACGCTGATCAGCGAGTAGCGCCGCGACAAGTCCAGGCGGCGGCCGTGGTCGATGGCCAGCAATGGATTCGTGCAGGGCTGGAACCGGGTGAAACGGTCGTGGTTCAAGGGCAGTCGCGTATCGCACCGGGAGTCAAGGTGTCTGCGGTTCAGGCTGATCCTGCGCAAGTCGATACGTCCGTATCGATTGCCTCCAGCAACGGCGTGGAGGGTGGGCGATGAAAGCCTTGTCCGGTTTGATCCAGCGACGTGTCGGTTTGGGCTTGCTGGCGTTGGGGGTGATGCTGCTGGGAAGCTTCGCGTATTTTCAGTTACCCGTAGCGCCGCTGCCGACCGTGGATTTCCCGACGATTCAGGTCACCGCAAAACTCTCCGGCGCGAGTGCCGAGACTATGGCGACTTCGGTGGCGACACCATTGGAGCGTGCTTTCTCGGCAGTCCCTCAAGTCACATCCATGACCTCGTCCAGCGCCTCGGGGAAAACCCAGATCGTGCTGCAGTTCGATTTGTCCCGCAACATTGACGGCGCCGCCCAGGATGTCCAGTCGGCGATCAATACCGCCAGCGCCAGCCTGCCCAAAAGCATGACCAGTGCGCCGACCTTCAACAAGGTCAACCCGGCCGAGTTCACCGTGCTTTCGTTGGCGCTGACGTCACCGACTCGCACGCTGCACGAACTGGATCGCTATGCCGACAATTACCTGGCTCAGCAGTTATCGCAGGTGCCGGGCGTTGGTCTGGTGGACTTTCATGGTGAACAGAAACCCGCTGTGCGCATTCAGATCGACCCGGATGCCCTGGCAGCCCGCGGCTTGACACTGGAGGACGTGCGTAGCGTCATCGGTCTGAGTACGCTCGACCAGCCCAAAGGGAGCCTGGACGGTGCCAGCCGTAACGTGACCCTCAACACCACCGACCAGTTGCTCGACCCGCAGGGCTATCGCGACCAGGTGGTTGCCTACAAGAGCGGGATGCCGATCAAACTGGGCGACCTTGGCCGGGTGATCGATGGTGCCGAAGATACCCAGCAGGCGGCGGCCATCGGCGGGGAGCCGACGATCATTGTCGACATCCATAAACAGCCGGGTTTCAACGTGCTGGCGACCATTGCAACGATCAAGGCGCGTCTGCCGTCGTTGACGGCATCGTTGCCCCGTGACGTTCAGGTTCAGGTGGTGGGCGATCGCACGCAGACGATTGAAGCGTCGGTGCATGACGTGCAGTTCACGTTGTTGCTATCCATCGCGCTGGTCGTGGTAGTGATCTTTGTGTTTCTGCGCAAAGCCACCGCGACCCTGATCCCGAGCCTGACCATACCTCTGTCACTGGTGGCGACCTTTGCGGTGATGTACTTGCTGGGTTATAGCCTGGATAACCTGTCGATCATGGGGTTGGCGATCGCGGTGGGATTCGTGGTCGACGACGCCATCGTGGTGATGGAAAACATCGTGCGTCACCTGGAAATGGGCAAGTCACGCCTGCAGTCGGCGGTCGATGGCTTGCGTGAAGTCGGTTTCACCATCGTCTCTATGACGGTTTCGCTGATCGCGGTATTCCTGCCGATTTTGTTGATGGGAGGGATCGTCGGACGCCTGATGCGCGAGTTCGCGGTCACGGTCAGCGTGGCGATTGTCATGTCCTGCATCGTTTCGCTTACGGTGACGCCAATGCTCTGCGCGTGGCTCTTGAAACCCCACGCCGAGGACCGCCCCGGGCGATTCGCGCAGGCCTGTGAAGCGGGGTTCACACGCTTGCATGAGGGTTACCGACGCAGTCTGGATTGGGTACTGGAGCATCAGCGCCTGACCCTGGCAGTCGCGCTGGCGACACTGGTGGCGACGGCTGCGCTGTATGTCTACATCCCCAAAGGCTTTTTCCCACAGCAGGACACCGGGCTGATTCAGGGCGTCGCCGAGGCGGCGCCGGATATTTCGTCGCAGGCAATGCGCGAGGACGTCGCGCGCCTGACCGATATCATCGGTCAGGACCCGGCAGTGGCCAAGGTCTATTTCTGGATCGGACCCAACCCGACGATCAGCCAGGGCAAGGTGATGATCAACCTCAAGCCCTTCAGTGAACGTACTGCCAGCGCCCAGCAAGTGATCGCCCGACTGCAACCGCAGCTTGATGCAGTGCCTGCTATCAAGCTGTTCATGCAGGCCAACCAGGACATTCAGATCGGTGGGCGGGCGAGCAAGACCCAGTATCAATATACCCTCCAGGACCCGAACAGCCTTGAGCTGGACCACTGGAGCGCGGTTCTGTTGGCGAAGTTCAAGACGCTGCCACAGTTGCAGCATGTCACCTCCGATCAGCAGCACGCCGCACCCCAGGCGACACTGGTGATCGACCGCCCCACGGCGGCACGGCTGGGTGTCACCGTCCAGGCTATCGATGACGTGCTTTACGATGCGTTCGGGCAGCGACAGATTGCCACCATGTTCACCCAGCTCGATCAGAATCATGTGATTCTTGAACTCGATCCGCGCTGGCAGTTGTCGCTCGATACGCTTGCGCATCTGTACGTTCGTTCAGCCGCCGGCGATAGGGTGCCGTTGAACCTGTTGGCCAGCGTCAAGAACGAGCTGGCGCCGATCGTGATCAACCATCAGGGGGTATTCCCGGCCATCACGCTGTCGTTCGACCTGGCGCCGGGTCAAGCCCTGAGCAACGCCGTCGCGGCAATTCAGCAGGCCTCGCTGGATGTCGGATTGCCGGATAGCGTCCGTGGGAGCTTTCAGGGAACCGCCCAAGCGTTTCAGGATTCCATCAAGTCGCAGCCGTGGCTGGTGTTGGCCGCGATTCTGACGGTCTACATCGTCCTGGGTGTGCTGTACGAAAGCGCCATCCATCCGTTGACGATCATCTCCACGTTACCCTCGGCAGGCTTCGGCGCCTTGCTGGCATTGATCATCTGCGGTCAGGATCTTTCAGTCCTGGGCATGATCGGGATCATTTTGTTGATCGGGATCGTCAAGAAAAACGCCATCATGATCGTCGATTTCAGCCTGGCTGCCGAGCAGCAAGGGATGAGTCCCCGCGATGCTGTGCGCGAAGGTTGTCTGTTACGGCTGCGTCCGATTCTGATGACTTCTCTGGCTGCCTTGCTGGGAGCGGTACCGCTGGCTTTTGGTCATGGCGCCGGCTCCGAATTGCGACAACCGTTGGGGATTGCCATCGTCGGCGGGCTGGCGGTGTCACAACTGCTGACGTTGTACACCACCCCGGTGGTCTACCTCTGGTTCGATCGTTTTCGCCGTCGTAGCGAGGTCGAGCACTCGCTGGTCAAGAGTTAAAGGTTCACAAAGGATGTGGTGAGGGCGCAGAGCCTGTAGGAGCACGGCTTGCCGGCGATGGCGTCCTCGAGATCGCCATCGTCGGAACGCCGCCCGGACCAATCGAGCGTCGAGCGGCTGCTCCTACAAAAAGCCATCTATTTCAAACGCAACGGCTTATCGGTTCAAACCAAGCCGCTCATGCCACTGGGCGATGGATTCTTGCGGGTAGACCTCGAACTGCTGGTCGCCGGGGTGCGCCTGGACTTCAACCCAATCGGCTTTTGAGCCAAGCATCAGATGCGTATGTTCCGGCGGCACCGGCAGCGGTGTGTCGATGGCCGAGGCAAACGGGTGGATCAGCTCCGGCCACTGCGGGCTGAACAGCCACAGCGCACTACCGCAGAGCTTGCAGAAGTGACGCTCGGCGGTGCTGCTGTGGGCGCGGCGATCACCTTCATCCTTGAGTCGGGCGTGATAGATCGCGACGTTTTTGCGGCCGCGGACTTTCAGGCTGTTGGCGTCACCGCCCAGATTGATCGCATAACCGCCACCCCCCTGAGTCTTGCGACAGATCGAGCAATAGCAGCGCTGGTAAGGGTAGGGGTGTGCACTGCTCAGGCTGAACGTGACCGCACCGCAATGACAGGAACCTTCGAGCTGCATGGGAATCTCCGGCTGTTCTTGGACGTACTTAGGACAGCCTAGACCTTCAGCACCCTTCGACCGGCACCAGAATCGCGTCGCCGGTTGCCAGTTGTGGCTACTGTCAGATCTTACGGGGACACAGCAGTTTCCGATCAGCGGTTATGCGACCTTCGTCGCTTTCATTTGTTCGGCACCCGCCACAAATACCAGGCCGCCGTCGTCCGATACGGACTCCACCACAACCCCATCTCGATCATCTGCTTGCGCGTCGGCTGCACCTCCAGCCCCTTCAACCGCCGATACCCCTCGCGCACGCCAAAATCATCGGCCGGCAAAATATCCGGCCGTTCCAGGCTGTAAATCAGCAGCATCTCAACCGTCCAGCGTCCAACCCCGCGCAAGGTAATCAACCGCTCGATCAATGTCTCATCGTCCATGGTCAATGCCGTGGCGTAATCCGGCACCACACCACTCAACGCCGCCTCAGCAATCCCCTGAATGGTCGCGATCTTGCTGGCCGAAAACCCGCAACTGCGTATCTGGTCAATCCCGGTTGCAATAATCTGCTCAGGCCTCGGAAACGCGCCCGAGGGAAACAACGCCAGCAACCTCCCGACAATCGCATCCCCGGCCTTGGCATGCAGTTGCTGGTAGGCAATCGCCCGCACCAGCGACTCATAAGGATCGCGCGCCGGATGGGGCTGATGCAGGCAAGGGCCGATGGCGGCAATGTGGCGCCGCCAGTCGTCATCGATGGACGACAGAAACTCGGTCGCGGGCAGATAGGGATCGAGCATCGCGATCAGGCTTTCCCGGAGGGTTTGAGCAGGGCGTTCACTTCGCCATAGGTGAAGGCCTTCAGGTGGCTGCTGTCGAGCTTGCCGGTTTGCAGAAAGCTTTTAGCCAACCCGGCCATGGCGCCGTAAAGAAACTCGGCGATGCCCGATCCTGCACTCAAGCGGCGTACGCCGAGGGTTTTGAGCTCGTCTGGCGACGGCAGGCCGGGTAATCCGAGTACGTTCACCGGTAGCGTGGTGCCCTGGCAGAGCGCCGCAATTTCGTACTCCGCGGTCACGCCTGCGGCGAACAATCCATCGGCGCCAGCGGCTTGATACAACGCCGCACGCTTGAGCGTTTCTGCGACGCGATCTTCGGCGGGCACCAGACCCTTGAGGTAGACGTCGGTGCGCGCATTGATGAACAGCTTCACATCGCGGCGCCTGGCAACCTGACGAGCGATCTCGATCTTGCGCGCCAACAGTTCGGGCGGTGAGGCGCCATCTTCGATGTTGATCCCGACGGCCCCGGCGGCGATCACCGCATCGATCACATCGGCAACCCGTGCCAGGTCATCGGAATAACCGGCCTCGATGTCCACGGTCAACGGCACGCAAATCACTCGGGCAATGGACTCGACGGTCGACACCAGGCGTTCGAGGGGCAGGGTGTTGCCATCCGGATAGCCATGAACCCATGCCACAGCCGCGCTGCTGGTGGCAATGGCTTTGCTGCCCAATTGCTCCACCAGCCGCGCCCCGGCGGCATCGGCGACGTTGGTGAGGATCAGCAAACCCTCGTGGTGCAGCTGGTGAAATTGATTGTCGAGCGTGTCCATCGGATGTCCTTCCCTTATGACTTTGTTGATATAGACGGGGTTGAAATAAACGGGGAGCGATCAGAACGCGAGTTGTTGAATGACCTGCACCTTGGCCTTTTCCAGTCTAAGCAAAAACGCCTTGCGCGGTTGTCCTCCACCATAGCCTGTCAACGAGCCATCTGCACCGATCACCCGGTGGCAGGGCACGACAATCGAGAGACGGTTATGCCCGTTTGCCAGGCCCACGGCACGACTGGCGCCGGGTTTGCCCAGCAACGCGGCGATGGTGCCGTAGGTGCTGGTCTCGCCATAGGGGATTTTCGTCAGTTCGGCCCAGACCTGCCTGGCGAAATCGCTGCCCGGCAAATGCAGCGGGACCTTGAACTCGGTCAGCTTGCCTGCGAAATACTGCGCCAGTTCATTTTCGATTTGTCGCAAGTAGGCGTTGTGCCCTGGCGCCACGGCATAGCTGTAGCGGTTTTGTAGTGCTTCTACCTCCCGGGTCAACGCGGGTCGATCGAGGAATTCCAGGAGCACCAGCCCACGGCGCTCGGCCATGGCGATCATCGGCCCCAGCGGTGTGGTCAGGCGGGTGAACAGCAGTGGCTCGCTGTTGGCGGCGCGGCCGGGGGTGATATGGAAGGACTTTTGAAATGCGTCGCGGAAACCGCTCAGAGATTCGTAACCCGAGTCGAACGCGACGTTATCAATGGAATTGCCCTGTTTGATGCCGCCTAACGCCATGCCGAGGCGCCGGGTGCGCAGCCAGGCATGGAAGGTCATGCCAAAATGCTGTTTGAACCAACGCCGCAGCTTCAGCGGCTCGATGCCCTCGGCCAGTAACTGGGCATCGGTCCAGCGCTGGTCGGGGTCGGTATCCACCGCCGAGAGCAGCTTTTGCACCCAGTCCGGTGCGATGGCCGCGGCGTCCAGCGGCTTGCAACGCAGGCAAGCGCGATAGCCCGCCGACATCGCCTCGTCGACATGGGCGAAGAACTCGACGTTTTCCGGCTTCGGCTTGCGCGCTGTGCAGGTCGGGCGACAAAAGATGCCGGTGGTTTTGACCGCGGTAAAGAACACCCCCTCATAGGCGGTGTCTCGTTCGAGCATGGCGCGAACCATCTCGGTATGGGGCGGGAGTAGGGTGTTTTTTAGGTTCATGGACACGAGTCTAGAGTGACCGGCGCTGAGCCTCCACCGGAAAATCGACAGCGAATTCCGGCTTTTGCTTGAGCGTGACCTCAGTGCTTGTGCCGGTGATGAATGTCTGGAAAGTGCGGATGGCTGTGGCGGATCGGCGCATGGTCGTGTACGTGGCTGTGGGGCTGCGTTCCATCCCATTCAAACGAATGCTCGTGTTGATGGTGCTCGTCGTGAACATGACGGTGTTCGTGCGTGAGCGGGTCGTGTTGGTGATCGTGGGCATGGCTTTCGGTGAGATGAATCCAGACACCTGTGCCCATCAACAAGGCCGCCGCCCAGAACGTGAAGGACACAGGCTCGCCCAACATCAAAATCGAAATGGCTGCGCCCAGAAACGGTGCCGTAGAGAAGTACGCGCCGGTGCGTGCGGTGCCAAGCCCTCGAAGCGCCAGAACGAACAGCACCAGGCTGATGCCGTAGCCCAGAAATCCAACGATGAGCGTAGGGCCAAGCACGGAAAAATCTGGAAGTTGAGCCCCCAGGAAAAGTGCCAGAGAACAGTTCACCAGACCGGCGATCAAGCCTTTGATACCAGCAGTAAAAAGAGCATCCGAGGCTGAAACCTTGCGCGTCAGATTGTTATCGATAGCCCAGCAAGCACAGGCCAAAGCGACAGCCAATGGCCCAAGCCACTCATAAGACCGGGTTGTACTCTGCGGCCACGCCAGGACGAGGCCTCCGGCAACGATGGCGAGCATACCCGCCACGATCCGGCGATCAGCATTCTCTTTGAAAACGACCCACGCCAGTAACGCTGTCAGTACGGCTTCCAGATTAAGCATGAGTGACGCTGTCGAGGCTGATGTTCGGGTTAAACCAAACATCAGTGCGATCGGGCCAAGAACACCACCAAAAGCGATCGCACCGATAAGCCACGGCCATTCTGACGGCGTAAGACCGGTTTTTTGCCAACGGCGGTCGCGGATAAACCTGACGACTGTCAGACCAATTCCGCTACCCAGGTACAGGAGGCCGGCGAGCAGGATCGGGGAGAGATTCAGGCCTAACAGTTTGGCGAGTGGTGTACTCGCACCAAATAGTGCGGCGGCCGCCAGTGCGTAGAAAATGCTGATGTTCATTCAACTGCTACTCCGAGTCTAACGCTGGAATTTCTCAAGCCCGGCGGGCCATCAGCAACACCGAAGCAGCACCCGACAACAACCCGGCACAGCAGCGGTTGAACATCCGCTTGCCGCGTGGCTCGGCAAACCAGCGGCGCATGTGCAAGCCCATGTAGGCGTAGGCGCTGATGGCGATCCATTCCAGGCACAGGAACAACGCACCGAGCACAGCGAACTGCGGTGTGACCGCTTGTGTCGAGTCGACGAACTGCGGCAGGAAGGCGGTGAAAATCAGGATCGCCTTTGGATTGCCGGCAGCCACCAAAAACTCTTGCCGCGCCAGAGCCAGCACGCCGACCGGCGCTTTCACCGCCTCGGTTTCAGTTTCAGGATTGGCGCGCCACAACTGCAGCGCCAGGTAAAACAGATAGGCCGCGCCCAGAATCTTGATCCCGTAGAACAACAGTTCCGAGGTCTGCAGCACCACGGCCAAACCGGCCGAGGCGAGGGCGATCATTCCGGCAAAGGCCAGCAGGCGACCCACCCCGGCGACGCAGGAGGTGCGATAGCCGTAGCGGGTCGAGTTGCTCACCGAGAGCAGGTTGTTCGGACCGGGGGCCATGTTCAAAGCGAAACAGGCGGGAAGAAATAAGGTGAGTGTTGCGAGATCCATGATGGGCTCCATGGGATATTTTTATTTCAGGCAGTGTGGCTAATGCCAGTCAGTCAAGACATTACGCGGACAGTGGCAGCTGGCGAAGCCTGCGTCCGGCTGCGCAGCAGTCGTAAAACAGTCACTGCGGTATTCCAGGCAAATCGTGGAAGCAGGATTTGCGACGGCTTCGCCGCCGGACGCAGCCTTCGGCAGCTGCTACGGGGGGCAGTGCTGAACCTGAAATTCCTTAACTGACAGGCATTAGGCAGTGTGGCTGCATTGTGCCTTGGATTCAGGTGTCACCCGCAGATGCAGAGAGTGTATGTGATGTGTCGGGGAACAATCAGCCTCTTTTTCAGGGTGGCGATATCGCCAAAACGAGACCAGGATTGGGGGATCTGCCCCGTAAACGGGGGCAAGGGGATTGTCTTGTTCCTGGGTGTTTGTCTTCTTTCATTCAAAAGAAAACCTATAAAGCCTGCCCCCAAGACTTTATAGGTTGTCAGTCAATGCAGCCTTTCAGGTCCCGCTCTTGTCATCTCCTGGCTCACCGCCTACATGAACGCCCCGATCATCCCCAGGCTCGCCTGCTGCGTGAACACCGTGGTCATCCCCAAGCTCGCCTGCTGCGTGAACACCGTGGTCATCTCCAAGCTCGCCGGCTGCGTGAATGCCGTGGTCATCGCCAGGTTCGGCATGACTTCCATCGCGGCCAGAAGCCGAACTCCCTGAGTGGCCTTCGCCGGCATGACCATCGCCATGCCCGCTACCACTTCCACCACTGTGGCCTGCGCCGCCCCCATCACCATGGCCGCTGCCACCCTCCCTGGCATAGGCACTCGAAAATCCAGAAATTGTGTCAGGTACCAGGACGGTTGATGTCGATAAGATTGCGCCGATAGCTAATGCCAATAAAGGCTTTGTGATAAGCATATTGACCTCCAACTTGACTCCCAGGATAGGAAGCCCGATGGGAGAGGGAGCAAATCACAGGCCAACTGCTGGATCGACTGCTGATACCCCGGCAAGGCTTACGCCTCCCCATCCATTGTAAAAAAACCATGCTGATAGCGAGCGTCTGCCTCATCCCGGAGGTGGCGCCATTGGGAGAAGACAGGATGTCTATTGCTCGACCTGCTGCCTGGCAGTCACCCGCTGGTGTGAAGATCCATACAGCCAATGGGCGTACAGCGCGCTATAGCAACGCTGACACCCGGTGACCAACGCGCTGCGCGTTATGCCATTGACACTAACCTGATACTTGAGGCCGGTTTGCTCGACATTGGTAATGTTTGCGTCGTGTTTTGACTGCCAGCCATGTTGTGTCATTGACGGATGAAGAAACGGCGGGAGCGATCATCCCGGGAAAGGTCAGCAGACGACCCGTTCATACCGCACTCCCTAGGGGGGCATTTTTCTTCAATACAGGCATGGGAGCGCTCTTTATCCTGAGTGCTGGAATTACCCAACTGGCTTGAAGAAGGTACGTGATGAGTTTGATTATCTCCATGGCCGCATTTGCCCTGGCCTCCTCGATTAACCCTGGACCGGTCAATATCTTCGCCTTATATCAACGAAATATTGGGCTGGGCTTGCGGCAGGAATGTAAGTCGGCGCAAACAGACTATGAATTTTGTGGTAATGGGGTTGTTTGAAACTCAAGAGACACTCTCTGCGTTTCTGATTCAACCCAACCATCTGCAGGGTGTGTTGAAGTGGCAAAAAATTGCCTGTTGGCAAGTAGTTGATATCGACATCGGTAGTGACACTACAAAGTTTGCCGGGCTGCTCGATGGTTGGGCTGACTTCAGTGTGACAAAGCTCAAAGAACTGAAGATTTATTGTTAGTTGTGGAGGATTCAATGAATTTCGATGCTGCCGTTCACAAATGCGTAATTGTAGTCGACAAAGCACTGGGGCTGGGACATGCGGCCAATGCCGTCAGCGTCATCGGCGTCAGCCTGGGGCGTTCGGTAGAAGGTCTGGTCGGACCTGACATGCAAAGCCGTGACAATGTTAATTACCCCGGAGTCATCTACGCACCGTTGCCGATTTTGCTATCCACCAATGAGTATTTGCAGGCGCTTCAAGAGAAAGCGCTGGCGGATGATGAAATCCATACCATGCCATTCAGCGCGCTGGCGCAATCCTGCAAAACTTATCAGGAGTATGAGACGCGTATCTCCGAGGCCGATAGTTCAGCCATAGAATTGGTTGCCATTGGCTTGATCGGGCCACAGAAAAAAATCAGTAAGTTGACCGGTAATCTTTCGCTGTTTAAATGACAAGGAGGTTGTAGTGTGCGCTTTATTCAAGCCTGAACCAGGGCGTGACGATCTTCAAGCCGGTCGGATTAGCTATGCAGGATCTGGTTTTTTCCCGGGAAGTCGTCAGGCAGTGGGTCGCTGCATCCTGTTGAAGCCGTTGATAACCTTGCTTGCCGGAAGCGGAAATCATCGAGCAATACAATAATAAATTACCTGAGGAAAGCGACATGCTCGATTTGACACAAGTACTTACCTATTCGGCAGCGCTGGGCATCGCGGCCGCCATTCCCGGCCCCGGCATGGCGGCGCTGGTGGCGCGCAGCGTCAGCGGTGGCGCGTTGTCGGGCTTTTGTCTGCTGTTTGGGTTGATTCTCGGCGATCTGACCTACCTGTCATTTGCGGTCTTTGGTCTGGCGATGATCGCCGAGCACTTCAATGCGTTGTTCCAGCTGGTACGCTGGGCGGCGGCGCTGTACCTGTGCTATCTGGCCTGGCAGTTTTGGTTCGCCAACCATCAGGCTATCGAAGTCGGCAAGCAGGTGAAGAAGAAGGAGCTGCTGTCGGCGGCGATATCCGGTCTGACCATTACCCTGGGCAACCCGAAGACCATCGCCTTTTATCTGGCGTTGTTGCCGCTGGTGATCAACCTTGAGACGGTCTCGTTGCAGACCTGGGGGCTGATGCTGGTGCCACTGACCATTCTCGTTCTGCTGGGCGTTGGCGCGCTGTTCATTGTCGGCGCGGTGCGCATCCGGCACCTGCTGTCGAGCTTGCGAGCGCAACAGCGGCTGTTCCGCGGCGCGGCGGCGATCATGGTAGCGGCTGCCGCGGCGATGCTGATTCGTTGAGGCCCTCAGTGGCCGTGGCTGCGCCCTGCATCGGAGTGTTCCGCTTGCGGCGCGGTCACGGCGCCACTCATTGCCGGCTCTTCAACTCACAGCTTGTAACCGATCTGTCGCAACAGGTTCTTGCGCCACAGGATGTCTTCGTCGCCTTCAATGTCCTTGGCGCAGAAGCTATCCACTACGCCCAGGATCGCTCGTCCTTGCTCTATTTCAGCGAGAATGACTTCAGTTGGATTGGCTGTCGCACAAGGAATTTGTGAGGCCATGAGGGGAACTCAACCGCGATATTGCCCCGGCGTCGCCGCCAGATGTTGCTTGAACGCCCGCTGAAAATGCGCCTGATCGGCAAACCCGGCTTCCAGTGCGACATCGGCAATCAATTTGCCGCTGCGCAGTTGCGCTCGGGCGAACTGGATACGCCGATTCACCAGAAACGCATGAGGGGTCATGCCATAGTGCTGCTTGAAGGCGCGGGTCAGGTAGGAGGCCGATAGCTGCGCAGCCTCACAGATGTCATCGAGCTTCAACGCCAACGTGCAATTGTCCCGGATGTACTCTGCCGCCCGTTCGAGCTTGAGGTTGATCTCACGGCCCAGGAGTTCGGAGGGGTTGAGTCTTTGCTGCAAGTCAGAGAAAAACGCCACTGCGCTGTTGTGTTTTTGCAGTGGTTCGGCCTGTTCGTCGATCAGTACCTCATACAGCCGGTTCAGCCCTGCATACAGGCTGGCGTCGGTGGTATGGGTGGTGGAGAAAGCCCGAAAGTCCAGCTCCGGACTGAACCCCAGCGTGTGCTGAAGATCGGTCAGCCAAGGCGTGTCGACGTAGAACATGCGATACGACCAGGGCTGATCGTCGATCGGGTTGCAGGCGTGGACATCACCGGGATTCATCAGCACTACGGTACCGGCGCCGACCCTCAGGTGACTGTTCTCATGAATGTAGGTGCTTTGCCCTGCGGTAATTGCACCGATGGAAAAGTGCTCGTGTGAATGTCGGGCGTAGCAGACCTCGCGGCCGTCCGCGATGGAGCGGACTTCGATAAAAGGCAAGGCTTCGTCACGCCAGAAGCGTGGCGCCTTGTCAGCATCTTTCGCAGGGTTATGGGTCATCGTCGGGCGTCCATCGGCAGGCCAGCTATAGAGTGTATTAGCTCTGACCGGCAAAGGCTTGCTCGAGTGCGGCAATATCGATTTTCTTCATCTGCAACATGGCTTGCATGGCCCGTTGGGATTTTGTTGTGTCGGGATCTTTCATCATCTGCATCAGCACGGTCGGAACAATCTGCCAGGAAACGCCAAATTTATCCCTGAGCCAGCCGCACTGCTGGGCTTGTTTGTCACCGCCTTCAGACAGGGCGTTCCAGAAGTGGTCGACTTCATCCTGGGTCTGGCAGTTGACCTGGAACGAAATGGCCTCGCTGAAGGTGAACACCGGTCCGCCGTTCAGGCCGGTAAAGGTTTGACCGTCCAGCTCAAAACTGACAGTCATCACCGAACCTTCGGGCCGGCCATGAAGCTCGAAACCGGCTTTGCCATAGCGAGTGATAGCGGTGATTTTCGAGTGATCGAAGAGTGAGCAATAAAACCCGGCGGCGGCTTCGGCCTGGTCGTCAAACCACAGGCATGGAGTGATCTTTTGAATGCGTTGCATGGCGGTTCTCCTTTTCGGTAGTCACGGCGCAATAACAGCGTAGCCCCCCGATAGTCGTCCGGCCGCGCCGTAGATCGACAATTATGTCCTGATCTGGAAAATGAGAATGCTTCAATATGCAGTCTTAATGACTGCGCATATGGTCATTAAGACCAGTTATGCTTATGGTCATATTGACTATTGTTGTCTTAAATGGCTAATACATATGGTATTTAAACTTGGCGCGGGACTTGATCGGTCAACAGTACAACTGAACCATTTCAGGAGTACGCCCAAGTGTTTGAATTCTTCAGCTCCCCTCAGAATGTCCTGCACCTATCGAGCAAGGTCCTTGGGCTCGGTGTGGTCCTGCTGTGCACCGGCGTCATTGGTGCCTATGGTTACGAAGGTCAACTCGGGATCGTGACGCTGGTGTCCATGCTGTTTCTTATGCGTTACACAGGGATTTTGTTCGGGCCACGGCTATAAGGAAATTGATGGGTGTCAGCAAAGGGCGGCTTCGAAAGAAGCGGCCCTTTTTCGTGACCGGTGGTCGCTGAAAATGAACCGCTTGGCAAAGTGCGCTTAGCTCTATGGATAACCCAATGCGCGCGTAGACCGGGTCGGCCACAGCGTCGCAGCTCAAGGACCCCGTGAGTCCTGTCATCGGCATGAGGGATAACCATGCTTACGCTCAACATCAACGGCAAAGCGCAGCAGTTCGACGTCGCCGATGACATGCCACTGCTTTGGGTGCTGCGCGACGTGGCACACCTGACTGGCACCAAGTTTGGCTGCGGCATTGCGCAATGCGGTGCCTGCACCGTGCATGTCGATGGCGCGCCGTTGCGCTCCTGTATCACCCCGGCCTCGGCGGTGGCCAAAGGGCAAAAAATCCTCACCATCGAGGGCCTGTCGAAAGACGGCTCGCACCCGGTGCAGCGGGCCTGGGCTGAGCTCGATGTGGTGCAGTGCGGTTACTGTCAGTCCGGACAAATCATGTCGGCAGCAGCCTTGCTGGCGAAAATTCCCTCGCCGAGCAACCGCGATATCGATCAGGCCTTGTCGGGGAATATCTGTCGTTGCGGTACCTATCCACGTATTCGCGCTGCAGTGAAGCGCGCGGCCGAGCTCGGCTGAAAAGCCGCGGTGCGCCGTTGGCACGTACTTGTGGACCTGGAGGCTTGGCGATGAATCGCGTGATAGAGACTTCGCGGCGTAACTTTCTCAAAAGCACAGTACTGATAGGCGGAGGCCTGGTCGTGGCCTTTGTCATTCCCGGGGCCCATCGTTTCACCCAGGCTGAGTCAGGGACGGACAGACCTTTTGCGCCCAACGCCTTTCTGCGCATCGCCAGTGATGGCAGCGTCACGGTGCTGCTGGGGCATTCGGAAATGGGTCAAGGCATCTGGACCGGGTTGTCCATGCTGATCGCCGAGGAGCTGGACGCCGATTGGTCGAAGATTCGCGTCGAACATGCTCCGGCAGCGGCGGTTTATGGCTTGCCGGCGTTTGGCGGGATGCAGATGACCGGTGGCTCGACGTCCACCTGGATGGAGTTCGACCGTTACCGTCTGGCCGGAGCGACCGCCCGGATCATGTTGATCGAGGCGGCTGCCAAACGCTTTAACGTCGCTCCCTCCGAAATTCGTACCGAGCAAGGACAGGTCATTGCCGGTGATCATCGGGCCAGTTATGGCGAGTTGGCCAATGACGCCGGTCAGCTACCGCTGCCGGATCCGGCCTCGATAAAGCTCAAGGAGGCGAAAGACTGGAAAGTGATCGGCAAGCCGACCAAACGTCTCGACACCCCGGAGAAAATCACTGGGCGGGCCCGGTTCGGCATGGACGTGCAGTTCGAGGGGCTGCTGACGGCGATGGTCGCTCGTTCGCCGGTGTTTGGCGGTACCGTCAAATCCTTCGACAGCGCAGCAGCCATGGCGATACCGGGGGTACGCAAGGTGGTGCAGGTGCCCACCGGCGTTGCGGTGGTTGCCGAGCATTTCTGGGCGGCGAAACTGGGCCGTGATGCACTGAAGGTCGAATGGGACCTGGGGCCCCATGCCGATCTGGACAGTGGGACGCTACTGGAAACATTTCGCAAGTTGGCCACCACGCAAGGCGTGTCTGCGACCCAGGCTGGCGATGCGGCTGGCACCTTGGCCAAGGCGGTGAAAACCGTCGTCGCCGAATACAGCGTGCCGTACCTGGCCCATGCGCCGATGGAACCGCTCAACTGTACGGTCAAGCTCACTGCGGACAAATGCGAAATCTGGACTGGCACTCAATTCCAGACCATGGATCAGCAAACTGCAGCGAAAATCACTGGCCTCAAGCCCGAGCAAGTCGAGATCCATACGACCTTTCTGGGCGGAGGTTTTGGCCGGCGAGCCAACCCGTCGTCGGACTTTGTCAGCGAAGCGGTGCAGGTGGCCAAAGCGGCCCAGGCACTGGTCAAGACTGTCTGGGCCCGCGAGGATGATGTGCGCGGCGGTTACTACCGTTCGGCGTTTTTGCATCAGGCGCGTATCGGTCTTGGTGCTGATGGGCTACCGATTGCCTGGAAGCACGTGGTGGTGGGGCAGTCGATCATGGCTGGCACACCGTTCGAAGCAGGTTTTGTAAAGAACGGTATCGACGGTACGTCCGTCGAGGGGCTGGCCGACGGGCCTTATATGAAAGGTCTGGCGAATCATCAGGTGGATCTGCATTCACCGAAAACCGGGATCCCGGTGTTGTGGATGCGTTCGGTGGGGCACAGTCACACCGCGTTTGTCGTGGAGTCGTTGATCGATGAGTTGGCCACAGCGGCCGGTAAAGATCCGGTGGAATACCGGCGGATGTTGCTCAAGGACCACCCGCGGCATTTGGGCGCGCTGAATCTGGCGGTGGAGAAGGCCGGGTGGGGAGCGCCCTTGCCCGATGGGCATGCGTTGGGGGTTGCCGTGCATGAGTCGTTCGGCAGTTACGTCGCTCAGGTGGCCGAAGTTTCGCAGGACAACCTGGCGATCCGTGTACATCGGGTTGTCTGCGCCGTGGACTGCGGAATTGCGGTGAATCCGGCCAGCATTGCCGCGCAAATGGAGTCCTGCATCGCCTTTGGCCTGAGTTCGACCTTGCACAGCAAACTCACGATCAAGGCGGGACGCGTTGTGCAGTCCAACTACCATGACTATCAGGTGCTGCGCCTGAACGAAATGCCGCTGGTCCAGGTGCATATCGTGCCCAGCAGCGACAAGCCCGGTGGCATCGGTGAAGCCGGTGTACCGCCCACGGCGCCGGCGGTGGCCAACGCGGTGTTTGCCTTGACCGGTCAACGCTTGCGCGAATTACCGTTGCGCCTGGCAGGGGTTTGAGATGAAAAGACAGTTGTTTCTGGGCACGTTGATATTGATCGGCTTTGGTGGCTATGCCGACGATCTGTTTGCCAGGGATGAGGCGGCGCTGGCAGCCTTTGCCACGGTGCAGAAAGTCTTCCAGAGCCCGCGTTGCCAGAACTGCCACATACCCGGCGATTCGCCGTTGCAATTCGATGCCGGCGTTCCTCATGCCATGGACGTGGTGCGCGGTGAGGACGGCAAGGGTGCGGCGGGATTGCCTTGCGCAACCTGCCACGCCGAGACCAATCCTCCCGCCAGTTACGGACCTCACGCGCCACCGGGCGCGCCGAACTGGAGCCTGCCGCCGCCCGCGCACAAAATGGCCTGGATTGGCCTGCCGGCCGATAAGCTGTGCCAGCTCATCAAGGATAAATCGAGTAATGGCGACCGCGACTTTGCCGCGCTGATCAAACACGTCAGCGACGACAAACTGGTGCTGTGGGGCTGGAACCCCGGCGGAACACGGGCACCGGTGCCGGTCGCCCATGACATTTTTGTCACCCAGTTCAAACTGTGGGCCACAGCGGGTGGGCCGTGCCCGCTGGGGCACGGCATGGAGACGACTCAGCTAAGGTGAGAGATATCGCGGAGTAAATCCGCGTGTGGACTGATCAACGGAACATACATGCCAAAGGAGTGCGTGATGCTGGCCCCAATCAAACCTGTCAATGAGAATGCCCGCGTAGAGACTCTGCGCTCGTTGAATGTCCTCGACACCTCCCCGGAGGAGCGCTTCGACCGCCTGACCCGTCTGGCCAGGCGCGTGTTCAATGTGCCGATCGCCTTGGTCAGTCTGGTGGATGCAGACCGGCAATGGTTCAAGTCCGGCGCTGGGCTGGCGGTCAGTGAGACCGGGCGTGATATTTCCTTTTGCGGCCATGCGATCCTCGAGGACCAGATGCTGATGGTGTTGGATGCGCAGCGCGATGAGCGCTTCCATGACAACCCGCTGGTCGTCGGCGAACCAGGCGTTCGTTTTTATGCGGGCTGCCCGCTGACCGCCGCTAATGGCGACACACTCGGTACCTTGTGCCTGATCGACACGAAACCCCGCCAACTGAACGACGAAGAGCGCGAGCTGCTAAGTGAGCTTGCGCGCATGGCTGAGCAGGAGTTGGCGGCAGTGCAGGTGGCGAGCATGGATGAACTGACGCTGCTGTCTAATCGCCATGGTTTCGAGGCCTTGGCCCAACACGGGTTGAGCGCTTGTAAACGGCTGAAAAAACCGGCGACGCTGCTATTTTTTTACCTCGACGACTTCAAACGGATCAGCGATTGGTACGGCCATGCCGAGTGTGATAACGCGCTTAAAACCTTCGCTGACGTGCTTCGCATCGCGTTTCGTGAAAGTGATGTGATCGGCCGTTTGGATGGGGATGAATTCGTGGCGTTGCTGACCGGCTCCCATCACGTGGAGACTTCGGCAATCATGGCGCGCCTGCAAGAGATTCTGGATGAGCGTAACTCGACCTTGCAGCGCGGCTACGCCATCCGCTTCAGCGTCGGCCAGATCGAATATGACCTGCAGCGTCACGAATCGATCGAGGATTTGCTGGCCGATGCCGACTGGGCGATACATACACATAAGCAGGTTTTCAGGAAACGTTAATACCTCGTCCTCAGGCTTACTTGGCGAACAACTGATCGATGTCCTTGAATGCCTTGAACTCCAGGGCATTGCCGCAAGGGTCGAAGAGGAACATGGTGGCTTGTTCGCCCACCTGGCCCTTGAAACGGATGCAGGGTTCGATCACGAACCGGGTGTCGAGGGATTTCAGTCGTTCGGCCAGGGTTTCCCACTCATCCATCGCCAACACCACGCCAAAATGCGGGACCGGAACGTCATGACCGTCCACGGCATTGGTGTGTGCGGATTCTTGCGAAGCGGTTTTGGCATGTTCATGGATGACCAGTTGATGGCCGAAAAAATTGAAGTCGACCCAGTGATCGCTGGAACGACCTTCTTCCAGGCCGAACACTTGGCCATAGAAACGGCGCGCTGCAGGTAGATCGAAAACCGGGATGGCCAGGTGAAAGGGAGAAAGTTTCATAGGATCAATCCTCGGTTGTAGGGAGTCGAACTGATTCTAGACTTGTTGTTTTTGATTGAAAGACCCAAATTTTTGCGTCCAGCTCAAATTATTTCGATCTGTTGAGTCAGGTCGACACTGGCGAAGTCGATCTGGCGATGCTGATCAAACCGCCCTTTGAGCTACCCAAGGAGCTGTCTGCACAGGTCATTCGCCGGGAGATCGTGCTACTTGTACTGCATGACCAGGGTAATTTGCCCATTCAACAGCTGTTTGCCCGGTGTTTGCCGGAAGGCGTTCAGGAGGCGTAGTTCAGTGGGGGAGCGGGCTCATAAAAAACCCGCCAATTGGCGGGTTTTTTCACAGCGTGGGCATCACTCTTCGAGGTTGCCCATGGCGGTGGTGTTGAAGCCGCCGTCTACATACATGATTTCGCCGCTGATGCCGGATGCCAGGTCCGAACACAGGAAGGCGCCGGCATTGCCGACTTCGTCGATGGTTACGTTACGACGCAGCGGAGTTTGCGCTTCGTTGGCGGCCAGCATTTTGCGGAAGTTCTTGATGCCGGAGGCGGCGAGGGTGCGGATCGGGCCGGCCGATACGGCGTTGACGCGAGTGCCTTCCGGGCCCAGGGAGCCAGCCAGGTAACGAACGCCCGCTTCCAGGGAAGCCTTGGCCATGCCCATCACGTTGTAGTTCGGCATGGTGCGCTCGGCACCCAGGTACGACAGGGTCAGCAGGCTGCCGTTACGGCCTTTCATCATTTCGCGACCGGCTTTGGCCAGGGCCACGAAGCTGTAGGCGCTGATATCGTGAGCGATGCGGAAACCTTCACGGGTGGTGGCTTCGGTGAAGTCGCCGTCCAGTTGGTCGCCCGGGGCGAAGCCGACGGAGTGGACGATGCAGTCCAGGCCATCCCACTTCTTGCTCAGATCGATGAAGACCTTGGCGATTTCTTCATCGCTGGCCACGTCGCAAGGGAAGCACAGCTCAGGGCCCGAACCCCAGCCAGCGGCAAACTCTTCGACACGACCTTTGAGTTTGTCGTTCTGATAAGTGAAGGCAAGCTCAGCGCCCTCGCGATGCATGGCGGCAGCGATGCCGGATGCGATGGACAGCTTGCTGGCGACACCGACGATCAGTACGCGCTTACCGGCGAGAAAACCCATGTGTTGCTCCTCTCTTCAGGTTATTCGACAGCTGTTGGGGCCAGAAAAGCGGCCTCCAGCAGCTGCTGTGTATAGGGATGTTGCGGTGCGGCAAAAATGTTTTGCGCCTCACCTTGTTCGACCACCTGGCCGTGCTTGACCACCATCAACTGGTGGCTGAGCGCTTTGACTACCGCCAGGTCATGGCTGATAAACAAATACGTCAGGTTGTACTTGGTTTGCAGTGAACGCAGCAGCTCCACTACCTGGCGCTGGACTGTCCGGTCGAGCGCCGAAGTGGGCTCGTCGAGCAGAATCAACGCCGGTTTTAGCACTAATGCCCGGGCAATGGCGATTCTTTGTCGTTGCCCGCCGGAGAACTCATGGGGGTAGCGGTTCCGGGTTTCCGGGTCCAGACCTACTTCCTTGAGCGCTGCGATAATCGCTTGTTCCTGTTCGGCCTGCGTGCCCATCTTATGAATCCGCAGGCCTTCGCCGACAATCTGGCCCACGCTCATCCGTGGGCTCAGGCTGCCGAAGGGGTCCTGAAAGACCACCTGCATTTCCCGCCGCAGCGGTCGAACCTGTTGCTGCGTCAGGCAGTCTAGCTGCTTGCCCTCGAAACGGATCGCGCCTTTGCTGCCGATCAACCGCAAGATCGCCAGGCCCAGGGTGGATTTGCCGGAACCACTTTCACCGACGATCCCCAGGGTCTGGCCCTGAGGCAGGCTGAAATTGATGCCATCTACCGCTTTCACGTAATCGACGGTGTTGCGCAGAAAGCCTTTCTTGATCGGGAACCAGACTTTCAGATCCTCGACTTCCAGTAACGGCGCGCCGGCCATATTGGTCGCCGGGTTGCCGCGAGGCTCCGCTGCCAGCAGCTCCTGAGTGTAAGGATGCCGTGGTGCGCGGAACAACTCTTCGCACGATGCCTGTTCGACGATACAACCACGCTGCATGACACATACCCGATGCGCAATTCTTCGTACAAGGTTCAAGTCGTGGCTGATCAGTAGCAACGCCATGCCCAGACGGGCCTGCAACTCCTTGAGCAACTCGAGGATTTTCAGCTGAACGGTGACGTCCAGGGCGGTAGTCGGTTCGTCGGCGATCAGCAGTTCCGGCTCGTTTGCCAGGGCCATGGCGATCATCACCCTTTGCCGCTGGCCGCCAGATAACTCGTGGGGAAGGGCTTTGAGGCGTTTGTGTGGCTCGGGGATGCCTACCAGCTCAAGCAATTCCAGTGTGCGTTTGGTCGCGACTTTGCCGCTCAGGCCTTTGTGCAGACCGAGCACTTCGTTGATTTGTTTCTCGATCGAGTGCAGCGGGTTCAGCGACGTCATCGGTTCCTGAAAGATCATCGCGATCCGGTTGCCACGGATGTGGCGGATGGTTTTTTCTCTCTGGCTCAGCAAGTCCTGTCCGGCGTACAGGATGGCGCCGGTCGGATGGTGTGCCAAGGGGTAGGGCAGCAGGCGCAGGATCGAATGCGCGGTCACCGATTTACCCGATCCGCTTTCGCCCACCAGGGCCAGGGTTTCACCGCGTTTGATATTGAAGCTGACGCCTTCGACCACCCGCTGGCGGCGTTCGCCGACGACAAACTCGACGGAGAGGTCGCGGACTTCGATCAGATTGTCCTGATGCATTTCACTTCCTCGGGTCGAAGGCGTCGCGAGCGGACTCGCCGATAAACACCAGCAGGCTCAACATTATCGCCAGCACGGCGAAGGCGCTCATGCCCAGCCACGGCGCTTGCAGGTTGGATTTACCCTGGGCCACCAGCTCGCCTAGGGACGGCGCGCCGGGGGGTAGACCAAAGCCGAGGAAATCCAGAGCAGTCAGGGTGCCGATGGCGCCGGTGAGGATGAACGGCATGAAGGTCATGGTCGACACCATGGCGTTGGGCAGGATGTGGCGGAACATGATCGCACCGTTCTGCATGCCCAGCGCCCGGGCGGCACGTACGTATTCGAGATTGCGACCACGCAGGAACTCCGCGCGCACCACGTCCACCAGGCTCATCCAGGAGAACAGCAGCATGATCCCCAGCAGCCACCAGAAGTTCGGCTGCACGAAACTGGCGAGGATGATCAGCAGATACAGCACCGGCAACCCGGACCAGATCTCCAGAAAACGCTGCCCGGCCAGGTCGACCCAGCCACCATAGAAACCCTGCAAGGCACCGGCGATCACGCCGATGATCGAACTGAGGATGGTCAGCGTCAGGGCGAACAACACCGAAACCCGAAACCCGTAGATTACCCGGGCCAGCACGTCGCGACCCTGATCGTCGGTGCCCAGCCAGTTATCGGCCGAAGGCGGCGCGGGTGCCGGGACTTTCAGGTCGTAATTGATGCTCTGATAGCTGAATGGAATCGGCGCCCACAGGATCCAGGCGCCCTTGGCCTTCAGCAGTTCGCGGATGTACGGGCTCTTGTAGTTGGCTTCCAGCGGGAATTCGCCGCCGAAGGTGGTTTCCGGATAACGCTTGAGCGCCGGGAAATACCAGCCGCCGTCGTAATGCACGGCCAGCGGTTTGTCGTTGGCGATCAGCTCGGCACCCAGGCTTGCGCCGAACAGGATCAGAAACAGCCATAGCGACCACCAGCCACGCCTGTTGGTCTTGAACAGTTCGAGACGTCGGCGATTGAGGGGGGAAAGATTCATCTCAATGCTCCCGGCTTTCGAAGTCGATACGCGGATCGACCAGGGTATAGGTGAGGTCGCCGATCAGTTTCACTACAAGACCCAGCAGGGTGAAGATAAATAGCGTGCCGAACACTACCGGGTAGTCGCGGTTGATCGCCGCTTCGAAACTCATCAGGCCCATGCCGTCGAGGGAGAAAATCACTTCCACCAGCAAGGAGCCTGTAAAGAAGATCCCGATGAAGGCTGACGGGAAACCGGCGATCACCAGCAGCATGGCGTTGCGGAACACGTGACCGTAAAGCACTCCGTGATTGGTCAGGCCTTTGGCCTTGGCGGTGATCACGTATTGCTTGTTGATCTCGTCGAGAAAGCTGTTTTTCGTCAGCAAGGTCATGGTCGCGAAGTTGCCGATCACCAGTGCCGTCACGGGCAGTGCCAGGTGCCAGAAGTAGTCTCGGATCTTGCCGACCCAGCTCAGTTCATCGAAGTTGTTCGAGGTCAGGCCTCGTAATGGGAACCAGTCGAAATAACTGCCACCGGCGAACACCACGATCAGCAGGATGGCGAACAAAAACGCCGGGATTGCGTAGCCGACGATGATCGCCGAACTGGTCCAGACGTCGAAATGGCTGCCGTGCCGAGTGGCCTTGGCAATCCCCAGCGGAATCGACACCAGATACATGATCAGCGTGCTCCAGAGCCCAAGTGAAATGGACACCGGCAATTTTTCCTTGATCAGGTCGACGACCTTGGCGTCGCGGAAAAAGCTGTCGCCAAAATCCAGAGTGGCGTAGTTCTTGACCATGATCCACAAACGTTCCGGCGCCGACTTGTCAAAGCCGTACATGTGCTCGATCTCTTTGACCAGTGCCGGGTCCAGGCCCTGGGCACCGCGGTAGCTGGAACCGGCCACCGACACTTCTGCGCCGCCGCCAGCGATGCGGCTGGTGGCACCTTCGAACCCCTCGAGTTTGGCGATCATCTGTTCTACCGGTCCACCGGGGGCCGCCTGGATGATCAAGAAGTTGATCAGCAAAATACCGAACAGGGTCGGGATAATCAGCAACAGTCGCCGAAAAATATACGCCAGCATCTTATTGCTCCACGCCTGCAGGTTCGGCTTGCACCTTGGTTTGAACTTCTATCGCCGGTTTGGCGTCGGGTTTGATCCACCAGGTGGAAATGCCCACCTCATTGGTCGGCGAGACCTTGGGGTGACCGAGATGATTCCAGTACGCGACGCGCCAAGTCTTGATGTGCCAGTTCGGGATCACGTAGTAGCCCCACTGCAATACCCTGTCGAGGGCGCGAGCATGGGCTACCAGGCTTTTGCGCGAATCGGCGTTGATCAACTGATCGACAAGCTGGTCGATGACCGGGTCTTTCAAGCCCATGGAGTTGCGGCTGCCGGGTTTGTCGGCACTTTCGGACTTCCAGAACTCGCGCTGTTCGTTGCCCGGCGAACTGGACTGCGGGAAGCTGCCGACCACCATATCGAAATCCCGCGAGCGCAGGCGATTGATGTACTGGGAAACGTCGACCCGACGGATCACCAGATCGATCCCCAGATCGCTGAGGTTGCGCTTGAACGGCAGCAGTACCCGCTCGAACTCGGTCTGGGCCAGTAGAAACTCGATGATCACCGGCTTGCCGTTAGCGTCGACCATTTTGTCGTCGACGATGCGCCAGCCAGCTTCTTGCAAGAGTTGATAGGCCTTGCGCTGCTGGGTGCGGATCATGCCGCTGGCGTCGGTCAGCGGGTTCTGGAACGCCTCGCTGAACACCTGCTCGGGAATTTTTCCTCTGAACGGATCGAGGATCGCCAGTTGATCCTGATCCGGCAGACCAGTGGCGGCCATTTCCGAGTTTTCGAAGTAGCTGCGGGTGCGTACGTAGGCGCCGTTGAACAGTTGCTTGTTGGTCCATTCGAAGTCCAGCAACAGGCTCAGGGCCTGACGCACCCGAACATCCTGGAACACCGGGCGGCGCAGATTGAAGACAAAACCTTGCATGCCGGTAGGGTTGCCGTTGGGGATCTGTTCCTTGATCAATCGACCCTCGGTAACCGCCGGAATGTTGTAGGCATTGGCCCAGTTCTTCGCGGTCATTTCCAGCCAATAGTCGAACTGACCGGCCTTCAGGGCTTCCAGTGCTACGGTGTTGTCGCGGTAGTAATCGATGGCCATGGTGTCGAAGTTGTAGAAACCACGGTTGACCGGCAGATCCTTGCCCCAGTAGTCCTTGACCCGCTCATAGCGAATCGAGCGCCCGGCCTTCACCGAAGTGACTTTGTAGGGGCCACTGCCCAGCGGGATCTCCAGGTTGCCTTTGCTGAAATCGCGGTTTTCCCACCAGTGTTTGGGCAATACCGGCAATTGCCCGAGGATCAGCGGCAATTCGCGGTTGTTATTGTGTTTGAACTTGAACAGTACTCGCAACGGGTCTTCGGCGACCACCTCTTCGACGTCAGCGTAGTAACCGCGGTACAGCGGGGCGCCATTTTTTATCAGGGTCTGAAAGCTGAACACCACGTCGTCGGCACGAACCGGGTGGCCATCGTGGAAACGGGCCTCGGGTCGCAGGTAAAAGCGCACCCAGGTGTTGTCCGGGGCCTTTTCGATTTTGCTGGCGATCAGGCCGTATTCGGTGAATGGCTCGTCGAGCCCCTGTTTGGCCAGGGTGTCGTAGATCAGGTTGATGTTGTCGGCTGGAACGCCCTTGTTGATGAACGGATTGAGACTGTCGAAGCCACCAAAACCGGCCTGGCGGAAGGTGCCGCCCTTGGGCGCATCCGGGTTGACGTAATTGAAGTACTTGAAATCTTCCGGGTATTTAGGCGGTTCGTTGTACAGCGTCAGGGCATGTTGCGGGGCAGCTTGGGCAGCGCACGCAAGTCCCGTGAACAACAGGCCACAGGCCCGCAGGAGCAGGGCACGCAAGGGCATCATTGGGCTTTCTCCGAAGGCTTCAGCCACCATGCGCT
Source organism: Pseudomonas sp. GW821-FHT02H09 (assembly GCF_059421425.1). Taxonomy (NCBI): domain Bacteria; kingdom Pseudomonadati; phylum Pseudomonadota; class Gammaproteobacteria; order Pseudomonadales; family Pseudomonadaceae; genus Pseudomonas; species Pseudomonas sp. GW821-FHT02H09. Next base: position 55,854 of record NZ_JBWKVA010000011.1, read on the forward strand.
CAGACCCAGGTCGTAAGGGGGCGTGGTGACGAAGGCGAACCGGTTGCGGTACGCCAGGCGGTGATAATTGAGATACCAGTTGGGGATAATGTAATGCTGCCACAACAGTACCCGGTCCAGGGCTTTGCCTGCGGCCAGTTGTTCGTCGCGGGTCTTGGCCGCGAGTAACTGTTCCAGCAGATGATCGACCACCGGGTTGGCGATACCCGCATAGTTTTTGCTGCCCTTGACCCCGACCTGGCTGGAATGGAAGTACTGCCATTGCTCCAGGCCCGGGCTGAGGGTTTGGTCGAGAGTCATCAGGATCATGTCGAAATCGAACTGGTCGAGGCGCTGTTTGTACTGCGCGCGATCCACTGTGCGCAGGCGGGCGTCGATGCCGATGCTGGCGAGGTTCTCGGCGTAGGGTTGCAGAAGCCGTTCCAGGTTGGGATTGACCAGCAGGATTTCGAAACGCAGGGGCTGGCCGGCGCTGTTCTGCAGGCGTTGACCATTGAGCTTCCAGCCGGCTTCAGCCAAAAGCCCGAGGGCGCGACGCAGGGTTTCCCGCGGGATGCCGCGGCCATCGGTTTGCGGCAGGCTGAAGGGCTGGGTAAACAGGTCGGCGGGCAACTGGTTGCGATACGGCGCGAGCATCAGCCATTCGTGGCCGACCGGAACGCCTGTGGCGGAAAACTCGCTGTTGGGGTAGTAGCTCATGGCCCGTTTATAGGCACCGCTGAACAGTGTGCGGTTGGTCCACTCGAAATCGAACATCAGGCCCAGTGCTTCGCGCACCTTGATATCGGCGAAAGTACTGCGGCGGCCGTTCATGAACAGCCCTTGGGTCTGGGTCGGAATCTGGTGGGCGATCTGCGCCTTGATCACCTCCCCACGGCCTGCCGCCGGGAAGTTATAGCCATTGGCCCAGTTCTTGGCCTGGTGTTCGATGTAGATATCGAACTCGCCGGCCTTGAACGCTTCGAAGGCCACATCGCTGTCGCGGTAGAACTCAACCTCGACCCGGTCGAAGTTGTATTTGCCGCGATTGACCGGCAGGTCCTTGCCCCAGTAATCCTTGACCCGCTCGAACACCAGCTGTCGACCGGGTTGTACCTGGGTGATTCGATAAGGACCACTGCCCAATGGCGGCTCAAAGGAAGTAGCCTTGAAGTCGCGGCCTTCCCAGTAATGCTGTGGCAGCACCGGCAGTTCGCCCAGACGCAAGATCATCAGTGGATTGCCAGCACGTTTGAAGACGAAGCGGATACGTTGCGGGTTGAGGATGTCGACCCGTAGCACTTCCTGCAGGTTGGTCCGGTATTGCGGATGGCCTTCCTTGAGCAGCAAGCGGTAGGAAAACGCTACGTCGTAGGCGGTGATCGGCGTGCCATCGTGAAAGCGCGCTTCGGGCCGCAGGTTGAACACCACCCAGCTGCGGTCTTCGCTGAATTCCACGGATTGGGCGATCAGGCCATAGCTGGACGTTGGCTCATCGCCCGAGGGGGCGTATTGGCCGGTGCCGGCCATCAGGGGTTCATTCAGCTCGTTGACGCCGTATTGCAGGAAGTTGGGCGTCGAAACCGGGCTGGTGCCCTTGAACGTGTAGGGGTTGAGTGTATCGAAGGTGCCAAATGCCATGATCCGCAAGATACCGCCTTTTGGCGCTGCAGGATTGACCCAATCGAAATGGGTGAATTTGGCCGGATACTTGAGCGTGCCGAACTGCGCATAACCATGGCTTTCGCTGATCGTCGCGCTTGCGGGAAAGCTCAAGGCCAGACTGATTAGGAGCAGGAGGAGGGGACGCGTCAAGGCAGAGATCCGATCCAGGCGGCTTGGGCTTTGTGATCGGTACAGTAACAGCTTGTATCGACAGGAAAAAGGTCGTGCACCTGTGGCGAGGGGGCTTGCCACAAGCGCCTGACTTTAACCGCTCTCAATGCGATAAATAAACGGTCAGCGTCTGCCCCGGCTTCAGTGCCTTGGCCGTGTTCGGGTTCCAGCGCTTGAGGTGCTGCATCTCTACATTGAAACGTTTGGCAACCATGTACAGCGAGTCGCCTTGCTTGACCTTGTACTGGGTCGCCTTCTTGCTGCTGGCAACGCCGTTGCTTTTGCCTTTGCTGGTGTCTTGCATGACCAGCGTCTGCCCGACTTTCAGATTTTTGCCGGTCAGTTTGTTCCAGCGTTGCAAATCCTTGATGTCGACCTTGTTGGCCTTGGCGATCAACGACAGGTTGTCACCGTGTTTCACCCGATAGTTGCGTTTCAACCTGGCCAGTTCGTGGCTGTCCATACCCTCGAAGACGGGTTTGAGCGGGCGCTGACTGATCAGCTCTTCGGGTTTCATGGTCGACAGGCTGTCGGCCAGCAACTGTGCCTTGGACGTCGGCACCAGCAAATGCTGGGGGCCATCGATGGTGGTGCGTTGCTTGAAGGCCGGGTTGAGCTGGAACAGTTCGTCTTCGTCGATATTGGCCACGGCAGCGACACGGGACAGGTCCATGCGCTGATTGATTTCGACGACCTGGAAGTAGGGTGCATTGGCAATCGGGCTCAGGTTGACGCCATAAGCTTCGGGCGCCAGCACCACCTGGGACAAGGCCAGCAGTTTAGGTACATAAGCCTGGGTTTCGGCAGGCAACGGCAGGTTCCAGTAGTCAGTCGGCAGGCCGAGTCTTTCGTTACGCTCGATGGCCCGGCTGACAGTACCTTCACCAGAGTTGTAGGCGGCCAGCGCCAGCAGCCAGTCGCCGTTGAACATGTCATGCAAACGGGTCAGGTAATCCAGTGCGGCAGTGGTCGAAGCTGTGATGTCGCGGCGGCCGTCGTAGAAACGGGTCTGACGCAGGTTGAAGTAACGCCCGGTGGACGGGATGAACTGCCACAGTCCAACGGCATCGGCCCGGGAGTAGGCCAACGGGTTGTAGGCACTTTCAATCACCGGCAGCAGCGCGAGCTCCAGCGGCATATTGCGTTCTTCAAGGCGTTCGATGATGTAATGGATATACAGGCTGCCGCGGTCACCGGCGTTTTCCAGAAACGACGGGTTGCTGGCGAACCACAAGCGCTGTTGCTCGATGCGCGGGTTTACGCCAAGGCCCTCTTGCAACTGGAAGCCCAGGCGCATGCGCTCCCAGACATCCTGAGCGGCTTGCGGATTGGGTTTTTCGTTGAGCCAGATAGGCTTTTGCTTGATGTGGCTGGAAAGATTCGGAGTGTGCACCGCGTCGGTTTGCGGGGCATAGTTGGTGCTTTGGCAGCCCGCCAGGGTGGCGGACACAGCCACCGCGATGGCTTGAGCCAGGCGGGTCAATGCGTCTGAATTGTTGGTTTTACGAATAGATGACGACATTGGCTGGAAGAAAGTTCCGGGCAAAAATGTCGGGCGATTCTAGAAAGCACGGAAGGTGCGGTCAACCATTCAGAATTTTTGTACCAATGGTGGCTCGGCTTAGAACTTATCTTTCCAGGCGCGCAAGGCAGCGAAAACTGCACTGGGAGCCCGGTTATCCAGGCCATTCCGCTCGTCCGCTTTTTGTTTAACGGATGTTTCGCCAGTACGCAGGAAAGGGTTGGTGAGTTTTTCCAGGGCCAGGGTCGAGGGTAAGGTCATGCGGCCGGTTTCTCGCAATTGAGTAACCGTCGCCAGACGTTCAGCGATGTACGGGTTGGTCGGTTCGACGGCCTGGGCAAAACGCAGATTGCTCAGGGTATATTCGTGGGTGCAGTACACCAGCGTGTCTTCAGGCAAGGCCGCCAGACGCGTCAAAGAGTTGTGCATCTGTTGCGGCGAACCTTCAAACAGACGCCCGCAACCGGCGGCGAACAGGGTGTCGCCACAGAACAGCAGCCCGTGATGGTAAAATGCGATATGCCCCAGGGTATGGCCTGGAACGGCCAATACCTCGAAATCCCGGCCGAGCACGCTGATGCGGTCGTTGTCGTTCAGGGCCACATCACGCGCCGGAATGTTTTCGCTCGCCGGACCGTAGACCTTGGCACCCGAGGCTTTTTTCAGTTGCTCGACGCCTCCGACATGATCATGGTGATGGTGCGTGACGAGAATGTCGCTCAGCGTCCACTCAGGATGTTGCTCAAGCCATGCCTGTACCGGCGCGGCATCACCCGGGTCGACCACGGCACAGCGCCGGGTGCTGTGATCTTGTAACAACCAGATGTAGTTGTCGGTGAAGGCGGGCAGGGCACTGATCTGTATCATCGTCGGATTCGCCAAGCGGAAAACAATGGCGCATCTTAGAACTTCTTGGCGAGTTGGAGAATGCAATGACCGATAAAGCGTTCGCTCAGGCTGATCCTGACTGGTTGGCATTGATCAGCGCGGCCCGTGAGTGGCTGTCAGGTCCCATCGGGCAATTTTTGCTGGATGAAGAACGGCGCATGCTCGAAGACGAGCTGGGGCGGTTCTTTGGCGGCTACCTGGTGCATTACGGTCCTTCGGCCGAGGCGCCGCCAGCGGCACCGCAAGTGCAGCGCAATGTCCGGCTCGGTGCACCGCTACCCGGGGTGGAGATCGTCTGCGAGGAGCAGGCCTGGCCGCTCAGTGAGCATGCCGCCGACGTGGTGGTATTGCAGCACGGTCTGGATTTTTGCCTGTCGCCCCATGGTTTGCTCCGTGAAGCCGCCAGCAGCGTGCGTCCTGGCGGACATTTGCTGATTGTCGGAATCAACCCCTGGAGTAGCTGGGGCTTGCGCCATGTGTTCGCCCATGACGCGCTAAGCAAGGCCCGCTGCATTTCGCCTTCGCGGGTAGGCGACTGGCTGAACCTGCTGGGCTTTGCGCTGGAGAAACGCCGCTTCGGGTGCTATCGTCCGCCGCTTGCGTCCCCCGCCTGGCAGGCCCGTCTGGCCGGTTGGGAGCGCAAGGCCGGCGACTGGCAGTTGTCCGGCGGCGGCTTTTATTTGCTGGTGGCACGCAAGATCGTGGTTGGCTTGAGGCCGGTGCGTCAGGTTCGGCGCGAACCAATGGGCAAGCTGATTCCGTTGCCGATGGCCAAGGTCAATCGTCGCCACATCGAGCCGTAAAACACTCTTTATATTCCCCGGCCGGGCTTGCCCGGCCAAGGGTCTGTTGACGTTTGGTGACGGCTTGTCACCCTGCATCAGCAGGCCCTGGGACGTTGCCGGTCAACGATCGGCAAGCCACAGGCATTTTCTGGATAGGTTGGCATGAGCGATAGCGTAGAACTCTTCACCGACGGCGCCTGCAAGGGCAACCCCGGCCCTGGCGGCTGGGGCGCATTGCTGGTGTGCAAGGGCGTTGAAAAAGAACTTTGGGGTGGCGAAGCCAATACCACTAACAACCGCATGGAGCTGATGGGGGCGATTCGTGGCCTGGAAGAGCTCAAACGCCCTTGCGACGTGCTGCTGGTCACCGACTCGCAATACGTGATGAAAGGCATCAACGAGTGGATGGACAACTGGAAGAAACGCGGCTGGAAAACCGCTGCGAAGGAACCGGTGAAAAACGCTGACCTGTGGAAGATGCTCGATGAACAGGTCAATCGCCATAACGTCACCTGGAAATGGGTTCGCGGGCATATCGGCCATCACGGTAACGAGCGTGCCGATCAGCTGGCCAACCGTGGCGTGGATGAGGTGCGGGGCTACAAGCCGGCGTAAACGACTCTGTCTGGTGCCGATTGCGCCCGCCAGGGCGGGCGCGACCGCGAGGCGAACGCAGGCTTCGCCAGCTGGGACATAGAGCGTGCTAAAATCGCGCGCTTTGAAAGATGAACCGTTGAGAGCTGACCCCTGATGGCCAACAGATCCGTTGTACTCGATACCGAAACCACCGGCATGCCGGTGACTGACGGCCACCGGATTGTCGAAATCGGTTGCGTCGAGTTGATCGGTCGGCGCCTGACCGGTCGGCATTTCCATGTTTATCTGCAGCCTGACCGGGAAAGTGATGAAGGCGCCATCGGCGTCCACGGCATCACCAACGAATTCCTGGTGGGCAAACCGCGTTTCGCCGAAGTGGCCGAAGAATTCTTCGAATTCATCAAAGGCGCGCAGCTGATCATCCATAACGCGGCGTTCGACGTCGGCTTCATCAATAATGAATTCGCCCTGATGGGTCAGAAGGATCGGGCTGATATCACTCAGCACTGTACGATCCTCGACACCCTGATGATGGCCCGTGAGCGTCACCCCGGTCAGCGCAACAGCCTTGATGCGTTGTGCAAACGTTATGGCGTCGACAACTCCGGCCGTGAACTGCACGGCGCGTTGCTCGACTCCGAGATCCTCGCTGACGTTTACCTGACCATGACTGGCGGCCAGACCAGCCTGTCTCTGGCCGGCAATGCTTCGGACGGTAATGGTTCAGGCGAAGGTTCTGGCAACCGTCCTGGCGAGATTCGTCGTTTGCCTGCCGATCGTCAGCCAACCCGAATCATTCGTGCCAGTGAAAATGACCTGGCCGAACACGTGGCGAGGATGGAAGCGATTGCCAAGTCCGCCGGTGCTCCGGCGCTCTGGGTGCAGTTGGCCGAGGCTAAGGGGTAATCTGCGTTCGCTTGCGAGGAATGCCCCTCGCCACATGGGGCTCAACCCTCTACCCTGAGGTCATTGGCAGGCCTCGGTCTGCCGCTTCAGGACGTCGAGCCCCATGTATAAAGACTTGAAATTTCCCGTCCTTATCGTGCACCGGGACATCAAGGCCGACACCGTTGCCGGTGATCGGGTCCGCGGGATCGCCAGGGAACTGGAGCAGGAAGGCTTCAGTATCGTTTGCGCGGTGGATTACACCGAGGGGCGACTGGTTGCCTCGACCCATCACGGCCTGGCCTGCATGCTGATTGCGGCCGAAGACGCCAGAGAAAACACCCATCTGCTACAGAACATGGCCGAGTTGATCCGACTGGCCCGTGTCCGCGCGCCGAACCTGCCGATCTTCGCGCTGGGCGAGCAGGTCACCCTGGAAAACGCCCCGGCCGACGCTATGAGTGAGCTCAATCAACTGCGCGGCATTCTCTACCTGTTCGAAGACACTGTACCGTTCCTCGCGCGGCAAGTAGCGCGGGCCGCACGCAGTTACCTTGATGGCCTGCTGCCGCCGTTTTTCAAAGCGCTGGTGCAACACACCGCAGACTCCAATTACTCCTGGCACACTCCCGGTCACGGCGGTGGCGTTGCCTATCACAAGAGTCCGGTGGGGCAGGCGTTCCATCAGTTTTTCGGGGAAAACACCCTGCGTTCGGATTTGTCGGTTTCGGTACCGGAACTGGGCTCGTTACTGGACCACACCGGCCCGTTGGCTGAGGCAGAGGCTCGCGCTGCACGGAACTTTGGCGCCGATCACACGTTTTTCGTGATCAATGGCACTTCAACGGCCAATAAAATTGTCTGGCACTCGATGGTCGGGCGCGACGATCTGGTGTTGGTGGATCGCAATTGCCACAAATCGGTTTTGCACTCGATCATCATGACCGGTGCTATTGCGTTGTACCTGTGTCCGGAGCGCAATGAACTGGGGATCATCGGGCCGATACCACTGAGCGAATTCAGTCCTGAATCGATCAAGGCCAAGATCGATGCCAGCCCGTTGACCAAAGGCCGGCCGCCCAAGGTCAAGCTGGCGGTGGTCACCAACTCGACCTACGACGGTCTGTGCTACAACGCCGAGCTGATCAAGCAGACGCTGGGTAACAGCGTCGAGGTGCTGCACTTCGACGAGGCCTGGTATGCCTACGCGGCGTTTCACGAGTTCTTTGCCGGGCGTTACGGCATGGGGACATCGCGCACGGCCGATAGCCCCCTGGTGTTCACCACCCATTCCACGCACAAGCTGCTGGCGGCTTTCAGTCAGGCATCGATGATCCATGTGCAGGACGGCGGTGCGCGGAAACTGGACCGTGATCGTTTCAACGAAGCCTTCATGATGCATATCTCCACTTCGCCGCAGTACAGCATCATCGCCTCTCTGGACGTTGCTTCCGCGATGATGGAAGGTACGACGGGCCGTTCGCTGCTGCAGGAAATGTTCGATGAGGCGCTGAGTTTCCGTCGTGCCCTGGCCAATCTGCGTCAGCATATCGCCGCCGATGACTGGTGGTTCTCGATCTGGCAGCCACCGTCGGTTGAAGGTATCGATCGGGTTATCACCTCTGACTGGCTGCTTGAGCCCGAAGCGGACTGGCACGGTTTTGGCGACATTGCCGAAGATTACGTACTGCTCGATCCGATCAAGGTCACGCTGGTCACGCCTGGGTTGAGCGCCGGTGGCGCATTGAGCGAGCGTGGCATTCCGGCAGCGGTGGTCAGCAAGTTTCTCTGGGAGCGCGGATTGGTGGTGGAGAAAACCGGTCTGTATTCATTTCTGGTGCTGTTCTCCATGGGCATTACCAAAGGCAAGTGGAGCACGCTGCTCACCGAGTTGCTGGAGTTCAAACGCAACTACGACGCCAACGTCAGTCTCGCCACCTGCCTGCCGTGCATAGCGAGACAGGACGTTGCCCGTTATCAGGGAATGGGCTTGCGAGATCTGTGTGACCAGCTGCATGCCTGTTATCGCAGCAATGCCACGGCCAAGCACCTCAAACGCATGTACACCGTACTCCCGGAAATCTCCATGAAACCTGCCGACGCCTATGACCAACTGGTGCGTGGTGAGGTTGAAGCCGTCTCCATTGACGCCCTGAATGGACGGATCGCCGCCGTGATGCTGGTACCCTATCCACCGGGCATTCCGCTGATCATGCCCGGCGAGCGCTTCACTGAAGCGACCCGCTCGATCATCGATTACCTGGCGTTCGCTCGCACCTTCAACAGTAGTTTTCCTGGCTTTGTCGCGGACGTGCATGGTTTGCAGCACGAAGACGTAGGCAATGGGCGTTGCTACACCGTTGATTGCATCAAGGTTTGAGGACTTTTCCTGCCATGCGACCTGTCATCAATCCCAAGCACCCAGGCTTGTCCGTGCGCGTTGCCGATGAGGGTTTCGCGACCTACGTCTGGGGCAGCGACTTCAGTTTTGACGTGAGTGTTTATGCTTCGGCGCAAATCGACAAAAGTGTCGATCAATGGCCGCTGGAGCAGGTCACCTCTTATCGCAAGTGTTATGGCATTGATCCGCAGGAGTTCAGCAGTTACCGCGACGCGGTCGACAGCGCAATTTTCATGGCCTATCTCGATGATCTTCCGGTGGGGCATGTCGTGGTCAGCACCAACTGGAATGGCTTTGCCCATATCGATGAGCTGGCGGTGCATGCGCCCGCGCGTCGACACGGTGTGGCCAAGGCTTTACTGGATGTCGCGCAGTTCTGGAGCCGCAAGAAGAAGTTGCCGGGCATCATGCTGGAAACCCAGAACAATAATCTGGGGGCCTGTCGGCTGTACGAGCGCTGCGGTTACGTAGTCGGTGGGATCGATCATCTGCGCTATCGCGGGATCGATCCGCAAACCTGCGAGGTGGCGATTTTCTGGTATCGCTTGTTTGAAGATCCGCAGGATAAGCCGATGATCAACCTGCCAGCATCGCCTCGGCTTTTTCCGTGACAATTTCCAGCAGTGCCTGCAAGGCGGGCGACGGCGTGTTGTTCTTGAGGGCGAGGGAGTAGAGCGTGATCGGCACGGGTGGTGACAGTGGGCACACGTCAAGACCGCCGGCTCGCGCGCCAATGGCGGTAAACGGGTCGACGATGGCCAGGCCTTCCCCGGCCTCGACCATGCTGCGCATCATTTGGTAGGTCTGTACCCTAGTCTGAATCACCGGTGCCGGGCGCAAGGCTTGCAGCTTGCTGTCGAACATCACGCTAAGCGGCTCATGCCCTTCCAGGCCGACCATTGACTGGCCCGCCAGGTCCTGTAGGGAGATGTACTTCTGCTTGGGTTGCAGCCAGCCATGGGGGGCCAGCAGTTGCAGTTTGCCTTGAGCAACAACCTCGCAATGGATGTCGCCGTGGTCGGGGTCGTACAGGCTAAAACCCAGAACGCTTTCCCGTAATAACAGGCTTTTGACGATGTCGCGGGTCGGTTGGCTGGAAAGGCTACAAGGTGCATCGGGAAATCTTCGGCGCAGCGCTGCGACACTCTGCGGCAATAATTGCTGCGCAAGCGCTGGTGTGCAGATGATCCGCAAAGGAGGCGCCTGATACTGCTTCAGGCTACTGGCCAGTCGCTGCACGGGCTCAAGCGCTTCATACACGCGGGTGATCCCGACTTGCAGCTCACGTGCTTCGCGAGTGGCTTGCAGCCGCCCGCGCACACTGGCGAACAGCATGAAGCCCAGCTGGTCTTCGGTATCACGCAGGATCGCTTCGACCTCGGCCACCGGCAATTGCAGCAACTCGGCAGCAGTGCCCAGATGACTGGTTTGCAGGAGCGCCTGGATCACTTCGATATGACGTAAACGCATGCTTGAAGTCCATGTCCAGCAGGTGAGGGATTCAGTGACTGAATCCTAACCCAAGTCCGCGCATATGACTTCTGCTCATGGCCGCAGGTTATGAGGAGATCGTTGTTTGGGGCTCACGAACGATGGTAACGCCTGTTTGAACCAGCATGAATTGGTTGTCATCCAGTTTGTTGACCCGGTCACCAATGGCCAGGCGATAGGTGGTAACAGGCTGCGAGCCAGTCAGGCTGTCTTGCGAGGGGGTGGATTCCTGGAACTCATGCACTGAATAGACACGGCCTTGCGCGTCTCTTGCATGGAATTGTCCGACGAGTACTGCTGCCATCTGCTTAGAACCTCTGGAGATAAATCACTCAATTTGCGGCTCTGTAGACCGTAGTTGGGCGGGGTAAGTTTTCCTGCAGGAAAAAAATAGTCGTGAGGGCCGAATCCTCGAACCAGATTGGTTGTCATGCCCCCTGGATCATCTATAACTACAGGCTCCTATAGCCAGTTAGTCGAGAATCCTCAATGAGCAACGTCTATACGATTGCAGTTCTGGTCGGCAGCTTGAGAAAACAGTCGATCAACCGGAAGGTCGCGCTGGCATTGGCAGACCTGGCACCCGCCAATCTCAAACTGAACATCATCGAGATTGGTGATCTGCCGCTCTACAACGAAGACATTGACGCGTCACCGCCGGCAGCCTACAGCACTTTCCGACAACAGGTGAGTTCATCCGACGCAGTGTTGTTCGTAACCCCGGAATACAACCGCTCCGTGCCGGGTGTATTGAAGAATGCGATTGACGTCGGTTCCCGTCCTTATGGCAAAAGCGCCTGGAACGGCAAGCCGGGCGCCGTGATCAGCGCTTCGCCGGGGGCTATCGGGGGGTTTGGCGCCAATCACCACCTGCGCCAGTCTATGGTGTTCCTCAACGTGCCGTGCATGCAGCAACCCGAAGCCTATCTGAGTCATGCAGGCTCTGCATTCGACGAAGCGGGCAAGCCTTCAGAGGCTATCCGGCCGTTATTGCAGAAATTTATCGATGCCTACGGGGATTGGGTCGAGCAGCATAAGAAGGTCTGAATCACGCTGCCACGCATGGATCATCTATAGGAACACGGCTTGCCGGCGATGGCGTCGTTGAGATCGCCATCGTCGGAACGCCGCCCGGACCAATCGAGCGTCAACTGGCTGCTCCTGCAAAAAGCTGGACACCTATACACTCCCAACCCTGTCGATATCTTAAAATCCCTCGCCTCGTCCGCTGCTGCCCCCATCAAACGACATTTTCTACCCCTTTCGAAGGCTGCTTTGCATGCTGATAGCGTCATTGATTTTTCTGCTGACCATGACCTTGGTGATCTGGCAGCCCAAAGGCCTTGGTGTTGGCTGGAGCGCGGTATTCGGTGCGGTACTGGCGTTACTCAGCGGCGTGGTACATCTGAGCGATATTGCGTTGGTATGGCAGATCATCTGGAATGCCACCGGAACGTTCGTGGCGTTGATCATCATCAGTCTGTTGCTGGATGAGGCCGGTTTTTTTGCCTGGGCAGCCTTGCACGTCGCCCGTTGGGGGCGTGGCAGCGGGCGCAAGCTGTTCGCCTGCATGGTGCTGCTGGGGGCGCTGGTTTCGGCGTTGTTCGCTAACGACGGAGCGGCGTTGATCCTCACGCCGATCGTAATCTCGATGCTGCTGGCTTTGCGCTTTTCTCCGATGGCGACCCTGGCGTTCGTGATGGGCGCGGGGTTCATTGCCGATACCGCAAGCTTGCCGTTGATGGTCTCGAATCTGGTGAACATCGTTTCGGCGGACTTCTTCAAGATCGGATTCAACGACTACGCGGCGGTGATGGTGCCGGTCAACCTGGTCAGCGTGGCGGCGACGCTAGGTATGCTGATGTGGTTTTTCCGTCGGGACATTCCCCGCGATTACGACCCTGAACAGCTTGAACAGCCTGAACACGCGATTCACGACAAGGCGACCTTTATCGCCGGTTGGTGGGTGCTGTTCATTTTGCTGGTGGGGTGCTTCGCCCTGGAACCGCTGGGGATTCCCATCAGTGCTATTTCGGCTGTCTGTGCGGCCTTGCTGCTGGCGATCGCTGCCCGCGGCCACAAGATTTCAACCCGCAAGGTCCTGAAAGAAGCACCGTGGCAGATCGTGATTTTCTCTCTGGGCATGTACCTGGTGGTCTATGGCCTGCGCAATGCCGGCCTGACCGGGCACCTGGCCGGTCTGCTGGACTGGTTTGCCGGTTATGGTATCTGGGGCGCTGCCATGGGCACCGGTCTGTTGACGGCGTTGCTCTCCTCGATCATGAACAATCTGCCGACGGTGCTGATCGGTGCGTTGTCCATCGATGCCAGCCAGGCTGTGGGTGTTGTAAAGGAGGCGATGATCTACGCCAACGTCATCGGCAGTGACCTGGGGCCGAAAATCACGCCGATCGGCAGTCTGGCGACCTTGCTCTGGCTGCACGTACTGGCGCGCAAGAACATCCAGATTGGCTGGGGGTATTACTTCAAGGTCGGGATCGTACTGACCGTGCCGGTGCTGCTGGTGACATTGGCGGCGTTGGCGCTGCGGTTGTCGGTGGGCATCCCTTAGACCGCGTCGCCCCCATCGCGGGCAAGCCTCGCTCCTACGGGTTTGGAGTCGATCACACCATGCTGGGCTGATCCGGATCTCTGTAGGAGCGAGGCTTGCCTGCGAAGAGGCCCTTCCAGACGCTGAAGGGCTTAACCCGTCCCGGGCACATTCGGCCAAAGATCAGCCACCAGAAACAGCCGCTCGGCTTCTTCCCAGTCGCCCGCGGAGTTTTCCGTCAGACGCACCAGCAACTGTGCGGGTGCCTGTGGTTCCAGATCGGCCAGCCAGGCATCCAGTCGGTCAGCGTCCCACGTCTGATCGGCAGGGTAATGCGCCGGTGCCAGCCAGGCGTGACGGGGCAGGGGTTGCCAGCGCCCCGGCGGCCTTTCAACGACAAATGTCAGCCAGTCACGCTGGTGTAACCAACGGCCGTTCAAATGCTGCGGGTGGGCGCCAGTCGGTGGCTGAGCCTTGCCCGGCCACGGATAAAGCAGATAGCCCCCCAGCCACAACTGCGCGCTGAAGTGCAGGATGTCGAGTGTGGCCAGTGCTTCGCGGCTTTCGGGGCGGGCGGAGATCGGTAACTGATGCTGGCTGAGGTGCGCCAGTTTGCGGTCCAGTCGGTCATGACAACCAGGGCCGAGCCATTGCGCGGTGTCATGACCGTCACCGTGCTGTGGTCCCAGGTAGAGTTTGATCGCCAGTTCCAGATGATGCACGCCATCGCGGTCGCGCAGTAGCATGTCCAGCTCGCCCAGGGTGTGGCCTTCACGGCGGATCGGTAAATTGGCGGCTATCAATTCGACGCCGGGGGCGTGCTGCACGGCGAATTGCCACAGGCGTTCGTAATACAGGCCCAGGCGCCGGGTCGGGCCCAGGGCCAGCCAGTGCCGCAAAGGGCCGCTGTCGCGATCCAGCTGTTTGAGCCACTGCACCAGTTGTTCGGGGGCCTGCACCCAATCGCTGCCCGCCAGAGGGTGGCGCTGCGGCCAAGGCGTTTCACTGAGCATTGGCGGCGCGAGGATGACCCAAGCCAGGTCGCGCACTTCGGGATGACGCAACTGGCGGGGTAGGTTGAGTAAGCCGGGAAACAGGATCATTCTGCGAGCATAGTCGTTTATGTGCCGGAAAGGATTTTGTCTGCGGCAAGGTTTCGCCCATAATCGACATTTTCGCCCGTCCCAGAACCTTGCAGGAACCCCATGGAGCAATTTCGTAATATCGGCATTATCGGTCGCCTGGGCAGTTCCCAGGTACTCGACACGGTTCGCCGGCTGAAAAGGTTTCTGCTCGAGCGGCACCTGCATGTGATCCTCGAAGACACCATCGCCGAAGTCCTCCCGGGCCACGGCCTGCAAACTTCCTCACGCAAAATGCTCGGTGAAGTCTGCGACATGGTGATCGTCGTCGGCGGTGACGGCAGCCTGTTGGGCGCCGCCCGGGCTCTGGCGCGACATAACGTGCCGGTGCTGGGGATCAACCGTGGCAGCCTGGGCTTTCTGACCGATATCCGCCCCGACGAGCTGGAGGTCAAGGTCGCTGAGGTGCTCGACGGCCATTACCTGGTGGAAAACCGCTTCCTGCTGCAAGCCGAAGTCCGCCGCCACGCCGAGGCCATCGGCCAGGGCGATGCGCTCAACGACGTCGTGCTGCACCCCGGCAAGTCGACGCGGATGATCGAGTTCGAGCTGTACATCGACGGCCAGTTCGTCTGCAGCCAGAAGGCCGACGGCCTGATCATCGCGACGCCGACCGGTTCGACCGCTTATGCGCTGTCGGCAGGCGGGCCGATCATGCATCCCAAACTCGATGCCATTGTTATCGTGCCCATGTACCCCCATACCTTGTCTGGAAGGCCAATTGTGGTCGATGGCAATAGTGAGCTGAAAATCGTTGTGTCCAAGGATATGCAGATATACCCGCAAGTCTCCTGTGACGGCCAGAATCACTTCACCTGTGCGCCCGGCGACACCATCACCATCAGCAAGAAGGCGCAAAAACTGCGCCTGATCCATCCTCTGGACCACAATTACTACGAAGTGTGCCGGACCAAGCTCGGTTGGGGCAGCCGGTTGGGTGGTGGAGGCGACTGATGCTCGATCCCGCGCGTAGCTACGACCTGATCGGTGACGTGCACGGTTGCGCTCATACTCTTGAGCATTTGCTCGACCGGCTCGGGTACCAAAGACTGGGCGGTGTCTGGCGCCATTCCTCGCGAATGGCGGTATTCCTTGGCGATGTCATCGACCGTGGCCCGCGGATCCGGGAAGCACTGCATATCGTCCGCGACATGAGCGAAGCCGGTCAGGCGCTGTGCATCATGGGTAACCATGAGTTCAACGCTCTGGGCTGGAGTACGCCGGCTCCTCCGGGAAGCGGCAAGCAATACGTGCGCGAACATACGCCGCGCCATGCTCGGCTGATCAACGAAACCCTTACCCAATTCGCTCAGCACCCGGCGGACTGGCATGACTTCCTCAAGTGGTTCTACAAGATGCCGTTGTTTGTCGACGCCGGGCGCTTTCGCGTGGTGCATGCCTGCTGGGATGCCGGGCTGATCGAGCCGTTGCGGGCGCTGCATCCCGATGGCTGCATCGACGAGCACTTCCTCCAGGCCGCTGCTGTGCCCGGCAGTTTTGCCTGCACGGTGTTCGATCGTTTGTTGCGCGGCACCGACATGCGTCTGCCTCACGGCTTGACCATGACCAGCGGTGACGGCCTGACCCGGGCATTCTTCCGTACCAAGTTCTGGGAAGACGACCCGCAAACCTACGGAGACATTGTGTTCCAACCCGACGCCTTACCCGAGCCAGTGGCCCGGACACCGCTGTCCGCTACCCAGAAAGACACCTTGCTGCGCTATGGCATCGACGAGCCACTGTTGTTTGTCGGCCACTACTGGCGCAGCGGAAAACCGGCACCGATCCGGCCGAATCTGGCCTGCCTGGACTACAGCGCGGTGCTCTACGGAAAACTGGTCGCTTATCGACTGGACCAGGAGACCCGCCTCGATCCGCGCAAGTTCGTCTGGGTCGATGTCGAACGTCCAGAGGTCATGCAATGAGTGCCGTCGCTGTATTGCGCCTGCCGCTGGCGGTCGACCTGAGTGGTTTCGTCAAACTGCTGCAACGCATGCAAGTGCCGCACAGGGTCAGCGAAGAGGCTGGCGAGCAGGTGCTGTGGGTACCCGATAGCATCAGCGATGACGTTCGTTCGCTGTACGAGCGTTTCCCGGCCGGCGATCCCGATCAGCAGCTGGACATCCCGGTGGCCGAGGCCACGATGCAGCCGGGCTTTGTCGAGCAATTGCGCTACAGCCCCGTAACCGCGCTGATCCTGCTTTTGTGCCTGATCGTTGGCGGCGTGACGATGCTCGGCGAAAACCTCGGCACCCTGCGCTGGCTGACCTTCCTCGAGTTCCGCGTGGCGGGTGAGTACATCCAGTTCACGCCACTGGCCGACAGCCTCGCAGCGGGGCAGTGGTGGCGCTTGGTGACACCGATGCTGATCCACTTCGGCATCCTCCATCTGGCCATGAACGGCATGTGGTACTGGGAACTGGGGCGGCGTATCGAGATTCGCCAGGGCAGCATCAACCTGTTGGGTCTGACGCTATTGTTCGGCCTGGTGTCCAATTACGCTCAATATTATTTCAGCGGTCCGAGCTTGTTTGGCGGGCTGTCCGGGGTGCTATACGGCCTGCTGGGGCATTGCTGGATCTACCAATTACTGTCGCCGAACCCGGCCTATCACCTGCCCCGTGGGGTGCTGGTGATGATGCTGGTGTGGCTGCTGCTGTGTATGTCCGGACTGATCTCGATGATCGGTTTCGGTGAAATTGCCAATGCGGCGCATATCGGCGGGTTGCTCGTCGGATGCGTCACCGGTTTGTTGGGTGGCTTGTTCAGCCGACGTAAACTGGCCGTCTAAAAAATTGCGATTTGAATAAAGAGCGCGGAGAACCTGATGTCCTCTTTTAACGAAATGATCAAAAACATCACCCCCCACATCTACCAGAGCCTGAAACTGGCGGTAGAGATCGGCAAATGGTCCGACGGCGGCAAGCTGACGGACGAGCAAAAAGCGCTTTCGCTGCAAGCCATGATTGCCTGGGAAATCCAGAATCTGCCGGAAGAACAACGTACCGGTTACATGGGCCCGCAGGAGTGCAGCTCCAAGTCGGCGCCAGTACCGAACATCCTGTTCAAGTCGGATGCCATCCATTGATCGAGATTGGCCGCGGTGCAATCAGCAAGATGTCGGCGCGCCTTGAAGCGTCGGCCGTTCAATACGCCTTTCGTCTTGGCGATACCGAGGTGCCGGTCAATCCAATGATCGGCACCACAGTGCGCCTCGAGTACCTGGGGGCGATCCACTGCACCCATTGCGGGCGCAAGACCAAAACCAGTTTCAGCCAGGGCTACTGCTACCCGTGCATGACCAAGCTGGCCCAGTGCGATATCTGCATCATGAGTCCGGAGCGCTGCCACTACGACGCTGGCACCTGTCGCGATCCGGCCTGGGGCGAGCAGTTCTGCATGACCGATCACGTGGTCTATCTGGCCAATTCGTCGGGGATCAAAGTCGGAATCACCCGTGCGACTCAGCTGCCGACTCGCTGGCTCGACCAGGGCGCCAGCCAGGCGCTACCGATCATACGGGTATCGACCCGTCAGCAATCGGGTTTCGTTGAAGACCTGTTTCGCAGTCAGGTGGCAGACAAAACCAACTGGCGTGCATTGCTCAAGGGTGATGCCGAGGCGGTGGACCTCAAACAGGTTCGCGAGCAGCTTTTCGACAGCTGTGCCGAAGGTCTGCTGGGTTTGCAGGAGCGCTTCGGCCTGCAGGCTATCCAGGTGATCGGCGATGTCGAGCCGATTGAAATCCGCTATCCGGTCGAGCAGTACCCGGCCAGGATCGTCAGCTTCAACCTGGACAAGAACCCGATTGCCGAAGGCACGCTGATGGGGATCAAGGGGCAGTACCTGATTTTCGACACCGGCGTTATCAATATTCGCAAGTACACGGCTTATCAACTCGCCGTGCATCAGTAGAAGGACTCCAGCATGCGCAACGAACAACCGAAGATGATCTACCTGAAGGACTATCAGGCGCCTGAGTACCTGATCGACGAGACGCACCTGACCTTCGAGTTGTTCGAGGACCACACCCTGGTCCATGCGCAACTGGTGATGCGCCGCAACCCGGCCTGCCTTTTGGACAGCGCTGCGGGCCTGCCGCCGCTGGTGCTGGATGGCCAGCAGCTGGAGCTGCTGTCGGTGAAACTGGCTGACCGCGACCTGACAGCCGCCGATTATCAGTTGACAGAGCATCACCTGACCCTGCATCCGGCGAGCGCTTCGTTCACCGTCGACACCAGCGTCAGGATCCACCCGGAAACCAACACCGCTCTGGAAGGCCTGTACAAATCCAGCGGCATGTTCTGCACCCAGTGCGAAGCCGAAGGTTTCCGCAAGATCACTTACTACCTCGACCGCCCGGACGTGATGAGCAAGTTCACCACGACGGTCAGCGCCGAACAGCACAGCTATCCGGTACTGCTGTCCAACGGCAATCCGATTGCCAGCGGCCCGCAAGAGGACGGTCGGCACTGGGCGACCTGGGAAGACCCGTTCATGAAACCGGCTTACCTGTTCGCGTTGGTGGCCGGTGACCTGTGGTGCGTTGAAGATACCTTCACCACCATGACCGAACGCTCCGTTGCACTGCGTATTTATGTCGAGCCGGAAAACATCGACAAATGCCAGCACGCCATGAACAGCCTGAAGAAGTCCATGCGCTGGGACGAAGAGGTCTATGGCCGCGAGTACGACCTGGACATCTTCATGATCGTTGCGGTCAACGACTTCAACATGGGGGCCATGGAGAACAAGGGCCTCAACATCTTCAACTCCAGCTGCGTGCTGGCTCGCGCCGAAACCGCTACCGACGCTGCGCACCAGCGCGTTGAAGCGGTGGTCGCTCACGAATACTTCCACAACTGGTCGGGCAACCGCGTGACCTGCCGCGACTGGTTCCAGCTGTCGCTCAAGGAAGGCTTCACGGTGTTCCGCGACGCCGAATTCTCTGCCGACATGAACTCGCGCACCGTTAAGCGCATCGAGGACGTGGCCTACCTGCGCACTCACCAATTCGCCGAAGACGCAGGCCCCATGGCCCACGCCGTGCGCCCGGAAAGCTTTATCGAAATCTCCAACTTCTACACCCTGACGGTCTACGAAAAGGGCTCGGAAGTGGTGCGGATGATTCGCACCTTGCTTGGTGACGAAGGTTTCCGCAAAGGCAGCGACCTGTATTTCGAGCGCCATGACGGCCAGGCTGTGACCTGTGACGATTTCATCAAAGCCATGGAAGACGCCAACGGCGTCAACCTGACCCAGTTCAAACGCTGGTACAGCCAGGCGGGTACGCCGCGTCTGACCGTCAGCGAGGCTTTTGACAGCACAGCGAAAACCTACAGCCTGACCTTCCGCCAGAGCTACCCGGCGACCCCGGACAAGGTTGAAAAGCTGCCGTTCGTGATCCCGGTCGAACTCGGTCTGCTGGATGCCAAGGGTGGCGCCATTGCGCTACGCCTGGTCGGTGAAGCCGCCGCTGACGGTACCTCCCGTGTGCTGTCGGTGACCGAAGCAGAGCAGACCTTCACTTTCGTCGACATCACTGAAAAGCCATTGCCATCCTTGCTGCGTGGCTTCTCGGCACCGGTGAAGCTGAGCTTCCCGTACGATCGCGACCAGTTGATGTTCCTGATGCAACACGACAGCGATGGCTTCAATCGCTGGGAAGCCGGCCAGCAATTGTCGGTGCAGGTGTTGCAGGAGCTGATTGCTCAGTATCAACAAGGCACTGCATTGGTACTGGATCAACGTCTGGTCAAGGCTTTGCGCACAGTGCTGGCGGACGAGACGCTGGATCAGGCCATGGTCGCGGAAATGCTTTCGTTGCCAAGTGAAGCCTACCTCACCGAAATCAGCGAAGTGGCCGACGTGGATGCCATCCATGCCGCTCGCGAATTCGCTCGCAAGCAATTGGCTGACAGCCTGTTCGATGGTTTGTGGCAGCGCTATCAGGCCAATCGCGAGCTGTCGAAAAAGACTGCCTACATCGCCGAGGCCGAGCACTTCGCCCGTCGCAGCCTGCAGAACATCGCGCTGTCGTACCTGATGCTCAGCGACAAACCGGAAGTTCTGGCTGCGACCCTTGAGCAGTTCGATGCTTGCGACAACATGACCGAGCGCCTGACCGCACTGGCGGTATTGGTCAACTCGCCATTCGTTGAAGAGAAGGCCAAGGCCCTGGCGACCTTCGCTGAAAACTTCAAAGACAACCCGTTGGTCATGGATCAGTGGTTCAGTGTCCAGGCGGGTAGTGGTTTGCCGGGTGGCTTGCAACGCGTGAAGGAGCTGATGAAGCATCCTGCGTTCAACATCAAGAACCCGAACAAGGTTCGTGCGTTGGTCGGGGCGTTTGCCGGGCAGAACCTGATCAATTTCCATGCTGCGGATGGTTCTGGCTATCGTTTCCTGGCGGATTTGGTGATTGAGCTTAATGGGTTCAATCCGCAGATTGCTTCACGGCAGTTGGCTCCGTTGACTCGCTGGCGCAAGTACGATGTTGCGCGCCAGGCGTTGATGAAGGGGGAGCTGGAGCGCATTCGTGCCTCGGGCGAGCTGTCCAGCGACGTCTTTGAAGTGGTCAGCAAAAGCCTGGCCTGACCCCTGTGGGAGCAGCCGGTCGACGCTCGATTGCTCGCGATGGCGGCCTGACAGCCGGCCTGGCTCCTGCGGATGTACACGATCCATTGTAGGAGCAGCCGGTCGACGTTCGATTGCTCGCGATGGCGGCCTGATAGCCGGCCTGTCTCTTGCTGGTGTACACAGATTTACTGTAGGAGCCGAGCTTGCTCGCGATGGCGGCCTGACAGCCGGCCTGTCTCTTGTTGGTGTACACAGATTTACTGTAGGAGCCGAGCTTGCTCGCGATGGCGGCCTGACAGCCAGCCTGGCTCTTGCTGGTGTACATATCCATTCCTGCGGTAACGGCCACTTAGGGTTTCGCCCTTACGGCGAGGCCCTTTTGGCAAACGCCCCAAAAGGACCCAAAAGGGCTTGCCCCGAGCGTACGGCACCTCGCTAAGGCTCGGCGTTCCCTCGTTCCGGCATTCATCAGGGGGCATCGCCTCCGGTCGGCTTCGCTTCGACCTCCTCTCGATGTGTTCGACTTCGTCGAACGGCGCTTCGCGCCCACCCCCTGATGAACGCCTCCGCTCGGCCTTCCGAAGGGGCGGGTAGATCAAGATCAAAAGCGGCAGGCGAGCTAACGCTCGGCCTGTTGAGTGGTGGGGCGGTGTATGCCGCTCTACCTTTCTGCCGTTTTTGTAGGAGCCGAGCTTGCTCGCGATGGCGACCTGACAGTCGACCTATCTCTCGCAGACGTATGCGAATCAAAACTGTGGGAGCATGGCTTGCCCGCGATATGGCGGCCTGACAGCCGACCAATCTGTTACAGGTGTACATATCCGTTACCGCAGAAACGGATATGTACCCGGTCAAAATCAACAGTGAACGCACCGCCGCTATCGCGGGCATGCCTCGCTCCTACAGGGGCCGTGCAACACGGCCGTTATTCATCATGACAGCGAATGTCTTGCCATTCAGGCACTCCTCCAAAGCGCCGGGTTAACAAAAGATAACGTGGCGTCGATTGTCAGACCTTTCCAAAGCTGGATAGGATAGGTCAGCTTCAGAGGGGGCTCTAGATTGCAGCTTTCAGGACAACCATCCGAAACGGCAAATCAGAAAAAACGCCCTGAGCGGCGCCCTGAAAGGTTGAATGACCTAACAATAATAATGGGGGAAAGGTCTATGAGTGAGCCTGTCATGGGTGTGGTTTTTTGCCGCCCGCCGGCGTTACGCAGATTCGCGTTGCTGGCTACAGCGCTCTCGCTGTTGGGAGTTGCCGCTCTGTCGGCCCCTGTCCAGGCTGCTGCCACGGCGGCGGCCGGTACTGTCTATTCGATTGAATCCGCAAAGTCCGCCAAAGGCCTGATGCTTGGCGTTGTGCATGCCGGTGCGCGTCTGGTGGCGGTGGGTGATCGCGGCCACATTCTCTATTCCGATGACCAGGGCAAGAACTGGACCCAGGCCAAAGTGCCGACTCGGCAGCTGCTGACGGCGGTGTTCTTTGTCGATGACAAGCACGGCTGGGCAGTCGGGCATGACGCGCAGATTCTTGCCAGTGAAGACGGCGGCGCCACCTGGACCAAACAATTCGAGGACTTGAAACGTGAAGCGCCGTTGCTCGATGTCTGGTTCAAGGACGCCAGCAACGGCTTTGCCGTGGGCGCCTATGGCGCACTGCTGGAGACCACCGACGGCGGAAGGAGCTGGGAAGATGCCAGCGATCGCCTGAACAACGAAGACCAGTACCACCTCAACGGCATCGCGGCGGTTAAGGATCGCGGTCTGTTCATCGTCGGCGAGCAGGGCAGCATGTTCCGCTCCGCCGATTGGGGGCAAACCTGGGAGCGCCTGGAAAGCCCGTATCACGGCTCGCTGTTCGGTGTGATCGGTACCCGCCAGTCCGGCACACTGCTGGCGTATGGTTTGCGCGGCAACCTGTTCCGCTCCACTGATTTCGGTAGTACCTGGGAGCCGGTTGAGCTGAAAGCTGCTCGCGGTGCACTCGAATTCGGTCTGTCCGGTGCGACGTTGTTCGACGACGGTTCACTGGTCATCGTCGGCAACGGCGGCAGCGTGGTACGCAGCAACGACGATGGATTGACCTTTAGCGTATTCAATCGACCAGACCGCATTTCCTTGTCGGCGGTCACGGCGGCGGGCAACGGCAACTTGATTCTGGTGGGACAGGGCGGCGTTCGCGCTACCACGCCAACCGGCGCTGAGCTGGGCAAATAATAAGAAGGCGGGGGATTTCCATGAGCAGTCATCAACAAGACACGATTTCCATCAGCAGTCATCACCAGGACAAGGCGACGTTTCTCGAGCGCCTGATTTTCAACAACCGCCCGGCGGTGATCGTCATCTGCCTGCTGGTCAGCGTTTTCCTGTTCTGGCAGGCGACGCTGATCCGGCCGTCCACCAGTTTCGAAAAAATGATTCCGCTCAAGCACCCCTTCATCGAGAAGATGCTTGAGCACCGCAACGATCTGGCCAACCTGGGCAACACCGTGCGGATCTCGGTGGAAGCCACTGATGGCGACATTTTCTCCAGGACGTACATGGAGACCTTGCGGCAGATCAACGACGAGGTGTTCTACATCTCCGGTGTTGACCGTTCCGGTCTCAAGTCGCTGTGGAGCCCCAGCGTTCGCTGGACCGAAGTGACCGAGGAAGGTTTCGCCGGTGGTGAGGTGATTCCGCAGAGCTACAACGGCTCGGCCGACAGCCTCGATCTGCTGCGTAACAACGTGCTCAAGTCCGGTCAGGTCGGTCGGCTGGTCGCCAACGATTTCAAGTCGAGTATCGTCGATATCCCGTTGCTGGAGTCCTACCCGGACCCGCAAGACCAGGGCAAGTTGCTCGCGCTGGACTACCAGAAATTCTCCCACGAGCTCGAAGAGAAAATCCGCAACAAGTTCGAAGCGCAAAACCCCAATGTGAAGATCCACATCGTCGGTTTCGCCAAGAAGGTCGGCGACCTGATTGATGGCCTGATCATGGTGGTGATGTTCTTCGGCGTCGCTTTCATCATCACCCTGGTGTTGCTGTACTGGTTCACCAACTGCCTACGCAGCACCATCGCTGTGTTGAGTACCACGCTGGTGGCGGTGGTCTGGCAACTCGGGCTGATGCACGCCTTCGGTTTTGGGCTGGACCCGTATTCGATGCTGGTGCCGTTCCTGATTTTCGCCATCGGTATTTCCCACGGCGTGCAAAAGATCAACGGCATCGCCTTGCAATCCAGTGAGGCCGACAACGCCCTGACAGCGGCGCGACGTACCTTCCGGCAATTGTTCCTGCCGGGGATGATCGCGATTCTGGCGGATGCGGTGGGCTTCATTACCTTGCTGATCATCGATATCGGCGTGATTCGCGAACTGGCCATCGGCGCGTCCATCGGCGTGGCGGTGATCGTGTTCACCAACCTGATCCTGTTGCCGGTAGCGATTTCCTATGTCGGCATCAGCAGGCGCGCCGTCGAACGCAGCAAGAAAGACGCAGTGCGTGAGCATCCGTTCTGGCGTGTGCTGTCGAACTTTGCCAGCCCGAAAGTTGCGCCGGTGTCGATCGTCCTGGCCCTGCTGGCCTTCGGCGGCGGTCTCTGGTATAGCCAGAACCTGAAGATCGGCGACCTCGATCAAGGTGCGCCGGAGCTGCGTCCTGATTCGCGCTACAACAAGGACAACAACTTCATCATCAGCAACTACTCCACCAGCTCCGATGTACTGGTGGTGATGGTCAAGACTGCTCCGGAAGGCTGCTCGCGTTATGCAGCCATGGCGCCGATCGATGAGTTGATGTGGAAGATGCAGAACACCGAGGGCGTGCAGTCGGCGATTTCCCTGGTGACTGTCTCCAAACAGATGATCAAGGGCATGAACGAGGGCAACCTGAAATGGGAAACCCTGTCGCGCAACCCGGATGTGTTGAACAACTCCATCGCTCGAGCTGATGGTCTGTACAACAACAGTTGCTCGCTGGCGCCGGTGCTGGTGTTCCTCAACGACCACAAGGCCGCAACCCTTGATCGCGCGGTGCAGGCGGTGCAGGCGTTCGCCAAAGAGAACAACAAGGATGGCCTGGAGTTTATCCTTGCGGCCGGTAACGCCGGGATCGAAGCAGCCACCAACGAAGTGATCAAGGAGTCGGAGCTGACCATCCTGATCCTGGTTTACGCCTGCGTGGCGACCATGTGCATGATCACCTTCCGTTCCTGGGCGGCAACCTTGTGCATTGTGCTGCCGCTGGTGTTGACCTCGGTGCTCGGAAACGCCCTGATGGCCTTCATGGGTATCGGCGTGAAAGTCGCGACCTTGCCGGTGGTGGCGCTGGGCGTGGGGATCGGTGTCGATTACGGCATCTACATTTACAGCCGCCTCGAAAGTTTCCTGCGTGCCGGTCTGCCGCTGCAGGAAGCCTATTACCAGACCCTGAAATCCACCGGTAAAGCAGTGCTGTTCACGGGTTTGTGCCTGGCCATCGGCGTCTGCACCTGGATCTTCTCGGCGATCAAGTTCCAGGCCGACATGGGCCTGATGCTGACCTTCATGCTGCTGTGGAATATGTTCGGCGCGTTGTGGCTGTTGCCAGCGCTGGCGCGGTTCCTGATCAAGCCTTCGAGCCTGGCCGGGCAGAAGGGTAATTCGTTGTTCGCCCACTAAGGGTCAGCTGAAACATCAAAGCCGCAACTCAGGTTGCGGCTTTTTTTTTTTGATCGTTCCCACGCTCTGCGTGGGAATGCAGCCCGTGACGCTGCGCGTCACAAGAGCGGACGCAGAGCGTCCAGTGAGGCATTCCCACGCGGGAGCGTGGGAACGATCAGCGCAGGGAGTGAAGTTCGTTGATGGGCTATCATTGCACCTTTCCAATTGATGATTGATCGCCATGACTGCCGTTACCAACACCTTGCTGACCGCCCTCCAAACTTGCGACATGCTGGAAATCGACGGGCTGCATGCTTTTGATTTCTCCCTCGATGACAGCCAGTTGCAGATCGAATGCATGGACGGCCGGGCAGCCAAACGCTGGAGTTTCAGCGTGGCCCAGGTTCAAGCCGCGACCTTTGATGAAACGTTGCAAAGCTGGACCATCACCGGCGACTCCGGCGAACACCGACTGGTGTGCATGAGCGCATTCAGCGCCGGAGACGAAGAGGACGATGAGCATGAGGATGCGTAACTTCTGGCCATTGCTGATGGCTGGTAGTGTGGGGGCGATGTCCGTGCAGGCTGCACCGGTTGATAACTATGAGCTGTTGGTCGGTTCCTACACCCAGGGCCAGAGCCAGGGCCTATATCGCCTGCAGTTCGACAGTCGCACAGGTCAGCTCGATGCCAAACCGTTGCAGGTGGTGAAGAGCTCCAACCCGTCCTGGTTGACCCTGTCCAAGGATCAGCAGCGACTGTTTGTGGTCAACGAGAACGGCCCCGGTCAGAGCGATCCGGTCGGCCGTGTCAGCAGTTTTTCTATTGAGCCGAAGAACCATCAGCTAAACCTGATCAATCAGGTCAATTCCCTGGGCAATGAGCCGACTCACTCCAGTCTGAGTGCCGACGGGCGCTACCTGTTCGTCAGTAACTATTCGGTGCTGGAAGATCCGGGTGGCAGCCTCGCGGTCTTACCTGTGGCGGCTGATGGCAAGCTGGCACCGCCGGTGCAACTCAGCAGTCATCCGTCCAGTCGGGTCAATCCTGAACGGCAGATGTCAGCCCATGTGCATTCGGCGGTGTCATCGCCGGACGGTCAGTTTGTGTTTGCCAGTGACCTGGGGGCGGACAAGATCTTTGTCTACCGTTATGACCCCAAAGCCAGCCCCGAGCAGCCGTTGACCGCCGCTACGCCAGCTTCGGTGCAATTGCCACCGGGCAGCGGGCCGCGGCATTTGCTGTTCAGCGGTGATGGCAAGCATGCCTGGTTGACGATGGAAATGAGCGCGCAAGTAGCGGTGTTCGATTATCAGGCAGGCAAGCTTGTGCAGCGGCAGATGGTCGAACTGGCCGCCAACCGGCCTGCGCAAGAGAAAGCCGCTGGCGCGCTGCATGCATCGCAGGATGGCAAATTTCTCTACGTCAGCAACCGTGGCAGCGCCAATCAGTTGCTGGTGTTTGCCGTTGATCCTGCGACGGGAGAGCTCAAGGAAATCCAGCGACGCTCGGTAGAAGGTGATCATCCGCGCGAATTCAGCCTCGATCCGAGCGGCAAGTTCTTGTTGATTGCCAACCAGAAAAGCAACCATATCGTCGTGCTGGAGCGGGACGCCAAGACTGGTTTGTTAGGCAAAACCGTACAAAAACTGCCTTTCGATTCCCCCAGCAATATCAGGTTTCTGCTGCGTCAATAGGCCGCAGGCCCCGAAGGTCGGGGCCTGCGTACTTCTATTAATGACGCTGATATTCGCTACTGCTGCAAAGCATTTCAACGCGCCGAACCTCGGGCGTAAGTTTGCTTCACGGCCCACCCGGGCAAGCAAGCCAACTGAATTCACGAGGGTTACCGCCATGAACTTCAATCTCTTCTCCGTCATCGCTGCTTCCGCTATCTCGGCTACCGTGGCTTTGCCAGCCAGTGCCAGCGTTGAGATCAGCGATAGAAAATCCAGCACCCATACCTACACCCAGAAATACCTGCAACAAAGCGCCAACTTCTACGCCGCACTGGATCACAAGATCCAACACTGAAAACTCGGCATTGAAGAATTTATGCGGGAGCGAAGTCACTTACTCCGATCGGCGATTATTTTCGTCAACCGGGACCAAGAGTGATGTCGCTCCTGCATAAATCGCTGTGCTGTTGATTTGTGCGTCGAGTGCAAATTCCTTTGGTAATATCACATGGCCATGTGTTTAAATTTGACGCTAATTTATTGACTCAGTCTCTCCAAGGGATCGACAGCATGGTTATGCGTCTGGCAGTGGTTCTTCTGTTCCTCTATTCCACCCCCATTTTGTCGGCTGCCCAGCCCGTTCCAGACGAGCCGGACGCTGCGCGCGAGCGGTTAATGAGCTTGCTGCAGGACTAAAACACGTCGGATTAAAGATCAATAAAGCTGATAGCTACTATGCATAAAGGTCGCTATTCATTGCCGGTTTTTTGATCGAATCTGTGGGCATTGAAACATGCCCACGGAGAATCCCATGGCCAGCACACTTCTTACCTCTGCCAAACACGGTGCGTACGTCGCGATCGGTTTGTACGTGGTCATGATCATCGTGGTCACGCTGTCGGCACAGACTAAAGCCTGGGTCGACGCGCCGATTCAAGTGGCTTACCCAGCCATTCAATTTGAACATCGCGCACAAAGCGTCACTGCCGAACAGGCACAGACTGTGGGAGTGGCGACGCTATGAAAGGAGGCAAGCTTTGGGTCATTGCCTTCCTGGCGTTCTTGACCAACGGCTCTTCGTTGCTGGGGATCGGGCAGGGTTCAGCGGGCTCTTTGGCCCGGGCCATCGAATGCAATCACAACATCGCCCACAACATTCAAACCGCCAAGGCGTTGGGGCTGCTGGCGGGTAATCCGCCGATCAAGCCGAAAGCCGCATTTTTCGGCCCGTTCAAAGTGGATTGCTCGGCGTTGCAAATGTGCAGTGTGTTTGCCGAGCCTGTGGTGGCTTAAGCCGATATCAGGAGCGACGAACCTTCTGTAGCAGCTGCCGCCAGGCTGCGTCCGGTCGCGCAGCGGTCGTAGAATGATTGACCGCAATTTTTCTGGATGAGCCGGGATGCCGATTTACGACTGCTTCGCCCGAACGCGGACCGAGCCGGACGCAGCCTTCGGCAACTGCTACGGGTTTTGTGGCGCAGCTTCTTTGGCCATCACCCCGATAAACAACTCTGACTCCAGAAATCGCTGCAACCATGCCTGCAAATGCCGATACGGCGTCTGTGCGAACCAGTGCTGATCGACATGAGCAAACTGCCGCAAGAACGGCGCCAGGGCGATGTCCGCGAGGCTCAAGTGATCGGCTGCCAGATAGACATGCTTGTGCAAGAGGTCATCGAGCTTCTGTAAAAAAACGGCGCCTTGCGCGCGGTAATGCTCCATTGGCTGCTCCGGATAGCGATCGGCGTACTTGTAGCGATCCAGATAGCGCTTGAACACCTGATCGTTCTCTTCGATCAGCGCGGCGCTCGCTTGCTCTGCCGCGAGGTCGTCCTTGAGCCGCCAATCCTGCGGATCATGGTGTTCCAGCGCCCAGCGCATGATCTCCAGGCTTTCTTCGATTACCCGGCCATTAACGTTCAACACCGGCACCGTCCCTTTACTGGACAGCAGGAGCATTTCGGCAGGCTTGGCTTTCAGGCTGACCTCGACAATGTTCACGCTCACACCTGAATAACGCAGTGCCATGCGCGCACGCATCGCATACGGGCAGCGACGGAAGGAATAGAGGGTCGGCGTACTCATTTCACCTCCAGTGTGCTCAGGCCGTTGCCTTGGCGGCGGACCTGAATCTGCACCGGGATTCGCTCGTGCATTTCCTGCACGTGGGAAATCACCGCGACCTTGCGCCCTTGCGCCTGCAGACCGTCGAGTGCATCCATCGCCAGTTGCAGCGACTCAGGATCAAGACTGCCGAACCCTTCATCGATAAACAGCGATTCGATTTTCAGCGTGCTGGAGGCCATCGACGCCAGGCCCAGGGCGAGCGCCAGGGAGACCAGGAACGTCTCGCCACCGGACAACGAATGCACCGAGCGCAGTTCGTCACCCATTTCAGTATCCATCACCAATAGACCGAGCATGCTGCCGCCGCGCTTCAGGCGATAGCGGCGCACCAGTTGACGTAATTGCGCGTTGGCATGATGCACCAGCAGGTCAAGGTTGTAGGCCTGAGCGATCTTGCGAAAGGTGTCACCGGTGGCCGAGCCGATCAAGGCATTCAGCCGTGCCCAGCGCTGCCATTCGCTGTAGGCCTGGGCGATGCGTTGCGCCAGTACCTGATTGGCGTTCTGCCGGCGTTGGTCTTCGGCTTGCCGGGCACGCAGTTCGGCGCTGAGTTGTTCAGTGGCGGTGAACTGGCTTTGCAGTTCGCTCAGGGCGCTGGCCAGCTGTTCGGCATCGAGGTTGCCATTGTGCTGCGCCTGGTGGTGGTGCAGGCGCTGTTCGCGTTCATGCAGTAGAACTTTGGCTTGTTCGATGGTTTTTTCGCTGTGTTGCAACTGCTGGCGCAACTGGCTGATCTGCTCGTCGTCGAAGGCCAGCAACTGTTCCAGACCGCCGTCGTCCAGCTCGGGATGCCGCTGGCGCCAGTCGGCGATTTTGCTGCTCAACTCTCGGCTCTCTAGCTCAAGGGAGTGCAAGCGCTCTTGCTTGGCCTTCAGGTCCGCGCCGTGCTGGATCAGTTGGCTACGGGTTTCTTGCAGCGCCTGGTCGGCCATTGTCTGGGCGTTGCGTGCCTGTTCGACGGCCTGATCCAGTTGCTGCTGCCATTGCTCGGCATTGGCGTGTTCACCCAGTAGCCCACGCAGTTTTTGCTGACAGGCTTGCTGCTGATCGGCGAGGGCGGTGAACTGCTGTTGCGCGGCATCGGATTGCTGCGTGCGCAGTTGCTGACGATCCTGTTCCTTATCCAGCGACTGCTGACGCTGCTGCTGTTCGCTGAGCTCGTCGCGCTGCTGCTCAAGGTGCTCCAGGCGTTGGGCAATCTGCTGATCGAGCTGCATGAAGGTCGCGGCTGGCTGCCGGCGCAAACCTTCTAGCGTATCGGGCGGGAGCAGGGTGCTGAAAGCTGACAGCTCTTCCTCCAGGCGCTGGCGGTCTGCGGCCAGTTGCCGTTGTTGTTCCGCTAATTGTTGGGCAGCCTGCTGGCTGGCCTCCTCAGCGGTGCGTAGCTGTTGCTGGAGGCGTGCGGCGTCTTGCTGCAAGGTCAGCAGCGCATTCTGGCGCTGTTCATCCTGGGCGATGCTCTGGTTCAGCTGGCTGGTTTGCTGATTGAGCCAGGCATCGTGCTTGCCGGTGTCCTGGGCCAATAGTTGCCCCCACAGCGGGTGCGCTTCCAGGCTCAGGGCCAGCGCTTGTTGCTGGGGGGCGAGCTGCTCCAGCTGTTGCAGCAGTTCCTTTTGCCGGGCGATAACGCCGCCGACGTCGGAACGCAACTCATCGAGCTTTGCCTTCAGCGTATCGACAGCTTTGCGCGCATTGGCTTCTTCGCCTTCGTCGTGACGACCCAGGCTTTGCAGCAGGGCTTCAGGCTGATGGTAAGGATGTTCGTGACTGCCACAGACCGGACAGGGCTGGTCGTCCTGCAACTGCTCGCGCAGATCTTCGACGCTGGCACTGCGAGCCAGGCGCTGACGCTCCAGCAGTTGGAGAGTGACGTTCAGGGTTTGCTCGGCAACCGTCAGCTCGGCCTTGGCCTGAACTCCGTCGTGGGTCAGGCGCTCGCGTTCTTGTTGCGCGCTGTGCTGGCGCTGTTGCAGTTCCAGCGCTCGCTGATCCATTTGTTGCTGGCTGGCCCACAACCGCGCCAGCTCTTCGAAGGCTCGCTGCTGCTTACGGTTGTCTTGTAACAGGCTGCCGAGAATCCGGATCTGCTCGGCCACCGCTTCAGGCTCGGCGGCGGCTTCGCGGTAGAGCAGTTCGAGCTGTTTGCGTTGCTCGCCCAGTTGCTGCGCGGCGGTGGCGGCGCGATGTTCCAGTTGAGGCAGTTCGGCCTGCCCCTGATTCAGACGATTACCGACTAGCACCAACTGTTGCAGACGATCGCGGTAGGCATTCCAGGCTTCGCCCAGCGGTGCCAGAGACGCGCTGTGTTCAAGTTGTTCGGCGATTTTAGTCAGGCGCTCGGCGACCAGACGTTGTTGCTCGAACATGGCCTGGATTGCGCTTTGCCCTTGGGTGCAGGCCAGCTCCGTTTGTTGCTTGAGCGCTGCACCTTGGCCCAGATCCTTGGTCAGGCGCACGAGGGTGCTTTGTTCTTCAAATGCTTGACGTAGCAGTGGCGCGCCAGCGGTTTGTCGGGCTTGTGTGTCGGCCAGGGCGGTCTGAGCATCCAGCAGGCTTTGTTCGAGCTGGCCCTGACGGGTTTGCAGATCAAGCTGCTGCTGGCTGTGTTGCTGAATTTGTACCGCCAGCGGATTGAACAGGGCGGTGAGTTCTGTCTGGCGGGCAAACTGATGCCGCTGCGGCGCCAGTTGCTCCAGGCGGGTCAGATTCAGGCGCTCGCTGGCCTGACCGTCCCAATGCTGTTGGGCTTGCTGTAGTTGCTCGGCGGCGCTCTGCTGCTCGTCTTGCAACTGGCGCAGTTCCTTGAGCCAGGTGTGCTGCAACTCAAGTTGTTTGAGTTGCGCCTGTTGCGTCTTGAGTTGCTGTTGAGCGTCATTGAAACGCTGATCGAGCTCGGCGCGCGCGTTGGGCTCCAGCGGCGTGACACCGGTGGCCTGGTCTTGCAACAGCTTGTGGGCTTCGCGGGCGTCTTTGCTTTTATCGAAGGCGCGCTTGCCGAGGCGAGTGTAGAGGGCTGTGTCGGTGAGTTTTTCCAGCAACTCGCTGCGGTCGTTGTCATCAGCCTTGAGGAAGGCGCTGAACTCACTCTGTGCAAGCATCACCGCGCGGGTGAACTGTTCGAAATTCAGGCCCAGCACCGCTTCGAGCCGGGTTTTGTACTCGCCTTTCTGGCTGGCCAGCAGTTGATCGGTGTCCAGGTCGCGCAGGCTTTGGCGGCTGGCTTGCAGTTTGCCATTGGCTTTTTCCCGCGCCCGGTTGGCTTCCCAGCGTGCGCGATAGCGACGACCGTCGATACCGAGAAAGTCCACCTCGGCATAACCGTCACCGGTGCCACGACGCAACAGCGTACGCGGATCGCCCGTGGCAATTTCACCGTCCGCATCCGGCACTTTGGCGTCGCGCCCGGTGTTGTTGAGTCGCGGCACTGCACCAAACAGCGCCAGGCACAAGGCATCGAGCAAGGTGCTTTTGCCGGCGCCGGTAGGCCCGGTGATGGCGAACAAGCCGGCGCTGGCCAAGGGCTCGGCGGTGAAGTCGATTTCAAAGGGGCCGGCCAGCGAGGCGAGGTTTTTCAAACGGATCGCGAGGATTTTCATGGCTGTTCGCTCTCCAGTTGAACGTCTTGCAACAGCACGGCGAAGTCGTTGAGGGTCTGTTCGTCGACCTCGCTGCCATAGCTGTCCATCCAGGCTCGGCTGAACAGTTCCTGGGGCGTGAGTTGGTCCAGCTCGATCAGCTGAGTGCCTTCATCGGCGCCTTCACGGTCACCATTGCCGGCGTATTCGGCGGCGATTCGTACCAGGCGCACGGCTTTGCCTTGCAGCGCTGTTTCCACTTGCTGGCGCAGGTCCGGCTGCGGCTCGTCGAGGCGAACCCGCACCTCCAGCCAGGGTTGGCGCTGGATATCGGCCAGCAGGTCGATATTCGGCAGGTCTTGCAGCTGGCTCAATATCTCGGCCAATGGCGCAGGGCCCAGGCGTTGCAGGTTGACGGCACGGGGGATCAGCCGGGGTTCGACACTGAGCAGGGTTTCACCTGCCAGTTCGATGTCGAGAATCTGATGCTGATAACCAATCTCGGAAAATGACAGTGGAATCGGCGAACCGCTGTAGCGAATGCGTTCCTCACCGTTGACCTTTTGCGGTTTGTGCAAATGGCCGAGGGCGACATAGCTGATGCTCGGCCCGAACAGACTGGCGGGCAACGCTTCGGCGTTGCCGATGATCAGGCTGCGCTCGGAGTCTTGCGAAACCGAACCGCCGGCCAGGTGCGCATGGCTGATGGCGATCAGCGCCTGCCCCGGTTGGCGTTTGGCGTTGGCGGCGGCGATCAGCCATTCATGAACCTGGCCGATGCCGCGCAGGTAGTCGTCACCCAAATGCGCGCCGGTGACTTCTGCCGGACGCAAAAACGGGAGCGCCAGGCACCAGCCGGCGATTTCTCCGGTTGCATCGGGCAAAGGGATCAGCAGGCGCTCGGCATCCAGTTGGCCGTCATCGAGCCACAACACCCGCCCCAGCGCGTGAGTGCGCAGGCGCCGCATCAAGGACGCGGGCAGCTCGATGCGCGAGCCGGAATCGTGGTTGCCGGCGATCATCACGATGGTCAGCAATGGCTGTTGCTCGTGGGCGCTGACAATGAAGTCGTAAAGGCGTTCCTGGGCTTTGACCGGCGGGTTGACCGTGTCGAAGATGTCGCCGGCGATCAGCAGGACATCGGGCTTCTCCAGACCAAGCTGGCGAAGCAGCCAGTCGAGAAAGCAGGCGTGTTCAAAGTCGCGTTCCTGGCCGTGCAGGTTCTGCCCAAGGTGCCAGTCGGAGGTGTGAAACAGACGCAAGGCAAACTCCGCTTGAAAAATGAGGTGTGGCCGCGGGAAAAATGATAGCGGCGAAAGGGCAAAGAGTTTACTGGCAAAAAACTGTAAGAGCGCGGTTGATGTGGATTCGCGCGACCCGTAGCAGCTGCCGAAGGCTGCGTTCGGCTCGGTCCGCGTTCGGGCGAAGCAGTCGTAAATCATGTGTCCACGGTTAACCTGTAAAACCGCAGTGCCTGACTTTACGACCGCTTCGCGCTCGAACGCAGCCTTCGGCAGCTGCTACGGGAAAAATGCGGAGCCAGAAATTACTCTCCACTATTTCGGATAAAGCGGCGGCAGGCCGCTGTCGCCAACCGGGTCCTGAACGCGTTCGGTGATCGGGATGGCGCGGATCACCCGCCACAGCTCCTCGCCTTGCCAGTGTTGGCCGGTTTCGCTGTAGAGCGCCCCGTTCAGGCCGTCCAGTGCATCGGACAGCGGCACGTAGCGGGCGGCCATATCGGCCAGGGTTTCCGGTTGTTGCCGGGCCCAGGCGTCCAACGCTTGTCGGGTTGCTTGCGGGTCGTTGGCCAGGCTCGCGCGTTTGATATCGTCGAGCAGGGTGCGCGGGCTTGGGCCTGTCTGCGCCGTGCGCAGGATCGCCGGTTGCCAACGGGCGCGCCACCAGAGACCGAAGCCGAGCAGGGTGGTGCAGGCCAGAATAAGGGTGCTGAGCTGCCAGCGTCGAAGTTCTGCGTAGTCAGTCGATGAGCCGGTCGGTGTGTTGCTGGCGGGGGTGTCGACCACCAGGCTCGGGTTGTTCGCCACTTGCAGAGTGTGGGCCGGCAGGCTGCTGCGTTCCAGGTGATCCTCAAAGGTGTTCCACCAGACCACTTCCACCGCTGGCAGCTCGATTGCGCCGCTGCGGGTCGGCACCAGAGCGTCGCGGTCTTCGCGACTGCCGATCAGGCCACGCTCGCCGCTCTTGTTGCTCAGTATCGGTTGGTCCGGGTAACGGCGCAGGCCGTTGACATCGGTGGTGGGCAGGGGTGCAAGTTGTGAGCTGGACAGGCCTTCAGCCTTGATCGTCAGGCTGCGGGTCAGAGAGTCGCCGACCTGGCTGTGATCCGGCTCCGGGCTCCAGCTTTCGCTCAGGCTCAGGCTGCGTGCCGGCAGCCAGGGTACGTCGGCCGGATAGTCGAGAGGTTTGGCTTTGACCGTCAGCGGGATCTCGGTGGAGCTGACGCGTATCAGTTTGCCTTGTTTCGGACCCTGGGGTGCCGGGTCCTGGGATGGTTGAGCGTCGACCAGGGTTGCGCTGAATATCTGCGCTGGAATCTTCAGCTCGCCGCTGTGTTGCGCAAAGATCGCGTAACGCATTTCGATCACGCCATGGCGCAGGCCGTTGATGACTTTTTCGTAGGTGCGCGACTCACCCAGCTGTTCGATTCGCGCATCGGGAATTTGCAAGGGTGTCAGGCTGCTGTCGTCATACAGTGACACCGAGTGGTAGATGCGCAGGGTCAGGATCGCCTGGGCCTGCACATAGACGCTGTCCTGATCGAGGCTGGCATCGATGAACACCGGCGCCAGTTTGTTGGCACTGTCCTGGGTTTCGCTTTCGATCACCTGCAGGCTGATCGGCTGGCTTTTGAATTCCCCCAGTTGCAACGACGGGATCTCCACGGTGCCGTTGTGTCTGGGCAGCAGGGTGATAATCCAGCGGGTGGTGGCACGGTTGTCACCGCCCAAGGTGGTGGGTTGGTTGATCTGGCGGGTGCCGCGGACTTCGAACAGAGCATCCAGCGGAGTCAGGTCGGGTTTGCCGAACAGCGTTGCATCGCTGGATTCGAGGGTCAGTTCAATGGTTTCTCCAGAGTTCAAACGGCTGCGATCTACGCTGGCGACCAGCCCTGCAGCCAGGGCCTGACAGGTCCAGAGAAGGAGTGCGAGCAAGAGGGCGGTGAAGCGGGTCATCGAATTTTTCCCTGATCCTGATGTTGTTGCTGTTCGTACCAGAATTTGCGTCTGAGCAGTTCGCTCGGGTTGTCCGGAATTTGTCGCAGCCATTGTTCCAGCGCTTGTCGGCGCTCATCGTCGAAGTTGTTTTCGGCCGATCTGATGGGCGGCGTGGTGGTGTGTTCGTCGCCCAGCTCGCTGCCCGGCACTTCATTATTGCCCGGTTGCGGTGTGCCGTGTGCCTGAGGTTCGCTGGTCGACGACGGGTTCTGCGTCTCGGTTTTCTGTTCACCGCTGGTCGGGGGCGGCGTCGCCGCGCCGGGTGGCGGGTTTTGCGTGGCTTGCTCGGCGTCAGATCCTTCGGTCTTGTTCGGTTCGCTCTGCGCCGGTGGCTGTTTCTGTTTAAGCAGACTTTCCACCAGGGCTTTGTTACTCAGTGCTGGCTGCAAATCCGGCTGGCGCTCCAGTGCCTGTTCGTAGGCATCCAGCGCAGCTTCCAGCTCACCGCTTTTGGCCAGTGCGTTGCCACGATTGTAATGGGCGCGGGCGTCGTTGCCTTCAGCGAAACGCTGGGCGGCAGCGGCATAATTGCCGGCTTCATAGAGCGCGAAACCTTGCCATTGTGGGTCTTCAAAATGCCGGGCGGCATCGGCCGGGCGTTGTTGCTCAAGCAAATGCTGGCCCTGTTGATCCGGGCGCAGCCAGAGGTCGTTGAACTCGAAGGCGTAACCCGGCTGCGGCAGCATGAACAGCAATGGCAGGCAAAACAGCCAGCCCCGTCGTCCGGCACAGGCAGCGAGCAGCAGCAATGGCAGCAACAGCCAATAGCCTTGATCGGCCCAGGTATCCAGGTGCAGGGTCTGGCCTTGATTGCGCAAGCTTTGCGGGCCGTTGAACAGGCCAAGGCCGCGCAGATCGTTATCGTCCAGCCGTGCCTGCCGATAGCGACCGCCCAGCTCATTGGCAAAGGCCTTGAGGCTTGCTCCATCCAGCCGCGCGACGAGAATTGCGCCTTGGGCATCCTTGAGGAAACTGCCGCCTTCCTGAGCGACCGGCGCACCTGCGCGGCTGCCGATACCCAATATCGAAAACTCTGGTGCCTGGCCGCTGAGTGCCTGACGAATCCCTTGGCGTTCCTGCTCGGTGAGGGATGAACCGATGAGCAATATCCGGCCCTGACCGAGGGTGCCGCGATCAAGCAGGGTCAAGGCTTTTTTCACCGCCAGATCGGCGCGATGACCTATCTGGGGCATGATCGACGGTTTCAGCGCTTCCAGCAGGTTGCGGCTCGTGGCCAGATCATCCGACAACGGCACCAGGGTGTGAGCGCTGCCTGAGTAGACGACAATCGCGGTTTGCGCATCGCTGCGGTTTTGCAGCAGGTCCAACAGCTTGCGTCGGGCCTGCTCCAGGCGGTTCGGCGAAACGTCCGTGGCAAGCATTTCCGGGGTCAGTTCGAGCAATACCACCAGCGGGTCGGCCGGCTTTTGGCTGGTCTGTTCAACCCGCTGCCAGCTCGGGCCGAGCAGCGCCAATACCGCCAGGGTCCAGGCCAGGCCGAGGGCGACCCATGGCAATTTGCTCTCATGGCCCCTGCCACCGCTGAGCAATGTCGCGTGAAACGCAGGGGGCAGAATCACCTGCCAGCGTCCGGCGCGTTTTTGTCGATGCCAGAGTTGCCACAGCAACCATCCCAGCAGCGGCAACAGTAGCAGCCACCAGGGACGGAACCAGTGCGGCCAGAGCGCGATCATCGGCGCCTCCGCAGACGCAGGCGCTTGAGTCGCTGGCGCCATTCAGGGTGTTGGTGCAGGAAAATCTCCTTGGTGAATAAACGCTGCACCGGGTTGTCCGGCCAACGCTGGCGGATCACCAGCAGCATGCTCAGCAGCAACGCCGCGGCCAGCGGCCAGTTGTATAACGCCTGGGCCGGGCGGGCCTGGGTCGGTTGTTGTGCAACAGGTTCAAGCCGATCGAGGGTTTCTTTGATCGCTCGCAACTCTTCGCCATCGCGGGCGCGGAAATAGCGTCCACCGGTGACCTCGGCTATTTCCTTCAGGGCAGGCTCGTCAAGGTCCAGGCTGGGGTTCAGCCCCAGAAAGCCCAGCGTGCCGCTTTGCTCCGGATCGGCGCCGATGCCAATCGGGTAAATGGTCACGCCTTCTTCGGCGGCCAACCGCGCAGCGGTGATCGGGGCGATCTGGCCAGCATTGTTCGCGCCATCGGTGACCAGGATCAGTACCCGGCTTTGCGCTGGACGTTGACGCAGGCGTTTGAGGGCCAGGCCGATGGCATCACCGATGGCGGTGTTCTTGCCGGCGATACCGATTCGCGCTTCGTCGAGCCAGATCCGCACCGTACGTCGGTCAAATGTCAGTGGTGCCTGCAGATAGGCCTGACTGCCGAACAGAATCAAGCCGACGCGATCGCCTTCGCGGCCTTCGAGGAAGTCGCCGAGCAGGCGCTTGACCAGCGTCAGGCGGCTGACGTCTTCGTCCTGCCACTGCATGTCGGGAAAGTCCATGGAACCAGAGACATCCACTGCCACCAACAGATCGCGGCCACTGGCGGCAATTGGTAACGGCTCGCCCAGCCAGTGCGGACGGGCAGCGGCGATCAGCAACAGCAGCCAGAGTAAAATGAACGGAGCCTGCTGGCGCCAGGCCGGAAGGTTAGCCCGGGCGCGACGTCGGGCCAGGCCTTCGAGATCGTTGAGGAAACTGACTTTGAGTGCCGGTTCGCCGCTGTCTGCCACCGGCAGCAACATCCGCAGCAGCCAGGGTAACGGCAGCAGGACGAAGATCCACGGCCAGGCGAACTCAAACATGTTTACGAATCCAGGTGTCGACCGCTTGGGTCAGGCCGGCGATGGCCTTGTCATCGAGTTTGCATTCGGGCTTGTAGGCGCCTTCGACCAGCACCATCCAGCGGGTCAAGCCGGCAGCGGGGCAGCGATTGTCGAGAAACGCCAGCCATTTGCGGCCATTGAGGGTATGGCTTTGGCTGTAGGGATAATGGTTGCGGCACAGGCGTTTGAGCAGCCCGTTAAGCTGCTGCAGCCAGGCGCCTGCTGGCGCGCCGTCATAGGGTTTTGGCATCTGCGCCAGTTCGGCCAGAGCCGCCAGTCGCACGGGGTCGAGCGGTTGCTCGGCGCGGGCCACAGGGCGTTTTTTCGGTAGAAAGCGGCGCAGCGTCCAAAGGCCGAAACCGATCAGCGGCAACAGAATCAACAGCAGCCACCAGCCTGGCGCAGGCGGCCAGAAGCCAACAGGCGGCGGGGTGATCAAGGGCTGTAATTGTTCCAGGCTGCTCACTTGGCTTTTCCCGGACGTAGCTGTGGATTCAGGTACTCGCGCAATTGCTCGACCATTTCGCTTTGGGTGCTCAAGGGCATCAATGGTACCCGCAGTTTTTGTGCAAGCAACTCCCAGCGGGCAATGCGCGCTTCGCCTTGAGCGCGATAGGCCTGGCGCAAGTCGTAGTTGAGCGTGTCCAGTTCCAGTTGTGCGCCACGCTCGGCGAAGCGCAGCAGACCGGCGGCGGGCAGGGCATGGTCCAGCGGATCGGATAATGGCAGCAACAACAGGTCGCAATGCCGTGACAGCAGGCTCAGTTGTTGCTCGGCGGCATCCGACAAGGCGCGTTCATCGCAGATCACGATCCCCAGACTGCCCGGGCGCAACACCTCCCGGGCGCGGCGCAGGGCTATACCGAAGGTATCACGGTCTGGCTCGCCGTCGGTGCGCAGCGACTGATTGACCCGTACCAGGCGGTTGAGCAACTGCAGCAGGCTTTGCTTGCTGCGTCGCGGCTTGATCTCGTAGTGCTCGTTATCACCGAACACCAGCCCGCCGACCCGGTCGTTGTGACCCAGCGCCGCCCAGCCGATCAAGCTCGCGGCCTGGGCGGCGAGTACCGATTTGAACATCAGGCCGGAACCAAAGAACAACCGGCGGCTTTGTTCCACCATGATGAAAATCGGCCGTTCGCGTTCTTCATGGAACAGCTTGGTGTGGGGCTCCTGGGTGCGTGCAGTAACGCGCCAGTCGATGGTCCGCACGTCGTCGCCGGCCTGATAGACCCGCACTTGATCGAAGTCCACACCGCGTCCGCGCAGTTTCGAGTGGTGCAGGCCAATCAGCGGGCTGCGCTGGTTGGGCGTTGAAAACAACTGCACTTCACGCACGCGATGGCGCATCTTGATCAGCTCGGCGAGGCTGACGCGAATGCCCGGTTCGTGAATTGGGTGGGTCATAGGGGTCAAGCGACGGCTACAACGTCAAGAATCCGCTGGACCACCCGGTCCTGGTCGATGCCCGCGGCTTCGGCTTCAAAGGAAAGAATAATGCGGTGGCGCAATACGTCGAACAGCACGGCCTGGATATCTTCCGGGCTGACGAAGTCGCGACCGGCCAGCCAGGCATGGGCCCGGGCGCATCGATCGAGGGCAATCGAGCCTCGCGGGCTGGCGCCGTAGGCGATCCACTCGGCCATTTCCGGATCGAACTTGGCCGGGGTGCGGGTGGCCATGACCAGTTGCACCAGGTATTCCTCCACGGCATCGGCCATGTACAAACCGAGGATCTCCTTACGCGCGGCGAAGATTGCCTGCTGGCTGACGCGGCGCTCGGGTTTGATTTCGCCGTTGAGGGCTTCGCCGCGAGCCTGCTGCAGAATGCGCCGCTCGACGGTAGCGTCTGGAAAGCCGATTTTGACGTGCATCAGGAAACGATCGAGCTGAGCCTCGGGCAGCGGATAGGTGCCTTCCTGCTCGATGGGGTTCTGGGTTGCCATCACCAGAAACAGCGGCGACAGCTCATAGGTGCTGCGGCCGACGCTGACTTGCCGCTCGCCCATGGCTTCGAGCAAGGCCGACTGGACCTTGGCCGGGGCGCGGTTGATTTCGTCGGCCAGCACCAGGTTATGGAAAATCGGCCCTTGCTGGAATACGAAGCTACCGGTTTCCGGGCGATAGATCTCGGTGCCGGTGATGTCGGCGGGGAGCAGGTCGGGGGTGAACTGGATACGATGGAACTGCGCTTCAATACCTTCGGCCAGCTCTTTGATGGCCTTGGTCTTGGCCAGACCAGGGGCCCCTTCGACCAGCAAATGGCCGTCAGCGAGCAGGGCAATGAGCAAGCGCTCGATGAGTTTTTCCTGGCCTAGAATCTGCGTTGAAAGAAAGGTTCGCAGCGCTAGCAGCGCTTCACGATGTTCCATCTATGACTGTTCCTGGAAAGGGTGACCGAAGGCGTTCGAATAACGCTCTGGCTTGGGGGCGTTACTTTAATCCATAGCGGGGGGTGGCGACTAACGGCGATCGGGGATTTTTCGGGATTTGTGGGGGTTATGGAGGTTTTTTTGCGCGTATAAGGAGATCTTTCCCACGCTCTGCGTGGGAATGCCGCCATGGACGCTCTGCGTCCGCTTCTGAAGCTGTGACGCGGAGCGTCACGGGATGCATTCCCACGCAGAGCGTGGGAACGATCATTCTTGCGCTTTTTGCCAAAGGCTCAGGCGAGCTGGCTTATATAGGTGCCGGTACCTTTGAGGATGTTTTGCAGGGTTTCTTCAACCTCGGGCAAGTCCATCGCTGCGGTGCTGTGATGGATTTCCAGATGGTCGTCGCCATTGAGCACATCGGCATCGGCGGCGCCGATTTCGATCAGCAGGCGATCGGCGCTGAGGGTGACTTTCAAACCATCGAGTGTGGAAGGTTCGCCATCGAGGGTGAGCTCGACTTCATCCTCGTCGGGGTAGCGAGTCATCAGGAACATCTCGCCCTTGTCACTATGGCAGCAGAGCATTGCCATGTTGTCTTCTTCGTCGTCGCAGGGGTTGGCGATCAAATGGGCGGTGGTCAGTTGCATGGGGCGGTTCCTGGCTCTGGGGGCGCTGTGAAAGCAAGCAAAGTCTAATTCTGCCAGCCCGAAGAATTTTCTGCTGACTTGTGTGTCAGAGCCTGTGCTATGAACGGAGTGAGTCTTATCGGTCACTTCTGGTACGGATGTACTGTAAAACCTGGTTTGAACCAGCGATTTTCCTGCGCAACTGCTAGTGTTGTTCGATGCGCAGCACCCGAGTTACTTACCGATGACCGAATATGTCGCAGCATCGCAAGCAGTGGCCTTGCCGCACTGGTTAAGCTGCGCAACTGATGGACACCTGTAAAGACATTGCTTGTCTGCCCGGCAGTCGTTTTTGCAGATGCCCATCGAAGGAAGGTGAATGTGACCTGAGTGTCTCGTCCAGCTTCACCCACCTGTCGCCCTGTTTCCTCTGCCCGAGAATCAGGAACCGGGTGACGGACCGCCCCGTAAGGGGTTTTGCACGCGACGCTTCCATCAATAACAAGCCCAAGCGGAGTACCACAGATGGCGTTCTTCACCGCAGCCAGCAAAGCCGACTTCCAGCACCAACTGCAAGCGGCACTGGCGCAGCACATCAGTGAACAGGCACTGCCACAAGTGGCGCTGTTCGCTGAACAATTTTTTGGCATCATTTCCCTGGATGAACTCACCCAGCGTCGGTTGTCTGACCTCGCCGGCTGCACCCTTTCTGCCTGGCGCCTGCTTGAGCGCTTTGACCACGCCCAACCGCAGGTGCGTGTGTACAACCCCGATTACGAACGTCACGGCTGGCAGTCGACCCACACTGCAGTCGAAGTGCTGCACCACGATCTGCCGTTTCTGGTGGACTCGGTGCGCACCGAGCTGAACCGTCGCGGTTACAGCATCCACACGCTGCAGACCACCGTGCTGAGCGTGCGTCGCGGCAGCAAGAACGAGTTGCTGGAAATCCTGCCAAAAGGCACCCAGGGCGAAGGCATCCAGCAAGAATCTCTGATGTACCTGGAGATCGATCGCTGCGCTCATACCGCCGAGCTCAATGTATTGAGCAAAGAGCTGGAGCAGGTTCTCGGCGAAGTCCGCGTTGCGGTCGCCGATTTCGAACCGATGAAAGCCAAGGTCCAGGAGCTG
The DNA here is from genome assembly GCF_059421425.1 of Pseudomonas sp. GW821-FHT02H09. Taxonomy (NCBI): domain Bacteria; kingdom Pseudomonadati; phylum Pseudomonadota; class Gammaproteobacteria; order Pseudomonadales; family Pseudomonadaceae; genus Pseudomonas; species Pseudomonas sp. GW821-FHT02H09. The sequence continues at coordinate 98,678 of NZ_JBWKVA010000011.1, forward strand.
ATCGACGGCATCGACAAAAGCAAGTTTGTTATTGATGCAGACGAAAAGAACGAGATCGAGGGTTTCCTCGAATGGCTGGTGGGCAACCACTTCACCTTCCTCGGCTACGAAGAGTTCGTGGTTTGCGATGACCAGAATGGCGGTCATATCGAGTATGACCAGAACTCCTTCCTCGGTCTGACCAAACTGCTGCGCGCCGGCCTCACCGCCGATGACCTGCGCATCGAAGACTACGCCGTGAATTACCTGCGCGAACCGACCGTGCTGTCGTTCGCCAAGGCTGCGCACCCAAGCCGTGTGCACCGTCCGGCTTACCCGGATTATGTGTCGATCCGCCAGATCGATGCCAACGGCAAGGTCATCAAGGAATGCCGTTTCATGGGCCTGTACACCTCCTCGGTGTATGGCGAGAGCGTGCGGGTCATTCCGTACATCCGCCGCAAGGTCGGGGAAATCGAACGTCGTTCCGGTTTCCAGGCCAAGGCTCACCTGGGCAAGGAACTGGCTCAGGTACTCGAAGTACTGCCCCGTGACGACCTGTTCCAGACTCCGGTCGACGAGCTGTTCAGCACCGTGATGTCGATCGTGCAGATCCAGGAACGCAACAAGATCCGCGTGTTCCTGCGCAAAGACCCGTACGGCCGCTTCTGCTACTGCCTGGCTTATGTGCCGCGCGACATCTATTCCACCGAAGTGCGTCAGAAGATCCAGCAAGTGCTGATGGATCGCCTGAAAGCCTCCGATTGCGAGTTCTGGACCTTCTTCTCCGAGTCCGTGCTGGCCCGTGTGCAACTGATTCTGCGGGTCGACCCGAAGAACCGTCTCGACATCGATCCGCTGTTGCTGGAAAAAGAAGTGGTGCAGGCCTGCCGCAGCTGGCAGGACGACTACTCAAGCCTGGTGATCGAAAGCTTCGGCGAAGCCCACGGCACCAACGTGCTGTCCGACTTCCCTAAAGGATTCCCGGCCGGCTACCGCGAGCGCTTCGCTGCGCACTCGGCTGTGGTCGACATGCAACACTTGCTGAGCCTGAGCGAAGCCAACCCGCTGGTCATGAGCTTCTACCAGCCGCTGCTGGGTCAAACCGCCGGTCAGCAACAGTTGCATTGCAAGCTGTATCACGCCGATACCCCGCTGGCACTTTCCGACGTGTTGCCGATCCTGGAAAACCTCGGTCTGCGCGTCCTTGGCGAGTTCCCGTATCGCCTGCGCCACAGCACCGGGCGCGAGTTCTGGATTCATGACTTCGCATTCACCGCCGCTGAAGGCCTGAACCTCGACATCCAGCAGCTCAACGACACGCTGCAGGACGCATTCGTCCACATCGTTCGTGGCGAAGCCGAGAACGACGGGTTCAACCGTCTGGTACTGACGGCCGGCCTGCCATGGCGCGACGTGGCGCTGCTGCGTGCATACGCCCGTTACCTGAAGCAGATTCGCCTGGGCTTCGACCTCGGCTACATCGCCAGCACCCTGAACAACCACACCGACATCGCTCGCGAGTTGACCCGGTTGTTCAAGACCCGTTTCTACCTGGCCCGCAAGCTGACCAGCGAAGACCTCGACGACAAGCAGCTGCGTCTGGAACACGCGATCCTGAGCGCGCTGGACGACGTTCAAGTACTGAACGAAGACCGTATCCTGCGTCGCTACCTGGACCTGATCAAGGCAACTCTGCGGACCAACTTCTACCAGACCGATGCCAACGGTCAGAACAAGTCCTACTTCAGCTTCAAGTTCAACCCGCACCTGATTCCGGAACTGCCTAAACCGGTTCCGAAATTCGAAATCTTCGTTTACTCGCCACGGGTTGAAGGCGTGCACCTGCGCTTCGGCAACGTCGCGCGCGGCGGCCTGCGCTGGTCCGATCGTGAAGAAGACTACCGCACTGAAGTGCTGGGTCTGGTAAAAGCCCAACAAGTGAAAAACTCGGTGATCGTACCGGTCGGCGCCAAGGGCGGCTTCCTGCCGCGTCGCCTGCCATTGGGCGGCAGCCGTGATGAAGTCGCGGCAGAAGGCATTGCCTGCTACCGGATCTTCATCTCCGGCCTGCTGGACATCACCGACAACCTGAAAGACGGCGCTCTGGTGCCTCCGGCTAACGTGGTTCGTCACGATAACGATGACCCGTATCTGGTGGTGGCAGCGGACAAGGGCACTGCGACCTTCTCCGACATCGCCAACGGTATTGCCATCGACTACGGTTTCTGGCTCGGTGACGCGTTCGCCTCCGGCGGCTCGGCCGGTTATGACCACAAGAAAATGGGCATCACCGCCAAGGGTGCGTGGGTCGGCGTACAGCGTCACTTCCGTGAGCGCGGTATCAACGTTCAGGAAGACAGCATCACGGTGGTCGGCGTCGGCGACATGGCCGGTGACGTGTTCGGTAACGGCTTGCTGATGTCCGACAAGCTGCAACTGGTCGCAGCCTTCAACCACCTGCACATCTTCATTGACCCCAATCCTGCGCCAGCCAACAGCTTCGCCGAGCGTCAGCGTCTGTTCGATCTGCCGCGTTCGGCCTGGTCAGACTACGACACCAGCATCATGTCCGAAGGCGGCGGGATCTTCTCTCGTAGTGCAAAAAGCATCGCGATTTCCCCGCAGATGAAAGAGCGCTTCGACATCTCGGCCGACAAACTGACTCCGACCGAACTGCTGAACGCCTTGCTCAAGGCACCGGTGGATCTGCTGTGGAACGGCGGTATCGGAACTTACGTCAAGGCCAGTACCGAAAGCCACGCCGATGTCGGCGACAAGGCCAACGACGCGCTGCGCGTGAACGGCAACGAACTGCGCTGCAAAGTCGTGGGCGAGGGCGGTAACCTCGGCATGACCCAACTGGGTCGTGTGGAGTTCGGTCTCAATGGTGGCGGTTCCAACACCGACTTCATCGACAACGCCGGTGGTGTGGACTGCTCCGACCACGAAGTGAACATCAAAATCCTGCTCAACGAAGTTGTGCATGCTGGCGATATGACCGAGAAGCAACGTAACCAGTTGCTTGGCAGCATGACCGATGAAGTCGGCGGCCTGGTCCTGGGCAACAACTACAAGCAGACCCAGGCGCTGTCCCTGGCGGCCCGTCGTGCCTACGTACGGATCGCCGAGTACAAACGCCTGATGAACGACCTTGAAGGCCGCGGCAAGCTGGACCGCGCCATCGAGTTCCTGCCGTCGGAAGAGCAGCTCGACGAGCGCGTCGCGGCTGGCCATGGCCTGACCCGTGCCGAGCTGTCGGTGCTGATCTCCTACAGCAAGATCGACCTCAAGGAAGCGCTGCTCAACTCTCTGGTGCCGGATGACGCCTACCTGACTCGCGACATGGAAACGGCATTCCCGCCGACGCTGGTCAGCAAGTTCGCCGAAGCCATGCGCCGTCACCGTCTGAAACGCGAGATCGTCAGCACCCAGATCGCCAACGATCTGGTCAACCACATGGGCATCACCTTCGTTCAGCGCTTGAAAGAGTCCACCGGCATGAGCCCGGCGAATGTTGCGGGTGCCTATGTAATCGTTCGGGATATCTTCCATCTCCCGCACTGGTTCCGGCAGATAGAGGCCCTGGATTACCAGGTTTCGGCGGACGTACAACTGGAGCTGATGGATGAGCTGATGCGTCTGGGCCGTCGGGCTACTCGCTGGTTCCTGCGCAGCCGTCGCAACGAGCAGAATGCTGCCCGTGATGTGGCGCATTTCGGTCCGCATCTGGCGGCGTTGGGTCTCAAGCTCGACGAACTGCTGGAAGGCCCGACCCGCGATGGCTGGCAGACCCGCTACCAGGCCTACGTCGAAGCCGGCGTGCCTGAGTTGCTGGCGCGCATGGTTGCAGGCACAACTCACCTGTACTCCTTGCTGCCGGTCATCGAAGCCTCTGATGTGACCGGTCAGAACCCTGCCGATGTGGCCAAGGCGTTCTTCGCCGTGGGCAGTGCGCTGGACATCACCTGGTACCTGCAACAGATCAGTGCTCTGCCGGTGGAAAACAACTGGCAGGCGCTGGCGCGCGAAGCCTTCCGTGATGACGTCGACTGGCAGCAACGGGCGATCACCATCTCGGTTCTGCAAATGGCCAATGCCCCGCAAGAGGTGGAAGCACGTCTTCAGTTGTGGCTGGAACAGAACCGCACCATGGTCGAGCGCTGGCGCGCCATGCTGGTGGACATCCGTGCCGCCAGCGGCACTGACTACGCCATGTACGCAGTGGCCAACCGCGAACTGCTGGATTTGGCGATGAGCGGTCAAAATGCCGTCGCCAACCGCGAACTGCCGGACCTGGAGATGGACAGTCAAACGGTGGCTGCCGCCACTGCCTGATTGAGTGCTGCATGAAAAAAACCCGCATCGAATGATGCGGGTTTTTTTTCAGCCTGAAAATCATGTGGTGTCTGATTTGACGCCATCGCGAGCAAGCTCGCTCCTACAGGTGGTACGTGTACTCTGTAGGAGCGAGCTTGCTCGCGATGAGGCCCTGACAGACACCACACATTGATGTCCTTATTTTTTCAACGGGGTCAACACTTCATCCTTATCGCCCAGCAACATGAACACCAGCAGTTTGGCGGGTTTGGTCTGGCTGGCATTGGCCGAGACCGGGTGCCTGGAGCCTGCGGCTTCGTACCACGACTCGCCGGCCTTGTAGGTGATGGCTTTTTCGTCGTTGACCTGGGACGTTATTTCACCTTCCAGCACATAAGCCATCGCTGAACCCGCATGCATATGCGGCGCAGTGGCCTGGCCCGGGGCGTAGTCGACGGTGAGCATCATGGCTTTCTTGCCCGGTGCGTTGGTCAGTTCATGTTCTTGCAGTACGTTGCGTTTTTCCTTGCCATAGACCGGGTCGTGGGCGAAGGCACTGAGCGAGGCCAGCATGGCCAGACCAGCGAAGATCGAGGTCGCGAGCGAGAGGGCTTTCATGGCGGTTCCTTTTATGTCGTCGGGGGAGGTGACTCACCCTAAGTCCCAATCCCGGACCGACCAATAGCCAATCCCGGGAAAGAACAGGAGGCCAATGGCTCAGTGATTGAAGTCCAGTCGGCAGGCCAGGCGATTGCCGATCAGCTCGATGAAACCCTGCAACGCCGGCAGTGCGAAGTGCGACTCCATGCATTCGCGGGTCTGCCAATGGCCGTTGACGGTCCACAGGCCAGGAGTGCTCGGGCACTCCTGCACCGCATAATCGAGACAGCCCCGCGCTTCACGCAGGGTGTCGGCAATCCGCGTCAGGTGTAGGCCAAGCTCATCCGAACGACCTTTAGCGGCCTGGATCTGGACGGTATTGATCGCGATGCTGGACATGGCAGGTTCTCCGAGTGACGTGCGGGGAGTTCGTGAGGAGAAGAGTAGGGCCGGACTCGTTCAACACCCATATCCAATCCGCAGGAAAACCACTGAGCCAATCAGGCAATCTGTTTGAGAATATCCCTGACCTTGTCCAGCGCCGGGTCGATGTCCAGGGTCTCTATCGCTCCGAAGCCGATGATCAGTCCGCTTCTAACCGGTGTGTCGTGGAAGAAACTGTCCAGGGGGTAAAGCCCGACCTCGACTTTCTTCGCCAGCTCGATCAGCAAGGGAACTTCCACTGGCACCTTGCACAGCGCGGCCATGTGGAAACCGGCAATCGATGGCACTACCTCGAACCAGGGCGAAAGATCACCTTGCAGGCGGTTCAGTATTCGTTCCCGGCGCCCGGCGTAGACCGCGTGGCAGCGGCGGATGTGCTTGAGCAGATAGCCCTCGGAAATGAACTTGGCCAGCGCCCATTGCGGCAGGGTCGAGGTGTGGCAGTCGGTCAGTTGCTTGGCCTTGACCACCGCACTGTGGATCGCCGGTGGCAGTACTGCATAACCGAGTCGCAACTCGGGCAGCATGGTTTTCGAGAAGGTTCCGACGTAGGCGACCACGCCCCGGCTATCCATGCTTTGCAGGGAATCGGTGGGCCGGCCCTCATAGCGGAATTCGCTGTCGTAGTCGTCCTCGATCACGATCGCACCCAGCACTCGGGCGCGTTCCAGCAAGGCTTCGCGCCGCGTCGGACTCATTGGCATGCCGAGGGGAAACTGGTGCGACGGGGTGACGTAAATCAGCCTCGCGCCGTCGGGGATCAACTCGACCTGGATACCTTCGGCGTCCACCGGGACACCGACCACCATCGCGCCCTGGGCGGTGAACAGCAACCGTGCCGGGGTGTAGCCGGGGTCTTCCATGGCGACGATGCTGCCCGGTTCGATGACCACCCGGGCAATCAGGTCCAGCGCCTGTTGGGCGCCGTTGCAGACCACAATGTCGTCGTCATGACAGGCCACGCCACGGGAGAACGCGACATGCCCGGCGATGGCACTGCGCAAGGCTGGCAGGCCTTCCGGTTGGCTGTAGAACCCGCCGTTGAGGGCGATTCGGCGTAGCGCGTCCTGAGTGCAGCGCCGCCATTCTTCCTGGGGGAATTGATTGCGCGTAGTCGCGCCGCCGATGAATTCGCAGCGCAAGGTACCTTCCAGGGTTGGATGGCGCAAGGGCGCGGGCAGGTTCTGCCAGTTTGCCAGGCTTTGTGCGCAGGCCAGGTCCGCCGCGCTTTGCTTGCGCTCGGCCTTGGCCGCCCGGGCATTGACGAAGGTGCCACGGCCGATCTTGCCGATCAGGAAGTTTTCATAGGTCAGCAGCGCGTAGGTGTCGGAGACCGTCTTGCGCGAAACGCCCAGTTGCTCAGCCAGTAAACGACTGGGTGGCAGCTGTGCGCCGGCGGCAAGCCGACCGGACTCGATGGCACCGCGCAGTTGCTGGTACAGCTGCTCGGCCAGGTCCTTGCGGCCATTGATGACAACATGAAGTTCCATGGGTGAAGTCCTGAAGGCGGTCGTGTGCAAGGTTACGCGCAACAATACATTTCGTGTAGCCGGGCTACAGGCTACGGCTGCGGGTTTTGGTGCATGGGTGGTCTTTCGAAAAAATCGGCAATTGGATATAGGGCCTTGGCGCCTCGGGTCTTAGGCTTTGACTCACCGCATGTCAGCCTAAGGTCACGCCCATGGAACCTCGTCTGGATTACTACACGGCCTCGCCGCAAGCCCTCAAGGGGATCCTCATGCTCGAGGCGGCGACCTTTGGCCTGTCGATTGAAAAACCGTTGCTGGAACTGATCAGGATTCGCGTCTCGCAGCTCAATCAGTGTTCGTTCTGCACCGACATGCATGCCGTCGAGGCCCGCCGTCAGGGCGAGACCGAACGCAGGTTGTACGCAATCAGCGTCTGGCGTGATTCACCATTCTTCAATGCACGGGAAAAGGCCGCACTGGCCTGGAGCGAGTCGGTGACGTTGCTGCCTGCCTCCAATGTGCCGGACGAGCTGTATACAGCGCTGCGGGCCGAGTTCAGCGAGCGGGAGATGGTCGATTTGACCGTTGCGGTTGCCACCATCAATTGCTGGAACCGGTTGGCGGTGGGGTTTCGGCAGCAGCCCAGTGATTAAGGCGCCTGCGTCGTACGCGAACCGCCTCCTGAGTCAATCGCCCAAGGCAAACGCCACGGCTGCCCGGGCGTGTAATTCGGTGGTGTCGAGTAGCGCCAGCGAGCTGTGTTCGGGTTTGATCAGCAGGCCGATTTCAGTGCAGCCGAGGATGATTGCCTGGGCACCGCGTGCGGCCAGGGATTCGATGATCCGTTGATAGGTTTGCCGTGAACGCTCACTGACCACGCCGACACACAGCTCGTCGTAGATGATCCGGTGGACCGCGTCGCGCTCGGCGGCTCCTGGCACCAGAACGCTCAGCCCTTGGGCCGCGAGACGATCCTTGAGGAAGTCCTGCTCCATGGTGAACGCGGTCCCGAGCAGGCCGACTGTCAGCGCGCCGGCATCCACCGCGGCCTGCCCGGCCGGGTCGGCAATGTGCAGGAAAGGCACCGATATCGCCGCCTGAATCTGCTCGGCCACCCGGTGCATGGTGTTGGTACAGAGCACGACGCACTCGGCGCCGCCGGCTTCCAGACGGCGCGCCGCGTCCACCAGAATCAGTGCCGCATCGTCCCAGCGCCCGGCATGTTGGGCCTGTTCGACAGGGCCGAAGTCGACGCTGTACATTAACAACTTCGCTGAACGCAGCGGGCCCAGCTGGTCGCGTACTTGCTGGTTGATGATGCGGTAATATTCGGCGCTGGACTCCCAGCTCATGCCGCCGATCAGGCCAATGGTGCGCATGCTGTTCTCCTGTTGATGGCAAATTTTTGTCGGAGAGAGTTTCCCGTGACGCAGCGGTTCGATCTATCAAGAAATTTCACATGCCAGGCCCGCTGAGCCAGACCCTGCTGGGCGGCAAACTCTGCCTGCAACTCTTGCCGCGCGTCGCTTACAGTGCCCGTGATCCGGCACAGTGGCAAACCCTGGGCGTGACCCTTGAGCGTCAGCAAGGGGTACATGCGATCGATTCGGACCGACGGGTGGATTTCGACACCTTGCCCGGTGTGCTGGCCTATACACCGGTGGGTGTGGAAGTGTTTTCCGAGTCGGCCAGTGGCGGTGAGTACCTGTTGGCACGCTGGGATGAGCCGTTTGCTGGCGACGAACCGCTCAATCTCAGACACCGTGTGCAGGTCCCTGGCCATCGCCACGCTCTGGCGCTGGGCCGCGAGCTGCGACGGTTGTTGCTCGATCCGCAACCCGATCCGCTGGCGCTGGAGGCCTGCGCCCTGAGTTTCGTTGGTTTGCCGTTGGTCCAGGCGCAAAAGCCGGAACGTGTGACGCCAAAAGCGTTAGCTCGGGTACTGGAGCAGATTGCCGGGCAGTACCATCAACCGTTGACGCTGGAGCAGTTGGCTGCCACCTACGGGCATACCGAGCTGCGTTTGCTGCGCGATTTCACCCGGGCGATCGGCACGACGCCCCACGCCTGGATTGTCGAAGTCCGGGTCCAGGCTGCACGGTGGATGATCGAGCACACAGCGCTACCACTGGCCGCTATCGCGCTGGATGCAGGCTTTGCCCATCAGTCGCACATGGGCAGCGCATTCCGCACGCTGTTGGGGATGACGCCGGCTCAGTACCGTCGGCGGTTTTAGTCATACGCTGCTTGCTGGCATCTGCCATGATCAGAACCTTGAAGTCATGCTTGATCCGAGGAACAACGCAATGGACGACGTAACGCAGCTGGGCGAGATGCTTCGCCACTATGCAGAAAGCGAAGCGCACAAGAAGCAGGTGTTCGAGACTCAATCGGCCGAATGGGCGGTGCGCATCGGCGAGCTGTTCGACCATATCGAACAGTGGCTTGAGCCTGTGGAGAGTCCGAACCTGCTTGAAGTCAGTCGCGAAGGCTATGTCGCTTCAGGTCCGAACGTTCCTGTCGAAACCTCTCCCTTCAACACCTGGAAGCTGACGGTGCAGATTACCGGCAAACCGGTGGAATTCGTACCGGAAGCGATGGGTGTCGGTGGCTTGATCTCTGTGGCGGTGATGGGCCTGACGGCCGCACGTTACGGCAGTGTCTCGCTGGTGTGCCAACCGCCGTCGACCGACTGGCAGTGGCGCAAGGCCAACGGTTTGAAAGACCCGGATATCTTTGCTTTTGATGCGAATTTCCTGGCGCAGCAGTTGCAAAGCCTGATTCCCCGGGAACGGGGGTAAGGATCGTTCCCACGCTCTGCGTGGGAATGCCGCCCCGGACGCTCCGCGTCTGCTTTTGGATGTGACGCAGAGCGTCACGGGATGTATTCCCACGCAGAGCGTGGGAACGATCAATCACATGTCTACATTCCCCCAGCCTTCCTTCGCCACTTCAGGCGCCACGGCCTTGATGGTCTTGCCCGTCGCCAATTCCACTCTTCGCGCCACTTCCGGGTCGTCGGCAAAGGGGATCAAGCTCGCATCGTCGAGGCTCTCGGCCGACTGATTCCTCAAGCAATACTCCACCGACAGGTACAGACACACCACGGCCAGTACACTCAGTGCGATTTCAATCATCTCAACCTCCTGGTCTCAGGCAATTTGCACTTCACTCACGGCCATTTTCAGGTCTTCGACGCGCACTGTGCGCCAGGTGTTGTAGGCCATCAGCAGCATGCCGCTGAGGAAGAACACGCCACCGGCAAAGCGCACAACGAACCCGGGATGGCTGGCTTGCAGTGCCTCGACGAAGGAGTAGGTGAGGGTGCCGTCGTCGTTGATCGCGCGCCACATCAGGCCCTGGGTGATGCCGTTGACCCACATCGAGGCGATGTAGAGTACGGTACCGATGGTCGCCAGCCAGAAGTGCAGGTTAATCAACGGGATGCTGTGCATCTGTAAACGTCCGAAGACTTTCGGGATCATGTGGTACATCGAGCCGAAGGTGATCATCGCCACCCAACCCAGGGCGCCGGCGTGTACGTGGCCGATGGTCCAGTCGGTGTAGTGGGAGAGGGCGTTGACCGTCTTGATGGCCATCATCGGTCCTTCGAAGGTCGACATGCCGTAGAACGCCAGTGACAGCACCAAAAAGCGCAGGATCGGGTCGGTACGCAATTTATGCCAGGCGCCGGAGAGGGTCATCATGCCGTTGATCATCCCGCCCCAGCTCGGTGCCAGCAGGATCAGCGACATGGCCATGCCCAGCGACTGCGCCCAGTCCGGCAGCGCGGTGTAGTGCAAGTGATGCGGGCCGGCCCAGATGTACAGGGTGATCAGCGCCCAGAAGTGCACGATGGACAAACGGTACGAATACACCGGCCGACCGACCTGTTTGGGCACGAAGTAATACATCATCCCCAGAAAACCGGTGGTCAGGAAGAAGCCCACGGCGTTATGCCCGTACCACCACTGGACCATCGCGTCGGTGGCGCCGGAATACACCGGGTAAGACTTGAACCAGCCCACCGGGATCGACAGGTGATTGACCACGTGCAGCATGGCGATTACCACAATGAACGCACCGAAGAACCAGTTGCCGACGTAGATGTGCTTCGTTTTGCGTTGCACCACGGTGGTGAAGAACACAATGGCGTAGGCGACCCAGACCACTGTCATCCACACCGCGCCCGAGAATTCGATCTCGGCGTATTCCTTGGTGGTGGTGTAGCCCAGCGGCAAGGTGATCAGCATGATCGTGACCACCGACTGCCAGCCCCAGAAGGTGAAGGCGGCGAGCTTGTCGGAGTACAGCCGCACCTGGCAGGTGCGCTGTACCGCGTAATAACTGGCGGCGAACTGCGCGCTGCCGGCAAAGCCGAAAATCACCAGGCTGGTGTGCAGCGGCCGCAAGCGACCGAAAGTGGTCCAGGGCAGGTCCAGATTCATTTGCGGCCAGACCAGTTGCGAGGCGATCCACACGCCCATTGCCATTCCGATCACGCCCCACACCACCGTTGCCACGACAAATTGGCGGACGACCCTGTAGTTATAAGCCTGTCCGTTTGCTGCTGTGCTCATGGTCAATTCTTCCACGGTTGCAAAGTCTTGCCAGGCCACCCGGTCTGGCATGCGCTGAACTGTAGAAAGCATGGGAGAAACAAAACAGACTCAGAAAAACTGCATTAATACAGATCAGATGGAGTGCCTGCCGACGGCCATGCGTCGCACTCTGATATGGTTTTTTAGTCTTTACCTGAATCTGTAACGTGCTGAGCTGCAGGTGCATAGTCGCCATATCCACCCTGTAGCAGCTGCCGAGCCCGCGAGGCTGCGTTCGAGTGCGCAGCGCTCGTAATCCAGACGACGCGGTATGACAGACGCACCGCATGCTCGGGCTCTACGACTGCTTCGCCCGAACGCGGACCGAGCCGAACGCAGCCTCGCGGGCTCGGCAGCTGCTACGTGATGTGAGAGTTTGGGGTCAGCACTGATGAGGTAGGACCATGTATCACTATGACGACTATGACCGTGCCCTGGTCTTTGAACGGGTCGCGCAGTTTCGCGATCAGGTCGAGCGTTTCATGGTGGGTGAGTTGAGCGAGGAAGAGTTCCTGCCGCTGCGCCTGCAAAACGGCCTGTACATGCAAAAGCACGCTTACATGTTGCGGGTCGCGATTCCCTACGGCACCCTCGGCGCGCAGCAGATGCGCACCCTGGCGAGCATCGCCCGGGATTACGACCGTGGCTACGGTCACTTCACTACCCGGCAGAACATGCAATTCAACTGGATTGAACTGGCTCAGGTGCCAGACATCCTCGAGCGTCTGGCCCAGGTCGAGATGCACGCGATCCAGACCTCGGGCAATTGCGTACGCAATATCACCACTGAAGCCTTTGCCGGGGTCGCCGCCGACGAGCTGCTCGATCCGCGGCCGCTGGCGGAGATCCTGCGGCAGTGGTCGACCATCAACCCGGAATTCCTCTTCCTGCCACGCAAATTCAAGATCGCCATCTGCTCGGCCAGGCAAGACCGGGCGGCGATCATGATGCATGACATCGGTCTTTATCTTTACCGCGATGGCGGCGGCCAGATGCTGCTGCGGGTGATTGTCGGTGGTGGTCTGGGACGCACGCCGATCCTTGGTTTGCAGATTCGTGAGGGTTTGCCGTGGCAGCACTTGCTGTCGTATGTCGAAGCGGTGCTGCGGGTCTATAACCGCCATGGCCGACGCGATAACAAGTACAAGGCGCGGATCAAGATTCTGGTCAAAGCCTTGGGCATTCAAGCCTTTGCCAGGGAAGTGGAGGAGGAGTGGCAGCACCTCAAGGATGGCCCGGCGCAGTTGACTGACGTCGAGTACGAGCGCGTCGCCAGCGCCTTTGTACCGCCGAACTACCAGCCACTGGTGGATACCGATCTGGACTTCGGCACCCATCTGAGTGAAAACCCGGCTTTCGCCCGTTGGGTCTCGCGCAACGTGCAGCCGCATAAAGTGCCGGGCTACACCAGTGTGGTGCTGTCGACCAAACCCGGTATTGCCTCACCGCCCGGCGACGTCACCGCTGAGCAAATGGAAGCGGTCGCCGATTGGTCCGAGCAGTTCGGCTTTGGCGAAATCCGTATTGCCCATGAGCAGAACATCGTCCTGCCGGATGTGCCCAAGGCCGATCTCTATGCGCTCTGGCGTCTGGCCAATGAACAGGGGCTGGGCTGCGCCAATATCGGCTTGCTGACGGACATCATCGCCTGCCCCGGTGGTGATTTCTGTGCCTTGGCTAACGCGAAGTCGATCCCCATCGCGCAGGCCATTCAAGCGCGTTTCGATGACCTCGATTACCTGCACGATCTGGGGGATATCAGCCTCAATATCTCCGGCTGCATGAACGCCTGCGGCCATCACCACATCGGCAATATCGGCATCCTTGGCGTCGATAAAAACGGCAGTGAGTGGTACCAGATCACCCTTGGTGGCTCCCAGGGCAAGAACAGCGCATTGGGCAAGGTGATCGGCCCCTCGTTCAGCGCCACCGAAGTACCGCAGGTCATCGAGCGCATTATCGCGACCTTTGTCCTTTACCGGGAAAGCGAAGAGCTGTTCGTCGATACCTTGCAACGCATTGGCCTGGAGCCATTCAAGGAAAGGGTCTATCCGAAGGTCCTGGAGGTCTCGATATGAACAATGTGTTGCGTTTGCGAGAGGGTGTCGCCGAGTGGGTGCGCGACGATCCCTGGCAGTTGGTTCGTGACGCGGCGGATGAGTTGCCCAGTGGACCGCTGATCCTGCCGCTACCCCAGTGGCTTGCCCGCAGTGCTCAAACCACGACGGCGCTCTCGGGCGTCTGGCTCGGCCCTGACGACGAAGTGGAAAACCTGACGCCCTGGTTTTCCAGCCTGCCGCTGATTGCCCTGGACTTCCCGAGCTTTCGCGACGGCCGTGCCTACAGCCAGGCTTATCTGCTGCGCACTCGTTTGGGTTGGCAGGGCGAGTTGCGCGCAATTGGCGATGTGCTGCGCGATCAGCTCAGCCATATGCGCCAATGCGGCTTCGATGCCTTCGCGGTGCGTGAAGACAAATCCGCCGAAGATGCCCTCAAGGGCCTGGCCGGGATGAGCGTGTTGTACGGCCGCTCGGTGATCGAGCCACGACCGTTGTTTCGCAGGCGTTAGAGGGGGGCTATTGAGCTGACACGCTGGAATGCCAGGCATAGGGCCTGTGGCGAGGGAACGTGCTCCCTTGCCACAAATGACCATCACACCATCATCGTTGATTCGGCACTCTTTACTTCAACGCCGAATCCCCGGGTCTGGTTCTTGAACGTGATGCCGTTGAAGCCAGCCAACAATCAGGCGCATGTTCACGGCGTGTTACTCAATGGGTGTCAGCAGCGGCATTTTCCACTGTCCGCTGACCACTTCCGGTTTGGGCAAGTAGATCCGCAACACGGCATAGAATGGTCCGTGCGGCGCCGGCAGCCAATTGCTCTTTTTGTCCTTGACCGGTTCTGAGTGCTGCAGGTAAAGGGTCAGGCCGCCGTCGGCATCGAGTTTCAGGTTCGGCAACAGGTGCGAGTTGATCAGGTAGCGCTTCATATGGTTGGCCACCAGCAACTGGCTCTTGCCGTCGTACATGGTCAGTGACCAGAAAGCGTCGGCCGGCGGCAGTGAATCTTTGTCGAAGTGCAGGGTGTAACTGCGTTTCGCGCCATTGGCCGGCTTGCCCTTGTTGTCGACCAAATAAACGATGTCGTTCGCCTCTTCGGCCGAATTGCCGAAGATCCCCATCCTGGCGCCGGCATAGCGGTACAGGTAGTTGTTGTTCAGGCGGTCTCGGGTGCCGTATAGATTACCGCTGTTGACCTGGTGAGTGTCGACCTTGTCCTTCTTGAGTGCGGCAAACTCGGCCTTGCCGTCGGCGATCCCGGCCTCCAGGGCTTTGCGCTGCTCGGCACTCAGGTCGCTGACCTTGAACGGTTGTCCGGCGACGATGCCGATTTTGGCGAAGCGCGCCAGCAGGTCTCCTTCAACCGCTTGCGGTGCAGCGAAGGCCAGCATGAAGTTCAGGTAGCGAAACAGCTCCGGGCTGTCGCTCATGTTGGCCTCGGGTTTTGGCCAATCTACCCTGGAGGCTGCTTGGGGCGCAGGTTCGCCCAGGTAGCGGCTCAGGGGCTGAACCTTGTATCCCTTCTGTATCTGTCTGACCTTGTTCAGGTCTTTTTCGTCGAACAACTGCGTGCGATACATGGCATAGGCAATGTTGCTTTCACTGCGGATCATCCGGTCGATGTTGACCGGTTGCTGACCATTCCAGTCGGGGCCGGCGATCATGAAATGGCCACCTTGGTTGCCGGTGCTACGGGTGCCGAGATAGGCGAAGTTCTGCGTGTAAAGGTCGATCAACTGGACCGAGTAATAACGACTTTCCTCGATCGCCGGCAGTGTCAGGACCACAGGTTCGGTTCGCAGGTCCATCCAGACGAACGAGTAGGGCGTGTCGGAGTCAGGGGTGAGGAAGGCGGTGTCCTTGGGCGTGAAGAGCATGGCGGTATTGCTGATCTGATTGAACGGTGCCTTGTAGTTCGGAGCTTTTTTGTCCACGGCCTGGGTGTACAGGGTCTTGTACATCTCCACCACCGGGAAGCCATAGTGGTACGCCTCTTTGGCAATTGCCCGGGCTTCGGCGGGTGTGGCGCTGAAGTCGGCCCAGGCAGTGCTGCTCAGCAGCAGCGAAAGGCTGGCGAGCAACAGGCGTGTCGGTCTTTCAATGATCATTGCTTCGTCCTTCTCATGAACTCATCCGGTTTTCAGGCGTTATTCCACAGCCATGATGCCGTTGGGTTTCCAGCTTTTGTCGAAATAGGCACCGGTTGGCGCATACAGCGGCAAGTAGCTGAACACACAAGCGCCAAGGCTCACAAATAAGCCTGAATAGCCAGTTGAAAGTCCAGTTCGGCGTAGCGTTTGGCAATGGCGTCGCGGGACGGCAGTTCGCCCTGCATGTTGATTGGGCCGAGGCGAGTGTCCAGAGACTGAGCTTGAGCCTGAGCACCGACGCCACAACTTGCGAAAAGCGCCATCAGGCTGAAACCCGCTGCGCGAAGAAAAACATTCATAGCAACTTCCTTATTTTCCGAAGGTGACATTCAGTCCGGCAAGCAGCGTGAATTGCGGTACGCCGTCACCTTTGCGCTCAGCTGTGTTGTAGCGTTTGGGGGTTGG
Organism: Pseudomonas sp. GW821-FHT02H09; assembly: GCF_059421425.1. Lineage (NCBI taxonomy): Bacteria > Pseudomonadati > Pseudomonadota > Gammaproteobacteria > Pseudomonadales > Pseudomonadaceae > Pseudomonas > Pseudomonas sp. GW821-FHT02H09. The sequence continues at coordinate 114,709 of NZ_JBWKVA010000011.1, forward strand.
TTGTCCCCTATTGCGCAAAACGCAGGCGATAACGTTGCGGCCAATAACATGGCGGGCGCATGTAGAGTTTTCGACATCATTCCCCCGATTCCTTCGTGGCTCAGTGGACGACTCGGCACTTCATGGCCGATTGATATAGCTTTTCGCTCTAGGACTCCAGCAGGACGCTTCTGATGAAACTAGCAGGGAAAGTCGACTTAGCCAGTGGAAGGCATTCATTCGTTGGGTTTTGTGCACGGCTTTGCCGGGGTTGAGGGGGCGGACGGGCAAGTTCTTCGTAGCAGCTGCCGAAGGCTGCGTTCGAGCGCGTAGCGGTCGTAAAACCGGCGAGCGCTTCCTTCCTGAAAACAGGCGGTTCACTCAATTGCGACTGCTGCGCACTCGAACGCAGGCTTCGCCAGCTTGTGTCTTGGGCATAGAAGTGTTGCCCGGCCTTCTCCGACAGAGGATCGCGTCACATTAGTGGGAGCGAGGCTTGCCCGCGATAGACGGTCCGTCATTCAACGTAGAAACCTGCATCTGCTGACGAGCGTGTATTACAGTCATGAGCAGGACATTTCAGGTAATGGAACGGGAGTTATTTGTCAGCAATACGGGATAGGCCGCAAAGCACTTTCGTGTTTAACTTTGGCTCCTCGAAATGTTCAAGATTTCTCACCACAACTCCTCTCAAAAGGACTCCGTTCATGGCTCAAGTCACTCTTAAAGGCAACCCGGTTCAAGTCAACGGCCAGCTGCCGCAAGCCGGTTCCAAGGCGCCTGCGTTCTCCCTGGTTGCTGGCAATCTGTCCGACGTTACCCTGGCGAGCTTTGCCGGCAAGCGCAAAGTGCTGAACATTTTTCCAAGCATCGACACCCCGACCTGCGCCACTTCCGTGCGCAAGTTCAATGCCCAGGCCAACGACGTGGCCAACACGGTTGTGTTGTGCATTTCGGCTGACCTGCCGTTCGCCCAGGCGCGTTTCTGCGGCGCGGAAGGTCTGGAAAACGTCCAGAACCTGTCCACCCTGCGTGGCGTCGAGTTCATCCAGAACTACGGCGTGGCTATCGCTGACGGTCCACTCAAAGGCCTGACTGCTCGTGCCGTTGTCGTCCTTGACGAAAACGACACTGTGCTGCACAGCGAACTGGTCAAGGAAATCGCTGAAGAGCCCAACTACGAAGCGGCGTTGGCCGTTTTGAAGTAACAGGTTTTACGATTATTGACGGCCTGGCCTTGTCCAGGCCGTTTTTATTTGTGCGTCAGTGGTTTAGCAAGCACTGACGAACGTAAGCCCAACGTAAATTGCCGGTAAAGGCGCTTTGCTAAATCCCCGCCAGTGCTTATCTTTCAGCCTTCAGTAGAAGATGCTCACGCGCCCAATGGTTGATCCTTCCATGCAATCCACTGCTTCCCGTAACCCCCGTCGCTGGCTGCTCGGCCTGCTTGTCCTGTTGGTCATCGCTGGTCTGTGCTGGAAGTTCTGGCCAACCGACGTTGCTCACAAAGAAGCCGCAGCGCAGAAAGCCAGCACCGGGCATACCGGCAAGTCCGGCCTCATGCGCCCGGGGTTCGGCGGGTCCGCCGGACCGGTTCCGGTACGCGTGGCGGCAGTAACGCGTGGAGATTTCCCGCTGTACTACAAAGCACTGGGTACCGTCACGGCGTTGAATACCATCAATGTGCGCAGTCGCGTGGCTGGCGAGCTGGTCAAGATCGCGTTTGAGGAAGGGCAGATGGTCAAGGCCGGCGACTTGCTGGCCGAGATCGACCCGCGTCCCTACCAGAATGCCTTGCTTCAGGCCGAAGGCACCTTGCTGCAGAATCAGGCGCAACTGAAAAATGCCCTGGTCGATCTTGAGCGCTACCGCGGCCTGTACGCCGAAGACAGTATCGCCAAACAGACGCTGGACACCGCCGCGGCGCTGGTGGGCCAGTATCAGGGCACGGTCAAGACCAATCAGGCGGCGGTCAATGACGCCAGGCTCAACCTGGAGTTCACCAGGATTCGCGCACCGATTGCCGGACGTCTGGGCTTGCGTCAACTGGACGTCGGTAACCTGGTGGCGGCCAATGACACCACGGCGCTGGTGATCATTACCCAGACTCAGCCGATCAGCGTGGCCTTCACCTTGCCGGAAAACAGCCTGACGACGGTCCTTGAGCGCTTCCACAGCGGTGCCCGATTGCCAGTGGAAGCCTGGGACCGCGGTGACGTGAAATTGCAGGCTACCGGCGTCTTGCAGAGTCTGGATAACCAGATCGACATCACCACCGGAACCCTGAAATTCAAGGCGCGCTACGAGAACCGTGATCAAACGCTGTTTCCCAATCAGTTCGTCAATGTGCGCGTGCTCGCCGACACCTTGAAAGGCGTAGTGCTGGCGCCGTCGGCAGCGATCCAGTTCGGCAACAACGGTACCTTTGTCTACGCGATGGACGGCGATAAAAAGGTCAGGATCCTGCCGTTGAAGGTGGGTGCCAGCGACGGCGATGTAACGGTTATCAACGAAGGCCTGAGCCCGGGTGATCGTGTGGTTCTGGAGGGCACCGATCGCCTGAAAGAGGGCAGCGAGGTGGAAGTGGTCAACGACAGCCAGGAGATTCCGGCCACCCCGGCCAAGGATCTGCAAGGCACGCCGGCAAGCAGCGCAGTTGAACCAGCAGCCACTGGCAAGGCGATAAAGGGCAGCGCATGAACATCTCACGGCTGTTCATCCTCCGTCCGGTGGCCACGACCCTGAGTATGCTGGCCATTATTCTGGCCGGCCTGATCGCCTACCGGCTGTTGCCGGTCTCGGCATTGCCCCAGGTCGATTACCCGACCATTCGGGTGATGACGCTTTACCCCGGTGCCAGCCCTGATGTGATGACCAGTGCGGTCACTGCGCCGCTGGAACGTCAGTTCGGGCAAATGCCAGGGCTGACCCAGATGACCTCGACCAGTTCTGGCGGCGCCTCGGTGCTGACCTTGCGTTTCAGCCTCGAGATCAATATGGATGTCGCCGAGCAGCAGGTGCAGGCCGCGATAAACGCCGCCACCAACCTGTTGCCCAAGGATCTGCCGGCACCGCCGGTGTACAACAAGGTCAACCCGGCGGACACCCCGGTTCTGACGTTGGCCATTACCTCCAGGACCATGCTGTTGCCCAAGCTCAATGATTTGGTCGATACCCGCATGGCGCAGAAGATCGCCCAGATCAGTGGCGTCGGCATGGTCAGCATCGCGGGTGGTCAGCGTCAGGCGGTGCGGATCAAGGTCAATCCCGAGGCTCTGGCGGCCAACGGCTTGAACCTCTCGGACGTGCGCACCCTGGTCAGTGCCTCTAACGTCAACCAGCCCAAGGGCAACTTCGACGGTACGACCCGGGTCTCGATGCTCGATGCCAACGACCAGCTGACCTCGCCCAAAGACTACGCCGAGCTGATCCTCGCCTATAAAGACGGTGCTCCGCTGCGTCTGAAGGACGTGGCACAGATCGTCGACGGCGCCGAGAACGAGCGCCTCGCCGCCTGGGCCAATCAAAACCAGGCCGTGTTGTTGAACATCCAGCGTCAACCTGGCGCGAACGTGATCGAAGTGGTCGACCGGATCAAGGCATTGTTGCCGAGCATCACCGACAACCTGCCGGCCGGCCTTGACGTGATCGTGCTGACCGACCGTACCCAGACCATCCGCGCCTCGGTCACCGACGTGCAACACGAACTGCTGATCGCCATCGCCCTGGTGGTCATGGTGACGTTCCTGTTTCTGCGCAGGGCCAGCGCGACGATCATTCCGTCGGTTGCCGTACCGCTGTCGTTGATCGGTACCTTTGGTGTGATGTACCTGGCCGGATTCTCGATCAACAACCTGACCCTGATGGCCCTGACTATCGCCACCGGCTTTGTGGTGGACGACGCCATCGTCATGCTGGAGAACATCTCGCGCTTCATCGAGGAGGGTGACAGCCCGCTAGTGGCGGCGCTCAAGGGCGCCAAGCAGATCGGCTTCACCTTGATCTCGCTGACACTGTCGCTGATCGCGGTATTGATTCCGCTGCTGTTCATGGCTGACGTGGTAGGGCGGTTGTTCCGCGAGTTCGCCATCACCCTGGCGGTGGCGATCCTGATTTCCCTGGTCGTCTCCCTGACCCTGACACCGATGATGTGCGCGCGTTTGCTCAAGCGTGACCCCGGGGAGCAAGAGCAGGGCCGTTTTTACCGTGCCAGCGGCGCCTGGATCGACTGGATGATTGCCGCCTACGGGCGCAAGTTGAAGTGGGTGCTGAAACACCAGCCACTGACCCTGCTGGTGGCCATCGCCACTCTGGGCCTGACGGTGTTCCTGTATATGGTAGTGCCCAAGGGGTTCTTCCCGGTGCAGGATACCGGGGTGATCCAGGGCATTTCCGAGGCGCCGCAGTCGATTTCGTTCGCTGCGATGAGCCAGCGTCAGCAGGAGCTGGCCAAAATCATTCTGCAAGACCCGGCCGTACAAAGCCTGTCGTCCTACATCGGCGTCGACGGCGATAACGCCACGCTCAACAGCGGGCGCCTGTTGATCAACCTCAAACCCCATAACGAGCGTGGCCAGAGCGCAACGCAAGTGATTGCGCGCTTGCAGCCCGAACTGAACAAGTTGGTGGGCATCCGGCTGTTCATGCAGCCGGTGCAGGATTTGACCATCGAAGACCGGGTCAGTCGTACCCAGTATCAGTTCAGCATGTCCTCGCCGGATGCCGACATGCTCAGCCTCTGGAGCGGCAGGCTGGTCGAAGCGCTGGCCAGGCAGCCGGAGCTGACCGACGTTGCCAGCGATTTGCAGGACAAGGGTTTGCAGGTCTTTTTGGTGATCGACCGCGATGCGGCGTCGCGCATTGGTGTGTCCGTGTCGAACATTACCGATGCGCTGTATGACGCCTTCGGCCAGCGGCAGATTTCCACCATCTACACCCAGGCCAGCCAATACCGTGTGGTGCTGCAGTCGCAGTCCGGCGAGAAGATCGGTCCGCAGGCTCTGGAGCAGATCCACGTCAAAACCACCGCTGGCGGTCAGGTGCGGTTGTCCAGTCTGGCCCATATCGAGGAGCGTCAGGCGCAACTGGCGATTACCCATATCGGCCAGTTCCCCGCAGTGATGATGTCGTTCAACCTGGCGCCCGGCGTGGCGTTGGGGCAGGCGGTACAGCTGATCAACAAGGTGCAGCAGGATATCGGCATGCCGATCGGCGTGCAGACCCGGTTCGAGGGCGCCGCCCAGGCCTTTGAAGCGTCGCTGTCGAGCACCTTGCTGCTGATTCTGGCGGCGGTGGTGACCATGTACATCGTGCTTGGCGTGCTCTACGAGAGCTACATCCACCCGGTCACCATTCTTTCGACCTTGCCCTCGGCGGCGGTTGGCGCCTTGCTGGCGTTGATCCTCAGCGGCAATGATTTGGGGATGATCGCGATCATCGGCATCATTCTGCTGATCGGTATCGTGAAAAAGAACGCGATCATGATGATCGACTTCGCCCTCGATGCCGAACGCATTCAGGGCATGGACCCGGAGGCGGCGATCTATCAAGCGGCGTTGCTGCGGTTCCGGCCGATTCTGATGACTACCCTGGCCGCACTGTTCGGCGCCGTGCCCTTGATGCTTGCCACCGGTTCCGGCGCTGAACTGCGTCAACCGCTGGGCCTGGTGATGGTCGGCGGTTTGTTGGTCAGCCAGGTGCTGACGCTGTTCACCACGCCGGTGATTTACCTGTACTTCGACCGTCTCGCCCGGCGCTGGCGGCCGGCGCCGGATCGTCTGGAGCCGGTTGAGCCATGAACCTGTCCGGACCCTTCATTCGCCGGCCGGTAGCGACCATGCTACTGAGCCTGGCGATCCTGCTGCTGGGTGGCGTGAGCTTCGGTTTGCTACCGGTGGCGCCGCTGCCACAGATGGACTTCCCGGTGATCGTGGTTCAGGCGAGCCTGCCTGGCGCCAGCCCGGAAGTCATGGCGTCGACCGTGGCAACGCCGCTGGAGCGTTCCTTCGGCGCCATCGCCGGGGTCAACACCATGAGCAGCCGTTCCAGCCAGGGCTCGACCCGGGTGATCCTGCAGTTCGACCTCGATCGGGACATCAACGGCGCGGCGCGGGAAGTGCAGGCCGCGATCAACGCTTCGCGCAACCTGCTGCCCAGTGGTATGCGCAGCATGCCGACCTACAAAAAGGTCAACCCGTCCCAGGCACCGATCATGGTCTTGTCGCTGACCTCGGATGTGCTGCAAAAGGGCCAGCTCTATGATCTGGCCTCGACCATTCTGTCGCAAAGCCTGTCCCAGGTGCCGGGGGTGGGTGAAGTGCAGATCGGCGGCAGCTCGCTGCCGGCAGTGCGCATCGAGCTGGAGCCGCAGTTGCTTAACCAGTACGGCGTGGCACTGGACGATGTGCGTACGACCATCGCCAACGCTAACGTGCGTCGGCCCAAGGGCTCGGTCGAAGACGACCAGCGCATGTGGCTGGTGCAGGCTAACGACCAACTGGAGAAAGCCAGGGATTACGAGCCGCTGATCATTCGCTACCAGAACGGCTCGGCGTTGCGCCTCAGTGATGTGGCGAAGGTCAGCGATGGCGTCGAAGACCGCTACAACAGCGGCTTTTTCAACGATGATGCGGCGGTGCTGCTGGTGATCAACCGTCAGGCCGGGGCTAACATCATCGAAACGGTCAACGAGATCAAGGCTCAGCTGCCAGCGTTGCAGGCAGTGTTACCGGCCAGCGTCAAACTGAACCTGGCCATGGACCGCTCGCCGGTGATCAAGGCCACCTTGCACGAAGCGGAAATGACCCTGTTGATCGCCGTGACCCTGGTGATTGTGGTGGTGTTTGTGTTCCTCGGAAAGTTGCGCGCCTCGTTGATCCCTACATTGGCGGTACCGGTGTCGCTGGTTGGCACCTTCGCCATCATGTACCTCTATGGGTTTTCCCTGAACAACCTGTCGCTGATGGCGCTGATTCTTGCCACCGGGCTGGTGGTGGACGACGCGATCGTGGTGCTGGAGAACATTTCCCGGCATATCGACGAAGGTATTTCGCCAATGAAAGCGGCGTATAGGGGGGCCCAGGAGGTGGGGTTCACGCTGCTGTCGATGAACGTCTCGCTGGTGGCGGTGTTTCTCTCGATTCTGTTTATGGGCGGGATCATCGAGAGCCTGTTCCGCGAGTTTTCCATCACCCTGGCAGCGTCCATCGTGGTCTCGCTGGCGGTCTCGCTGACCCTGACGCCGATGCTCTGCGCGCGCTGGCTGAAGCCCCACAACCCCGGCCAGGAAAATCGCTTGCAACGCTGGAGCCAGCGGGCCAACGAGTGGATGGTCAGCGGCTATGCGCGCAGCCTGGACTGGGTGTTGCATCATCGGCGGCTGACCTTGTTCAGCCTGCTGATCACCATCGGGGTCAACGTCGCGCTGTATGTGGTAGTGCCCAAAACCTTCCTGCCGCAACAGGACACCGGTCAGTTGATTGGCTTTGTGCGCGGTGATGACGGGATGTCGTTCAACGTGATGCAACCGAAGATGGAAACCTTCCGTCGCGCGGTATTGGCCGACCCGGCGGTAGAAAGTGTCGCCGGCTTTATTGGCGGGAACAACGGCACCAACAACGCTTTCATGCTGGTGCGTCTGAAACCGATCAAGGAACGGCAGGTTTCCGCGCAGAAAGTCATCGAGCGTCTACGCAAGTCGGTGCCCAAGGTGCCGGGCAGTCAATTGATGCTCATGGCCGACCAGGATCTGCAATTTGGTGGTGGTCGCGAGCAAACCACCTCGCAATATTCCTACATCCTGCAAAGTGGCGATCTGGGGGCATTGCGCGAGTGGTACCCCAAAGTGGTCAAAGCGCTCAAGGCCTTGCCCGAGCTGACGGCCATCGATGCCCGCGAGGGGCGGGGTGCCCAGCAGGTGACGCTGGTGGTCGACCGCGACCAGGCCAAGCGCCTGGGCGTTGACATGAACATGGTCACAGCAGTGCTGAACAACGCCTACAGCCAGCGACAGATTTCCACCATTTATGACAGCCTCAACCAGTATCAGGTGGTGATGGAGGTCAACCCGAAATATGCCCGGGACCCGATAACCCTCAATCAGGTGCAGGTGATCACCGCCACTGGCCAGCGCATCCCGCTGTCGGGTATCGCCCATTACGAAAACAGCCTGGAAAACGACCGGGTCAGCCATGAAGGGCAGTTTGCTTCTGAAAGCATTACCTTCGACATGGCCGAAGGCGTCACCGTCGAACAGGGTACTGCGGCCATCGAACGGGCCATTGCCAAAGTCGGGCTACCCGAAGAAGTGATTGCCAAGATGGCGGGTACCGCGAACGCCTTCGCCGCGGCGCAAAAGAGTCAGCCGTGGATGATTCTCGGCGCGCTGGTGGCGGTGTACCTGGTGCTGGGGGTGCTCTATGAAAGCTATATTCACCCGTTGACCATTCTTTCAACGCTACCGTCGGCCGGGGTCGGGGCGCTGCTGTCGATCTACGCGTTCGGCGGCGAGTTCAGCCTGATCTCGTTGCTTGGGCTGTTCTTGCTGATCGGCGTGGTGAAGAAAAACGCGATCCTGATGATCGACCTGGCACTGCAGTTTGAACGTCAGCGGGGCATGCCACCGCTGGAGTCGATCCGCAGCGCCTGCCTGTTGCGACTGCGGCCTATTCTGATGACCACGCTGGCGGCGATTCTCGGTGCCTTGCCGTTGTTGCTCAGCACCGCGGAGGGCGCGGAGATGCGTCAGCCGCTGGGCCTAACGATTATCGGCGGGCTGATCTTCAGCCAGGTACTGACGCTTTACACCACCCCGGTGGTTTACCTCTATCTCGACCGTCTGCGCCATCGCTTCAATCACTGGCGCGGGATACGTACCGATGCTGCTCTGGAAACTCCGCTATGACTGACCGCTCGCCTCCCAAAGCCCCCGTGCCGTTCACCCAACGCCTGGTCATGGCCCGCGGTTCGCGTCTGCTTAGCCTGACCTTGTGCGGGTTGATGCTCAGCGCCTGCGCTATCGGCCCTGATTACCAGCGCCCGGAACTGAGTGCTCCAGCCCAATTCAAAGAAGCCAAGGGCTGGCGTCAGGCCAACCCCAGCGACTCCCTGGCCCGTGGTGCCTGGTGGGAGTTATACGGCGATCAGCAACTCGACGGCCTGATCGAGAAGCTCAACAGTGCCAACCAGACCGTTGCCCAGTCGGAAGCCCAGTACCGCCAGGCCCAGGCCCTGGTTCGCAGCGCCCGAGGTTCGTTTTTTCCGAGTGTGAACCTGAGCGCCGGGAAAACCCGCTCCAGTCAGGGCACTGGCAGCAGCAGTTCGAGCTTGACCAGCTCCCTCAGCGGCATTCGCGATACTTACAACACCCAGCTGGGTGTGAGTTGGGAGGCGGATGTCTGGGGTAAATTGCGTCGCGGCCTGGAGGCCAATGAGGCCAGTGCCCAGGCAAGCTTTGCGGATCTGGCGGCAATGCGCCTGAGCCAGCAATCGCAGCTGGTGCAGAGCTACCTGCAACTGCGGGTGATGGATCAACAGAAGCGCCTGTTGGAAGCGACGGTCGAGACCTATCAGCGCTCACTGACAATGACCGAAAACCAATACCGCGCCGGCATATCCGGCAAAGATGCGGTCGCCCAGGCGCAAACTCAGCTAAAGAGCACTCAGGCGGACCTCATCGACCTGATCTGGCAGCGCGCCCAACTGGAAAACGCCATCGCCGTACTGACGGGGGTGCCGCCGGCAGAGTTCAACCTGGCAGAGACTCAGGACATCCCCGCGTTGCCGCAGATTCCCTTGAGCCTGCCGTCGCAGCTGCTTGAGCGGCGTCCGGACATCGCTTCGGCCGAGCGTTCGGTGATTGCCGCCAATGCCAACATCGGCGTAGCTGAAACAGCCTACTTTCCAGACCTGACTCTCAGCCTGAGCGGCGGTTACAGCAGCAGTACCTTCGCCGACTGGATCAGCCTGCCAAACCGCTTCTGGTCGGTGGGACCGAAACTGGCCATGACCCTGTTCGATGGCGGCCAACGCTCGGCGGAGGTCGATCGCACTGAAGCGGTGTATGACCAGACCGTGGCCAAATACCGGCAGACCGTGCTCGATGGCTTTCGCGAGGTGGAAAACTTCATGGTGCAGCTCAAGGTGCTGGAAGACGAAGCGGCGGTGCGACAGCAAGCCCTGGAGTCAGCCCGCGAATCCTTGCGTCTGACCCAGAACCAGTACAAGGCCGGTTTGATCGCCTACCTCGATGTGGTGGTGGTCCAGGCCACTGCCCTGAGCAACGAACGCAGCGTGCTGACCCTGCTGCAAAGCCGCTTGATTGCCAGCGTACAACTGATCGCTGCGTTGGGCGGTGGCTGGGATGGGCAGATGCAGCTGAGTGAGAAGGAGTAGGGGATAAAGATACAGGCAGGTTTTGTAGCAGCTGGCGAAGCCTGCGTTCGAGTGCGAAGCGCTCGTGAATGAGCCTCTGCGATCAGCCTGCGGAATCTTGGTGTTTAATTTACGTCCGCTACGCGGTCGAACGCAGGCTTCGCCAGCTGCTACATACGGATTATCGACTAATGGCCTATTGATAGTTTTTCTCAGTGCGTTCTGTAGCGCAATCGGTACAATCGCCACTTTGACACCGAGCATGGACGCCGTTCGGCTCATTGGCCACGAGAAGCCCCATGCTCATTGGTAGTTATTCCCCCGCCCTGGTCTTGATCTCCCTCTGTGTAGCGATTCTCGCTTCCTATACCGCTCTGGATCTCACCGGACGCATCGCTACGGCCAGGGGCCGGGCGGTTCATCTGTGGACGGCGGGCGGGGCGCTGGCCATGGGTGTGGGTGTCTGGTCGATGCACTTTATCGGCATGCTGGCATTCGAGTTGCCGGTTGACCTGGGGTATGACCTCACGATTACCCTGTTATCCCTGCTGATCGCCATTGTGTCCTGTGGTTTTGCCCTGTGGCTGGTCAGCCAGCCACGTTTGCCGGCCTGGCAGTTGGCGTTCGGCGCCCTGATCATGGGCGCCGGGATCAGCGCCATGCACTACACCGGCATGGCCGCCATGCGCATGCAGCCGGGTATCGATTACGACCCGGCGCTGTTCAGCGCGTCCTTGTTGATCGCCGTCGGGGCTTCAGCCGCTGCGTTGTGGATCGCCTTCCGGCTGCGTCAAAACACCCCTTACGTCATGTTTGCCCGTGGCGGCGCGGCAGTGATCATGGGCATCGCCATAGTCGGCATGCATTACACCGGCATGGCCGCAGCGCGTTTCGCCGACGGCAGCTTTTGTGGTGCAGCGCTCGACGGCCTGAGCAGCAAGGGCCTGGATAACCTGGTGCTGGTCACCACCCTGGCGGTGCTGTGCATCGCGTTGCTGACCTCGGTCCTCGACGCCCGCCTCGAAGCCCGTACCGCCGATCTGGCCAACTCGCTGACCCTGGCCAATCAGGAACTCACCCAGCTGGCACTGCACGACACCCTGACCGGATTGCCGAATCGGGTTCTGCTGGCCGATCGCATTGATCAGGCGATGCATCTGGTGCGCGAGCAGGGCGGTTGTTTTGCGTTGATGTTCCTCGATCTGGATGGCTTCAAACCGGTCAACGATGCGTTTGGGCATCACATGGGCGACCAGTTGCTACGTGAAGTCGGCCTGCGCCTGCGCGAGGATTTGCGTAGCCAGGACACGCTGGCGCGCATCGGTGGCGATGAATTCGTGTTGTTGGTGCAGCTCGGCGAGCCGGATGATGCCCTGAGCCTGGCGGCGCGCCAGGTCGGGCTGATTTCGCGCTCGTTTCGGGTGGCCGAGCATGACCTGCAAATCTCCGCCAGCGTGGGTATTGCCGTTTACCCCGGTAATGGTGAGACCGCACAAGAATTGCTGATGAACGCCGACGCGGCGATGTACCACGCCAAAGGTACCGGCAAGAACGGTTATCGCTTCTTCGACGCCTCGATGAACACCGACGCCCGTAAACAATTGCAATTGCTGCAAGACCTGCGTGCCGCCGTCGAGCACGAGCAATTCAGTCTGTATTACCAACCCAAGTTCGATGCCTGCAACGGCCAACCAGTAGGTGCCGAGGCCCTGTTGCGTTGGGTACACCCGCAGCATGGCATGATGCTGCCGGACAAATTCATTGATCTGGCGGAAAAGACCGGTCTGATCATCCCGATCGGCGAATGGGTATTGAACGAAGCCTGCCGCCAGATGCGTGAATGGTACGTGCAGGGCTACACCGACTGGCGTATCGCAGTGAACCTGTCGGCTTTGCAGTTTTGTCATGCCGGGCTGGTGAAAAGCGTTGCCGGCGCGTTGGCGCGCCACCACTTGCCGGCCAACAGCCTGACCCTGGAAATCACCGAAACCACGGCCATGAGCGACGCTGATGCGAGCATGACGGTCCTCCAGGAGCTTTCGCAAATGGGCGTCGATTTGTCCATTGATGACTTTGGTACCGGCTACTCGAGCCTGATGTACCTCAAGCGTTTGCCGGCCAACGAATTGAAGATCGACCGTGGTTTTGTCCGCGATCTGGAACATGATAGCGATGACGCCGCCATCGTTTCAGCCATCGTCGCCCTCGGTCAGGCGTTGGGGCTGCGAATCGTCGCAGAAGGCGTGGAAACCGATGTGCAGCAAAATTTCCTGACCCAGTTAGGGTGCGATTCGTTGCAAGGCTACCTGCTCGGGCATCCGCTGCCAGCGGAGCGCTTCATGGCAGATATCCATAGAACGGAGCAACTGGCGGCAAGTTGAACTGCGATGTGCTTGACTTGAACCCATGCAAAAGCACTCGCTGGCAGGTATTGTGCAGCCAATGCTTAAGGTTTGAATGGGGGAGCAAGCATGGACAGAGTCATGGTCATCACCGGCGGCGGCCGCGGTATCGGCGCGGCCACTGCACTTCTGGCAGCGCAGCAGGGTTATCGGATCTGCATCAATTACCAGGCGGACGAGCTGGCCGCTCAGCAGGTGCTCGAGCAAGTCCGCGCGCTGGGTGTCCAGGCGATTGCCGTGCGCGCCGATGTCAGTATCGAAGACGAAGTCATCGGCCTGTTCCATCGGGTCGATACCGAACTGGGTCGGGTGACGGCACTGGTCAGCAACGCGGGCACCGTGGGGCACAAATCCCGGGTCGATCAAATGTCCGAGTTTCGTATTCTCAAAGTCATGAAAACCAATGTGCTGGGGCCGATTCTCTGCGCCAAGCATGCGGTGTTGCGCATGTCCCCCAAACACGGCGGCCAGGGCGGCAGTATCGTCAACGTATCCTCCGTCGCCTCGCGTCTGGGCGCCCCCGGTGAGTACGTCGACTACGCGGCCTCCAAAGGCGCACTGGACAGCTTCACTATCGGTCTTTCCAAAGAAGTGGCAGGCGAGGGTATCCGCGTCAATGCGGTGCGCCCCGGCTACATCTACACCGATTTCCACGCCCTGAGCGGCGACCCGGACCGCGTCAGCAAACTCGAATCCGGCATTCCGATGGCCCGCGGCGGCCGCCCCGATGAAGTGGCCGAGGCGATTATCTGGCTACTGTCGGACAAGGCTTCCTATGCGACCGGGACTTTTGTGGATCTGGGCGGTGGGCGGTAGTTAATGATCGTTCCCACGCTCTGCGTGGGAATGCCTCACTGGACGCTCCGCGTCCGCTTCGGCAGTGACGCAGAGCGTCACGGGCTGCATTCCCACGCAGGAGCGTGGGAACGATCACACTGAACCATCAGAACGACCGCACAATCCGCCCCAGCGTTTCCATCGCCTTCTCGGCAGCCTCGTTCCAGGGGCTGCCGTAATTCAACCGAATGCAATTCCTGAACCGCCGGGTTGGCGAGAAGATCGGCCCCGGTGCGATGCTGATGCCCTGGGCCAGTGCCATCTGGAATAACTTCAATGAGTCCATCTGCGCCGGCAGTTCCAGCCACAGGAAGTAGCCGCCGGCCGGTTGGCTGACGCGGGTTTGCGCCGGGAAGTAGCGGGCGATGGCGGCGAGCATGGCGCTTTGTTGCTCTTCCAGGGCGTAACGTAGTTTGCGCAAGTGGCGGTCGTAGCCGCCGTGTTGCAAGTAGTCGGCGATGGCGGCCTGGGCAGGCATCGAGGCGCAGAGTGAGGTCATGAGTTTCAGGCGTTCGATTTTCTGTGCATAGCGCCCGGCGGCGACCCAGCCGATACGGTAGCCGGGAGCCAGGCTTTTGGCGAAGGAGCCGCAGTGCATCACCAGGCCTTCGGTGTCGAAGGCCTTGGCCGGTTTCGGTGCCTGTTGGCCGTAATAGAGTTCGGCGTAGACGTCGTCCTCGATCAGCGGCACTTGATGAGCGCGCAGCAGCTCCACAAGCTCCTGTTTCTTGGCCTCGGGCATCGTCGCGCCCATGGGGTTCTGGAAGCTGGTCATGCACCAGCAGGCCTTGATCGGGTGGCGCTCGAGGGTTTGCGCCAGGACGCCAAGGTCGATGCCGTCCCGTGGATGCACGGGGATTTCCACGGCTTTGAGCTTGAGTCGTTCCAGTACTTGCAGGCTGGCATAGAACGCCGGGGCTTCGATGGCCACCAGGTCACCGGGTTCGGTCACCGCTTGCAGGCACAGGTTCAGGGCCTCGAGGGCGCCGTTAGTGATCAGCAGCTCTTCCATGGGCAGCATCAAGCCGCCGACCATGTAGCGCAGGGCGATCTGCCGACGCAGTTGCGGGTTGCCTGGCGACATGTCGGTGACCACCATCCGTGGGTCCATTTCGCGGCTGGCGCTGGCCAGTGAACGGGCCAGACGTTGCAGCGGGAACAGGGTCGGGCTGGGGAAGGCCGAGCCGAAGGGGATGGTGGTCGGGTCCTTGATCGAATCAAGGACCGAGAACACCAGTTCGCTGACATCGACTTCAGTGGATTCGTTGACCTGGCTGCTGATCACCGGCTCCGAGAACGGGCTCGGCGCGTGGGTGTTGACGAAGTAACCGGAGCGCGGTCGGGCACGGATCAGACCGCGACGTTCCAGCAGGTAATACGCCTGGAACACCGTGGACGGGCTGACTCCATAGGTCTGGCTGGCATAGCGCACCGATGGCACGCGCTGGCCAGGGCCGAGCACCCCGCGGCGGATCAGTTCAGCGATGTCGTCAGCGAATTTTTCGTAGCGTTTCATCTAAGGCCCGGTTCAGTGTCATACAGAAATATTCGGCTGACTTCTTCTTCGCGGGCAAGCCTCGCTCCTACAGAATTGCGCACACCATGCAGGAGCGAGGCTTGCCCGCGATCGAGCGCGAAGCGCTCGCTAGAGAGTCTACCGATTCAACGGCGCAACAAAACGACTTTGCGCGACGCTGTGTACGCTCGGGTCATCGCTGTCGGTAATCATGAAGCTGATTTTTTGCGAGCTGCTGCTTGGGCGGTCAGTCGTCATCGCCACCGACACGGGGATATCCACGATCTCGCCGGGCGCCAGGCTCAGCTCCGTCTTGCCCTGCAACTGGAAGCCATCGCCATCCACCAGGGCCAGGTTGTATTGCTGGCGTTGCTGGGTCTTGTTGATGATCTTCAGGCTGTAGATGTTCTCGATCTGGCCCAGACTGTTTTCGCGGAACAGGCCACGATCCTTGCTCACATCCAGCGAGACCATCGGCCGTTCCACCAACGCCAGGGCCAATGCGCCGATCATCAGCAGCAGCACCACGGTGTAACCGACCAGTCGTGGGCGTAACAGGTGAGTCTTGCCACCTTGCAACTCATGCTCCGAGGTATAGCTGACCAGCCCGCGGGCATAGCCCATTTTGTCCATGATCGAATCGCAGGCATCGATACAGGCTGCGCAACCTATGCATTCCATCTGCAAGCCGTCACGGATATCGATACCGGTGGGGCAGACCTGCACGCACAGTTGGCAGTCGATGCAGTCACCCAGCCCAACCTCGGCCGATGCCACGCCGCGTTTGCGTGGGCCACGGTTTTCGCCGCGGGCAACATCGTAGGAAATGGTCAGGGTGTCTTTGTCGAACATCACGCTCTGAAAGCGGGCATAGGGGCACATGTGCATGCACACCGCTTCGCGCAACCAACCGGCATTGATGTACGTCGCACCGGTAAAAAACAGCACCCAGAACAGACTGACGCCACCCATTTGCAGGGTCAGCAGCTCGTTGGCCAGCGGCCGGATTGGCGTGAAGTAACCGACAAAGGTCAAGCCGGTGAGCAGGCTGATGGCCAGCCACATAGTGTGCTTGACCGAGCGGCGCATCAGTTTGTTCAGGCCCCAGGGCGCGGCTTGTAGTTTGATTCGCTGGTTGCGCTCGCCCTCGGTGACCTTTTCGCACCACATGAACAGCCAGGTAAAGGAGCTCTGAGGACAGGTATAGCCACACCAGACTCGCCCGGCGAACACGGTGATCGCGAACAAGCCAAAGGCGCAGATGATCAGTAGCGCCGAGAGCAGAATGAAATCCTGCGGCCAGAAGGTAGCACCGAAGATGTGGAATTTGCTGTCCGACAAGTCCCAGAGCACCGCCTGACGGCCACCCCAGTTCAGCCACACGGTGCCAAAGAACGCCAGGAACAAAAAGCCTGCACCGCTCACCCGCAAGGTGCGGAACAAACCGGTGAAGCTTCGGGTGTGAATCAGGTTGTCGCTGGATTTGGCCTTCATCTTTGGACGCGAAGGCTCGAATGTTTCTACTAGTCGGACGGGGATTCTATCGCTCATGGTCTTTCGCTCATCAGCCTCCATCAGGCAGCTGCACTATGACGAGCGATCTGTTTGCATAACAGACTCAGGTATCGGAATAAAAAGCGGATCAGATGAGCGCCAGACGCTTGCCTGCGACAAGTTGCAGCACCCTTGGCGTCCCCATTACAGCGACACGACAGCCCCCGACGCAGGCGCTGGCCGCTGCCTGCAATCCGGATCAGTCAAATCACCGAACCACCCTCGGTGGCCTGCGAATGCTAACGACGGTCAACCGTGCCCGCTACGGTGCCAAGTACCTTGCTGGTATTGGCGGTGCTCAGTGTGATGCCGAGGGTGGTACGGTTGCCGGAGACGGATGAGTAATAGTTCGCGCAGGCCTTATTCAGTTTCCGATAAAGGTGTGTCGTCCCCAGTCGATGGTTTCTGCAGTTCATGTTTACTGAAGTCGATGTCGTTGTTTTTGCTCAGTTGATCAAGGGTTTCTCTTAGTGACCGCTGTCTCTTTTCGGGTACGGCTCTTTCGTATGTTTTGAAGTGTTTGTTGTAGAAGTTAAGTAGCTCGTAGTTGTAGGGGGGCACAGGTCGGTCGACTATCTTTTAGTTGCTCGCGATTCAGTGCGCAGGGCAGTGCTGCTGTAGGGCGTTTATTGGAGTTTCTAAAAAATAAAGCCTGCGACTTGCAGGCTTGCCATGAATAAAGCGACGAACGGTAGGCTGTAAAAACCATCCCTCACGCAGGTCACCCATTGGTTTTCTACCTATGCTTATCGCTTCTGTTGGGCCGCTAATAGGGGGCCGCTTGAGTCGGCGGATCTTTTTCACGCGCAATTGAAATACCCATGAACATGGCCTCGTTTCTGCTTGTTGGTGACAGGAGTAAAGCGGTTGAACGTCGGCGGGTGACGATGACTGCCGATTTTGCCGAGGGTACGCCGCAGGCAAATCAGTCTGAACTTTTGTGCCTGCTCTTGGCTCGGAACCTAAGTGAGTTCATTCACAGACAGACCAGCGCCTGTGAGGCACGACCAGGCACAAGAGCGTCCAAGGGGGCGTAGGGAGAGATGCTCAATGATTGCTGAAACACCGACAGAACTTGAACACAACCCGAAATTGCCTTTGTCGCAGGCGTTGCTGTTGCCACGCATTGCGATCGAAAGCACCCAGCCTGTCATCGATGGAGGGCAGTTTGCGGCCAAAGCCCTGGTGGGCCAGCCGGTGACAGTCACCAGCAAGGTGTTCGCCGACGGGCATGACAAGCTGGCGGTCAACCTCCGTTGGCGCGCGGAGGCTGATAGCGCGTGGCAAAGCGAAGCCATGGCCGACCTCGGTAATAACGGCTGGCAAGGGCAGTTCACGGTGCCCGCCCAGGGTCGCTATGTGTTTTGCATCGAAGCCTGGATCGATCAGTTCGCCAGTTTTTGTTATGAGCTGGGCAAGAAACATATGGCCGGCGTACCGGTCAGCCTGGAGTTGCAGGAAGGACGCAACCTGGTGCAACAAGCGGTCGAGCGCAGTGAAGGGGTATTGAGCGAGCAGTTGAGCGCTTTGCATCATGAGCTCTGCGGTTTGCCGGAAACCCGGCAAGTCGCGTTGTTTGTGCATGAGTGCAGCGCTGAGCTGATGGCCCAGGCCAATCATCGTGCCTACTTGAGCATCAGCCCTGAATACCCGTTGGACGTCGAGCGTGAGCTGGCGCAGTTCGCCAGTTGGTATGAGCTGTTTCCCCGCTCGATCACCGATGACCCGGCGCGCCATGGCACGTTCAATGATGTGCACTCGCGATTGTCGATGATCCATGACATGGGCTTCGATGTTTTGTACTTTCCGCCGATCCACCCGATTGGCCGCAGCTACCGCAAAGGTCCGAACAATTCGCTGACGTGTGGTCCTGATGATCCGGGCAGCCCTTATGCCATCGGCAGCGACGAGGGCGGGCATGAGGCGATTCATTCAGAGTTGGGCAGTCGTGAAGACTTTCGCCGCCTGGTGGCCGCTGCCGCTGAACATGGGCTGCAAATCGCTCTGGATTTCGCCATCCAGTGCTCCCAGGATCACCCCTGGCTCACGCAGCGCCCAGGCTGGTTCAACTGGCGGCCGGACGGCAGCATTAAGTACGCCGAAAACCCGCCGAAGAAGTATCAGGACATCGTCAACGTCGACTTCTATGCCACCGATGCGATTCCCGGTCTGTGGATGGCGTTGCGGGATGTCGTCGTCGGCTGGGTCGAGGAGGGGGTGAAGATCTTTCGCGTCGATAACCCGCACACCAAGCCTTTGCCGTTCTGGCAGTGGATGATTGCGGATGTACGGGCGGTGTACCCCGAGGTGATTTTTCTTGCCGAGGCCTTTACCACGCCGGCGATGATGGCGCGCCTGGGCAAGGTTGGCTTTTCCCAGAGCTACACTTACTTCACCTGGCGCAACACCAAGGCTGAACTGGCGACGTATTTCACCGAGCTCAACCAGTCGCCGTGGCGCGAGTGCTTCCGCCCGAATTTCTTCGTCAATACGCCGGATATCAATCCGGCTTTTCTGCATGAGTCCGGTCGTGCCGGTTTCCTGATCCGCGCCGCGCTGGCGACCATGGGCTCGGGGCTGTGGGGTATGTACTCGGGCTTCGAGCTGTGTGAAGCCGCGCCGGTGCCGGGCAAGGAAGAGTATCTGGACTCGGAGAAATATCAGATCCGCCCCCGCGACTTCAACGCCCCCGGCAACATCATCGCCGAGATCACCCAGCTCAACCGCATACGTCGGCAAAACCCGGCACTGCACAGTCATTTGGGTTTGAAAATCTATAACGCCTGGAACGACAACATTCTGTATTTCGGCAAACGCAGCGCCGATGGCAGCAACTTCGTTCTGGTGGCGGTCAGCCTCGATCCATTCAATGTGCAAGAGGCGAACTTCGAGCTGCCGCTATGGGAGATGGGCTTACCCGACGACGCGCAAACCCGCGGCGAGGATTTGATGAACGGTCATCGGTGGACCTGGTACGGCAAAACCCAGTGGATGCGGATCGAGCCGTGGAATCAGCCGTTCGGGATCTGGCGGATATCGGCAGTGTGACGATGACGGGTTGATCGTTCCCACGCAGAGCGCTTTTGATCGTTCCCATGCGCAGCAAAGGAATGCAGCCCGTGACGCTCCGCGTCACACCAAGAGCGGACGCGGAGCGTCCGGTGAGGCATTCCCACGCAGAGCGTGGGAACGATCCGATGAGTCCAGGAGTTTCCAATGGCAAAGAAACCCAAGTCAGCAAGCTTTATCAAGGACCCGCTCTGGTACAAGGATGCGGTGATTTATCAAGTTCATATAAAATCATTTTTCGACTCCAATAACGACGGAATCGGCGATTTTCCAGGTCTGATCGCCAAGCTCGATTACATTGCCGATCTGGGTGTGAACACCCTCTGGCTGCTGCCGTTCTACCCCTCACCGCGTCGCGACGATGGTTACGACATTGCCGAGTACCGGGGCGTTCACGCCGACTACGGGACCATGGCCGACGCCAGGCGCTTTATCGCCGAGGCTCACCAGCGCGGGCTGCGGGTCATCACTGAACTGGTGATCAACCACACTTCGGACCAGCACCCGTGGTTTCAGCGGGCGCGCAAAGCCAAACCGGGATCAAAGGCGCGGGACTTTTATGTGTGGTCCGATAACGATCAGAAGTACGACGGCACGCGGATCATCTTTCTCGACACCGAAAAATCCAACTGGACCTGGGATCCGGTGGCCGGCCAGTACTTCTGGCACCGCTTCTATTCCCACCAGCCCGATCTGAATTTCGATAACCCGCAAGTCATGAAAGCCGTACTCTCGGTGATGCGCTACTGGCTGGACATGGGCATCGACGGCCTGCGGCTGGACGCCATTCCGTACCTGATCGAGCGTGACGGCACCAATAACGAGAACCTGCCCGAAACCCATCAGGTGCTCAAACAGATCCGTGCCGAGATCGACGCCAACTACCCGGACCGTATGCTGCTGGCTGAAGCCAACCAATGGCCGGAAGATACACAGCTGTATTTTGGCGATGCTGACAGCAAAGGCCAGAATGGCGACGAGTGTCACATGGCCTTTCACTTCCCGTTGATGCCACGCATGTACATGGCGTTGGCCCAGGAAGACCGTTTTCCGATCACCGACATCCTGCGTCAGACCCCGGAGATTCCCGTCAACTGCCAGTGGGCGATTTTCCTGCGCAATCACGATGAACTGACCCTGGAAATGGTCACCGACAAAGAGCGCGATTACCTGTGGAATTACTACGCGGCCGACCGTCGGGCGCGGATCAATCTGGGGATTCGTCGACGCCTGGCACCCTTGATGGAGCGTGACCGCCGTCGCATAGAGCTGCTCAACAGCCTGCTGCTGTCGATGCCGGGCACCCCGACGCTGTATTACGGTGATGAGATCGGCATGGGCGACAACATCTATCTGGGCGACCGCGACGGCGTGCGCACGCCGATGCAATGGTCGATCGACCGTAACGGTGGATTCTCGCGCGCCAATCCGGCCAGCCTGGTGCTGCCACCGATCATGGACCCGCTCTACGGCTATCTGTCGGTCAACGTCGAGACCCAGGCCGTCGATCCGCATTCATTGTTGAACTGGCATCGACGGATGCTGGCCGTTCGTAAACAGTCGAAAGCGTTCGGTCGCGGTACGCTGAAAATGCTGTCGCCGAGCAATCGACGGATTCTGGCCTATACCCGGGAATACACAGGAGCCGACGGCAAGCACGAAATTATCCTCTGCGTGGCCAACGTGTCCCGCAGTGCACAGGCCGCAGAACTGGATCTGTCGGCTTTCGCGGGCATGGTGCCGGTGGAAATGCTCGGCGGGAACGCCTTCCCGCCGATTGGCCAATTGAATTTTCTGCTGACGCTGGCTCCGTACGGTTTTTACTGGTTTGTACTGGCGGCGGAAAATCAAATGCCGAGCTGGCATGTGGAGCCGGCGCAAAGCATGCCGGACTTCACCACCCTGGTCCTGAAAGAACGCCTCGAAGAATTGCTCGAAGCGCCGTCACGCACCACCCTGGAGCAGACGTCGCTGCCGACCTGGTTGCCGAAGCGGCGTTGGTTCGCTGGCAAGGACTCGGCGATCGAACGGGTGCATATCGCCTACGGCGTGCGCTTTGGCGACCCGCAGCATCCGGTGCTGCTCAGCGAAATCGAGGTCACCAGCGATGGGCAGGCCAGTCGCTATCAGTTGCCGTTCGGTCTGTTGGCCGAGGATCAGTTCAGCACAGCCTTGGCGCAGCAGCTTGCATTGGCGCGGGTCCGGCGTGGACGACAAGTCGGTTTGATCACCGATGCCTTCAGCCTCGATACCTTTGTGCGGGCGATTTTGCAGGGCATCCAGACGCAGACCGTATTGCCGACAAACGCAGGCGAGATTCGCTTCGAGGCCACCGCCGAACTGGCCAGGCTGGGCCTGAGCGACGAAGCTGAAGTGCGATATCTGTCGGCCGAACAGTCCAACAGTTCAGTGGTGGTCGGCAGCAGTCTGGTGCTCAAACTGATCCGCAAAGTCAGCGCCGGTGTTCATCCGGAGCTGGAAATGGGGGCTTATTTGACCTCGGCGGGCTTCCCTCATATTTCACCGCTGCTCGGCTCGGTGATTCGCCGTGACGAGCAGGGCCAGGACAATCTGTTGATGATCGCACAAGGGTATCTGAGTAATCAGGGAGACGCCTGGGAGTGGACGCAGAACAACCTTGAACGGGCGATTCGCGATGAATTGGCCGAGGCTGTTTCCGAACAGGAACAGCATTACAACGCGTTGGGCGAACTGAAGGATTTCGCCGGCATGCTGGGTCAGCGCCTCGGCGAGATGCACCAGGTGTTGGCCGCGCCCAGCGATAACCCGGACTTCAGTCCGAAACCGAGTACGCTCAAGGATACGCAAGAGTGGGCCAGACACATCGGCACGCAACTGGGGTGCGCCTTGCAGATGCTCGAGCAACATCGGACCGGGCTTGGGCCTGAAGATCAGGTATTGGTCAGCCGTTTGCTGCAACACAAAGAAGCCCTGCTGAGCCACATCCAGAGCCTGGCAAAACAGACTGTCGGCGGTTTGCGTATGCGGGTACACGGTGATCTGCACCTGGGACAGGTGCTGGTGATCAAGAACGATGCCTACCTGATCGACTTCGAAGGCGAACCGGCCCGCGCATTGCATGAACGTCGTGGCAAACACAGCCCGTACAAGGATGTCAGCGGCGTGCTGCGTTCGTTCGACTATGCGGCGGCGATGGCGCTGAATGTGCAGGGTGTCGACGGCTCGGCACAGGCCCATGCCGCGCGCGAGCGTGTGACGGATCGGTATTTGAGTGAAGCGCGGCATGCCTTTGTTCAGGCATATCGGCTGGCAACGGCTAGTCTTGCTCATGCATGGCAAAACGACGAAGGTGAAGACGCCGCGCTGGCGTTGTTCTGTCTGGAGAAAGCAGCCTATGAAGTGGTGTATGAAGCCGAAAATCGACCCACTTGGCTGCCGGTGCCATTGCACGGCTTGTATGGATTATTGAGGGGGCTTAAACCCTTTTCCGACACAGAGACCAGTGGAGAGCAGTCATGAGTTTCTCAAACAGGGAACAGGGTCATTCGAGAGTGACATTGCTGCCCGGCGCAAAGGATATTGACGCCTTGGTGCGTGCCGAGCATCGCGATCCGTTTGCAATTCTGGGCCCCCATGACGATGGTGCAGGCGGGCAGATTATCCGCGCGTTTTTACCGGGTGCCCTGAGTGTTCAGGTGCTGGCCAGGGACAGTGGGGAGGTGCTCGGAAGTTTGAGCGAGGCTGATGTACCGGGTCTGTTTGTCGGGCATTTCGACCGGGCTCAGGCCTATCAGTTGCGGATCAATTGGGCTGGCGCCGAGCAGACCAGCGAAGACCCCTACAGCTTTGGCCAACTGCTCGGCGAGATGGACCTTTACCTGTTCGCCGAAGGCAACCACCGCGACCTGAGCGCCTGCCTTGGCGCGCAATTGAAGACCGTGGACGGCGTCGACGGTGTGCGCTTTGCAGTGTGGGCACCGAATGCCCGGCGGGTGTCGGTGGTGGGTGACTTCAACGTCTGGGACGGTCGTCGGCATCCCATGCGCTTGCGCCATTCCTCAGGTGTGTGGGAATTGTTTATCCCGCGCCTGCAGGCAGGCGAGGCCTACAAGTACGAAATTCTTGGTGCGGACGGGATTCTGCCGCTCAAGGCCGACCCTATGGCGCTGGCGACTCAGCTGCCGCCGGACACCGCGTCGAAAGTCGCTTCCCCGCTGAAGATCGACTGGCAAGACAACGACTGGATGCAGGCCCGAGGCGAGCGCCAGCGACCGGATGCACCGCTGTCGATCTATGAGCTGCATGCCGGCTCCTGGCAGTGCGAAGTCGACGACCTGGGTGAGGTCTCGCGCCAATATAACTGGCATGAGCTGGCCGAACGTGTGATTCCTTATGTGAAGAGTCTTGGGTTCACCCATATCGAACTGATGCCGATCATGGAGCATCCGTTCGGTGGCTCCTGGGGCTATCAGCCGTTGTCGCAGTTTGCCCCGAGTGCTCGTTACGGCTCGGCAGATGATTTCGCCGCCTTCGTCAACGCCTGCCATCAGGCGGATATCGGCGTGATTCTCGATTGGGTGCCGGCGCATTTCCCTACCGACGCCCATGGTCTGGCGCAGTTCGACGGCACGGCGCTGTATGAGTATGGTAACCCGCTGGAAGGCTTCCATCAGGACTGGGACACGCTGATCTACAACCTGGGTCGCACCGAGGTTCACGGATTCATGCTGGCTTCGGCGCTGCACTGGCTCAAGCATTACCATGTCGACGGTTTGCGCGTGGATGCAGTGGCCTCGATGCTCTACCGCGACTACTCACGCAATGCGGGCGAGTGGGTGCCCAATCGTCATGGTGGTCGCGAGAACCTGGAAGCCATCGATTTTGTTCGCCACCTGAACGACGTGATTGCCCTGGAGGCACCGGGTGCACTGATGATTGCCGAGGAGTCCACGGCCTGGCCTGGTGTGAGTCAGGGCACTCAGCAGGGTGGGCTGGGTTTCGCGTACAAATGGAACATGGGCTGGATGCACGACTCGCTGCACTACATTCAGCAGGATCCGGTGTACCGCGCTCACCATCACAACGAGTTGAGCTTCGGCCTGGTTTACGCTTGGTCCGAGCGTTTCATCCTGCCGATTTCCCATGACGAAGTGGTGCACGGCAAGCATTCGCTGATCGACAAAATGCCCGGTGATCGCTGGCAGAAATTCGCCAACCTGCGGGCTTACCTGACGTTCATGTGGACGCATCCGGGCAAGAAGCTGCTGTTCATGGGGTGCGAGTTCGGCCAATGGCGGGAGTGGAATCACGATCAGCAGCTTGATTGGTATTTGCTGCAGTACCCGGAGCACAGAGGTGTGCAGAAACTGGTGACAGACCTCAACCGGCTGTACCGCGAGGAGCCGGCACTGCACGATCAGGACGATGCGCCGCAGGGTTTCCAGTGGTTGATCGGTGATGACGCGATCAACAGCGTCTACGCCTGGTTGCGCTGGAGCAAGCAAGGGCGCCCGGTGCTGGTGGTGGCCAACTTCACGCCGGTGCCTCGTCAGGCCTATCGGATCGGTGTGCCCTTTGCCGGGCGCTGGAGCGAGGTGCTCAACAGCGATGCCGACACCTATGCCGGCTCCAACTATGGCAACGGTGGCGGCGTTATCACCGAGGAGGAGCCCAGCCATGGTCAGGAGTTGTCGCTGGTGTTGAATCTGCCGCCGTTGGCGGTGTTGATCTTGCGGCCGGAGGGTTGAGCGGGCGATAGCGGCCGCTGTGTAATCATTCGCGGGCAATTGTGGCGAGGGGCAAGCCCTACTGCCGGTAAGTTAAGGAAATGAGGTCTCTGTAGGAGCGAGCCTGCTCGCGATGGACGTTAACGATGACGCGTGTTTTCTGAATAAACGCGTCGCCCTTGAGTCCATCGCGAGCAGGCTCGCTCCTACAGGGGCAGCGCTCGCTTAACTTACCGGCAGTAGGGCAAGCCCCCTCGCCACAGGCTTTCACCAACGCATCTGCACACCCAGGACGCCGATCAAGCCGTTGAGGGCATTGGTGTCGACGTCGCTGCTGTAATCGGCGCTCATATAAAGGTTCACAGTGGGCGAGACCTTGGCTATCAGACCAAGGCCCAGTTCAACGGTGGAGGAGTTGCGGCTATTGCTGATCTTGTCGACCTGGCCGAGAGTCAGCGTGTCAGTGCTGTTTACCGTGTGCCACAAGTCGGTCCGCACGTAGGGTTCGATCGGCAGCCCGCTAATCTGGTAGTTACCTTTCAAGCGCGCACCAACCCGGCCACTCCAGGAGGTCAAGTCGCTGGACGAGTAGTTGCCACTTCCGGCATTCGGGGTGTCCAGGCTAATTCGTTGGTTGATCAACTGCGCCTGGGGTTCGACTACCCAGTTTTCGTTGATGCCGATGGGAAATCCGCCTTCGACCGACAGGGTCACCGCGCTACCTTCGGTCGCTTGCCGTGCGCCCTGATCGGTGCGGCTGTAGCCGTTGACCCGGCCACCGCTTGCGGTCAAATCCACATGCCAGCCCTGCGAACCGGTCAGGCTCCAGTAGGCGCCGAGGCTCGAGCCTTGTAGATCGAGGCTATCGTTACGGGGGGCGGCCATGGCGCGGGTAATCACAATGCCATTGCTGTTGGTCTGGAACTGGCTCTGACCACCCAGCAAGCCGACACGTTGGGTGTGCCCGCTATCGTTTTGCACGGTGTAGAGCGCTGGTCCCTTGAGAAGGCCATCGACGTTGCCGGAAGACTGGGAGGTGAGGTAGTCGGTTTCAGCCTGTCTGGAGGCTTGACCATACACGCGCTCCCATGCAGCGGGCGCGGCCTCGTAAACAGTCAACGGGTGAGTGTCGAGGGTGGGGTTTGTAGTGTAACGGCCAGTGAACATCGAGTCAGGTGTTGGCAAGGTAAACGCTGGAACGTCCTGGCGATACCAGGGGATCGACTCATCATCGGCGGAGGCTGCCTGAACCTCCATGGCAGAGCACAGCAGCAGTGAAGTCGAAACGGTGTAAATAGTGATTTTGATCTCTTGTGAGGTGATGGAAATTTTCATGGAGGTCTACCTTGCAATGGCATGCCTTATCTCGCTTTGGCGTCTCTCCTACCCCGAATGAGGGGCGACCGAATTTATTGGGGCAAAGCCCTGTCGGCCTGCTTGCGCGGGCGTTTGGAGGCTTGCCCCTGATGGTATTTCCGGGGGTAGTAAGGTGAAGCTAAGAAGACCCTTGACGTTGCGTCAAGAAATTGGACGATGGGCGGTATGGTTAATTTAGAGTCGTCAAATTATTGATATTTATACATTCTCTAAGCTCTTGTTTGTACGTCAAATCATTTTCCAGGACGCTGGCTAGAGCCTTTTGTCGGGTAGCTATTAGACTACCGGACTACCCTGACACCCGGATCGCCGACGGTGCCGACTCGGCTAAAATGATCGGCTTCGGGTTGTTAGAAGTGCACTTCAACTGCCAATGGCAAGTGATCGGAAAGATGCGTCCACGGCCTGTGACTGAGAATCTTCGGCTCGTGGCTGCTGGCATTGCGCAGGTAAATACGGTCCAGACGCAGCAGTGGCCAGCGTGCCGGATAGGTCTTGGCCGGGCGCCCGAGATGGCGCTCGAAGGCTTCATGCAGATAGTCGCGCCGGGCGAGGGTGGCGTTGCCTTGCAACTGCCAATCGTTGAAGTCGCCAGCGATGATGACCGGCGCATCGTCGGGTAGCGATTCGAGCAGTTGACAGAGCAGGGCCAGCTGCAACTGACGATGGCTTTCCAGCAAACTCAAATGCACGCAGATCGCATGAACTTCGTTATGCCCCGGCACTTCCAGCACACAATGCAGCAGCCCGCGACGTTCGGGGCCGGTGATGGATACGTCGAGATTGCGGTGTTGCCTGATTGGGTATTTCGACAACAGGGCGTTGCCGTGATGGCCGTCCGGATAGACCGCGTTGCGTCCATAGGCAAAGTCCTTCCACATGCTGTCAGCGAGAAACTCGTACTGTGACTGCTGCGGCCAATTGAAGTAGCGCGAGGCGTGGCGGTCGTGCTCGCCCAGCACCTCTTGCAAAAACACCAGGTCCGCCGAGGTGCTGCGAACCGCTTCGCGCAATTCTGGCAGGATGAAGCGCCGGTTGAAGGCCGTGAAGCCCTTGTGGGTGTTGACCGTCAGAACTCTCAGGCGATGAATCACCGATGGGTTGCTGGTTGATGCCGGGCTGACGGGGCGCCTGTCTGATTCGTTGCTCACGGTCGCTCCTCTGATTCAGGGCTGATGACTTATGCGACTGATGCTTTGCCCGACAGTTCAGCGTTTACCGGTGTATTGATCCGCGCTTGCATCGATTACACAAACACGATCTCGTATGGCAGGCGCATGCGCTCCAGGATGACCCGCGGCAGCATCGGTGCGATACCGATAGCGGGCTCGCCATCCAGTTGGCTGGCGTAGGCATGGGTCGCATGACTTTTTCGGGCCACGGTCCAGGTGTTCAGACGAATCTTACGCGCCCGTTGCCAGGGAATCAGGCCTTGTTCGCGGACCGGCCAGTGCCAGGCCCAGACCGGTACTTCATGAAAGTGCGCGTCGACCATCGCCGCGGCCTTGGCGCTGGCCCGGCCAACGGTGTCATGGTCGACATCGCCATCTTCACGCCAGGTGCTGAAGACCACATCACCAGGTCGCAAATAGCGCGCTATGAACTGGGTCAGCTGATGCTCGCATTCGCCCAGGGCGTTGTCGGTGAAGCCGCCGCGGATCCACTTCAGGCTGTGCATCGGCAGCCCCAGACGCCGGAGGGCTTCGACGCTTTCCTGCGGGCGGAATACGCTCAGGCGCTTGGCCGACCATAGGTTCGAGCCCGGATGACTGGCACTGCCGTCGGTGATCGAGATCAGTTGCAAGGGGTGGCCCAGACTGGCCAATAGCTGTAACAGACCACCGCAGGTCACCACCTCGTCGCCGGGGTGAGGAGCGATCACGACCGCG
Organism: Pseudomonas sp. GW821-FHT02H09; assembly: GCF_059421425.1. Lineage (NCBI taxonomy): Bacteria > Pseudomonadati > Pseudomonadota > Gammaproteobacteria > Pseudomonadales > Pseudomonadaceae > Pseudomonas > Pseudomonas sp. GW821-FHT02H09. The sequence goes on from NZ_JBWKVA010000011.1 coordinate 143,411, forward strand.
CGAGCGCCTGGCGGGACCAGCATGCTGGTACTGATGACCGGGATATTTTCCAGCTCGAGCGCACTGTTCCATATCTGCGCAGGGAGGGTGCTGTCGGGGAGGGAGACAGGTTTCATTGGCGTCACGTCCTTGTTTTGATACCGCAGCCAGTCTTGAACGGTGGCTTGTGGTCAATCCTCTGCACGCCGGTGATGACGTGTCGATAGAGGTTTGCTGGCGCTCCGAGTCCTGGATCGCCGCGAGCTGAGTATTGCTCATACTCCGGGTTAAGTCTCCCTTGTATGAAGAACCGGTCGCAGTTTTTTTATACCGGCAGGATCAATGCCTTCAACTGCGATTTCAATCTTCTTCCTCATGCTGCAGCTCGAACAGCAGTAGCGAGCGGCCGGTTACCGAGTATTGGTGATCGAAGTCCAGGCGCTCCTGGCCTCGAATCGACGGTTGGTTGGTGTCCACCATACAGGTCCAGAAACCGCCGTCAGGCACTTGCGGGAGACGAAAATTGACCACGTCGTGATGGGCGTTGACCACCAGTAACAAGGTCGCGTCTGCGCCCGGGCGGCGAATGCCGGTCTCCTGGGCGCGGCCGTCGAGCAACATGCCCAGGCAGCGGCCGTGGCTCTCTTCCCATTGTTCGGTGGTCATTTCACCACCGTGCGGCGCGAGCCAGGTGACGTCCTTGACGCCGATGTCCTCGTTGTAATTGCCCACCAGAAAGCGTCCGCGACGCAGGACCGGATAGGCCAGGCGCAGCTTTATCAGGCGTTTGACGAACTTGAGCAACGACTTGCCGTCTTCGTCCAGGTCCCAGTTGACCCAGCCGATTTCGCTGTCCTGGCAGTAGGCGTTGTTGTTGCCGTGCTGGGTGCGGGCGAATTCGTCGCCGGCCACCAGCATCGGTGTGCCTTGGGACAGCAACAGGGTGGCAACCAAGTTGCGCATCTGGCGCGCGCGCAGAGCGTTGATTTCAGGGTCGTCAGTCGGGCCTTCCACGCCGTGGTTCCAGGACAGGTTGTTGTTGCTGCCGTCCTGATTGTTCTCGTCGTTGGCCTCGTTGTGTTTGTCGTTGTAGGACACCAGGTCGTACAGGGTGAAACCATCGTGGGCGGTGATGAAATTGAGCGACGTATAAGGCCGACGGCCGCGCTGATTGAACAATTCGCCGGAGGCGGTCATGCGTGCGGCGAAGTCTGCGAGCTGGCCGTCGTCGCCTTTCCAGAACGCCCGGACGGTATCGCGAAAGCGGTCGTTCCACTCGACCCAACCCGGAGGGAAACGACCGACCTGATAACCACCGGGACCGATGTCCCAAGGCTCGGCGATCATTTTTACCTGACGTAGCACCGGATCCTGGCGGCAGGCAACGAGGAAGCTGTGGCGTTCGTTGAAGCCATTGTGATAACGCCCGAGAATGGTCGCCAGGTCAAAACGAAAGCCGTCCACGTGCATCTCCGTGGCCCAGTAGCGCAGTGAGTCGGTGACCATCTGCAGCACGCAAGGGTGACTCAGGTCCAGGGTGTTGCCAGTCCCGGAATCATTGATGTAGAAGCGTTTGTCGTCCGGATTCAAGCGGTAGTAAGAGGCGTTGTCGATGCCACGCATGGACAGGGTCGGGCCTTGCTCGTTGCCTTCGGCCGTGTGGTTGTAGACTACGTCGAGAATCACTTCCAGATTGGCTTCGTGCAGGTGCGCAACCATTTCCTTGAGCTCGGCGATCTTGCCACTGGCCAGGTACCGCGGGTCCGGGGCGAAGAAAGCGATGCTGTTGTAGCCCCAGTAATTGGTCATGCCCTTGTGCAGCAGATGCTGGTCGTTGACGAAGGCATGGATCGGCATCAATTCGACCGACGACACACCGAGTTTGCGGATATGTTCCACAACGTCGTCGACCATCAGCCCGGCGAACGTGCCGCGCAGGTTCTCGGGGACGCCAGGGTGTCTCATGGTCATGCCGCGCACGTGAGCTTCGTAAATGATCGTCCGGTCCCACGGTACACTGATGCGATGATCGTGCCCCCAGGTGTGGGCCGGGTCGATGACCTTGCACTTGGGCACGAACGGCGCGCTGTCACGTTCGTCGAAACTCAGGTCAGCGTCAGGGTGGCCGATAGTAAAGCCGAATAATGCCTCGGACCATTTCAACCTGCCCACCAGTTGCTTGGCGTACGGGTCAATCAGCAGCTTGTTGTGGTTGAAACGATGACCGTTTTGCGGATCGTAGGCGCCGTAGACGCGGTAGCCGTAAATCAGGCCGGGATGGGCATCGGGCAGATAGCCGTGGAAAATTTCGTCGGTGTATTCCGGCAGCTCGATGCGTTCAAGCTCTACTTCGCCGGTGTCGTCGAACAGGCACAGTTCGACCCTGGTTGCGTTGGCGGAGAACAGCGCAAAATTGACCCCAAGGCCATCCCAGGTGGCGCCCAGCGGAAAGGGCAAGCCTTCACGGATACGTGAAGCCACTGCGTGAAGCTCGGGCGCGGCTTTATGTGGCTTGGCCATAGGTGCTCCTGCAAATGAGTTCGATGTTCCGCTCTGGCGTTTTTTGCAGGGAGAACGAACCCATCGTGGCGAGCCAGCTCGCCACACAAAAATGCATGGATAGCATGGGCTGTTATGACGTCACTTGACTGCTGGTTTACGCGGTGCTCGTGGTTTTTTCACGGTAGCCGGTTTCTCACCCGCTGGCACCACTACCGGCGCAGCAGCGGAGGGCGTGGCTTTGGGTTTGGCCTTGGTCGTACTGGTTTTAGGTGGTTTGCTCGGGACCAGGGCTTCGGCTTCTGCCAGCTTGCACGCCATCTCCCAATGGCGGGCTTCCTGGCCATCAGGTTTACCTTCGGACTCCCAGATTTGATAGGCAAATTCACGGACGCGTTTTTCGTCGGTACTCATCGTAATGCTCCTGAACTGAACTCAAGTTTGTATAAAGAGATTGACCGGAAAGTCCCTCAGCGCGGCACTGATCATTAACTCCTTGTGGAGTGTGACTGCGCACGTTGAAAAAAGTCCTTTCAGGTTTTGCCCGGACGCGGCGACCGGAAGTCTTACCCGGGTATCGCCCCAAACCGGAGCGTCTAACAGCGGTTTGGCGCCAATTTCCAGCAAGTTGGCCGCAAGCCTTGGAACAATTACTACGGCCCGCTGACCATCGATTTCGCGCATGAACGCCAGCACGTGTCCGGCCTGGCTACCGAGCACTTCCAGTGCCTGATAGCGGCCCCGGCGAAACAGCTCCGGATGCTCGGCGCGCCGGGTCAGTGCCTGGGCAATCAACGCTTGTTTGACATGCCCGTCACGCCAGCTCACCAGTAGCTGCGAGATATCGCAAGACGTGTCCAAAGCGTGCTGCCGAAGGCTGAAATCCACGGGCCGTCGGTTGTCCGGATCCACCAGGCTGAAGTCCCAGAACTCATTGCCCTGATAGAGATCAGGGACGCCAGGTACGGTAAGACGCAGCAAGGTTTGAGCCAAACCATTCAAGGCGCCGGCAGGGGCGATCACGTGCGCGGCCTCGCCGATGGCAGAGCGCAACTCCAGCCCCTCGGGGGACAACAACAGGCGCTCAAGGAATCCATGAACGGCTTGTTCATATGCCTCGTTAGGTGCGCTCCAGCTGCTCTGGAGTTTGGCCTCGCGCAATGCTTTTTGCTGCCATTGCCAGAAACGTTGAGCGAAGTCCTGCAGGGCTGTTTCGTCGCTGCGCAGTTCCAGCGGCCAACTGCCGAGCAGTGTCTGATAGAGGATCAGCTCATCGCCGGCTGAAGGCACTGCGGGATCGATTCGCAGCGGTGCGGCCAGCGCTCGCCAGTGCTCGACCTGCTCGACATACCAGGCGCTGCGTTCGCTGAGCACGGCCAGCCTGGCGCGGGTGTCTTCACCGCGTTTGTGGTCATGGGTAGCCGTCGTCAGCAGGTTGTCCGGGCAGGTTGCCAGGCGCTGGCTGCAGGCTTGGTGAAAGTCGGCGACAGGGGCGCTGAACTGCCCGGTATTGAAGCCGACATCGTTGCGTGACAGCAGCACCGCCGAGCGATAGAGCGCGGTGTCTTCCACGGCCTTGGCCGCCGTCGGAGACGTCAGCTGTTGAAAACGCACACAGGCATGCTTGAGGATCTTGCGATGCCTGCCCACGGGGCGCTTGCGCCATGGCTCGCCGCCGAGCCAGCGTTCGAGGTAGTCGAGCACCGGCCAGTCAGTTTCGCCCAGCGTGCTACGGGCACCGGTCATGGCTTGCTGAAAAAACATCTCGTCTTGCGCTGACCGGCCACAGGCACTGATGTAGGTGCGGTATACCGCAAAGTGCACGATCAGTGCCTGCAACGCCCGGCGAATTGCACCCAGGGTCAAGTCGCGGCTCATCAGGTCATCGCGGGCAATCTGTAACAGCGCCTGGGCGACGCTTTCGAAATCCCCCGCAAGAGAGCCGTTGAGCATCTGCTGACGGGCCAGCAGTGCCTCTTGAACGAAGTCGGCGGGGCGTTCGCTGTGAGTCGTCCACAGCCAGGCAAGGGTGTCGGCGCCTTGCGGGTCATGTTGCAACAGCGACACCTGATCCATGAACTCATAGCCGGTGCTGCCGTCCACCTGCCAGTCGCGGTGCAGCGTTTCGCCCTGGCCAAGAATTTTCTCGACGTAGATCGGGAAGTGCCGCGAAGGCGACAAGGCATCGACCCGACGTCGCAGTTTGCGGCAATACCCCCGCGGATCAGCAAGACCGTCGATATGGTCAATACGCAACCCGTCCACCAGGCCGTCGCGGATCAGTTGGAAAATTTTTGCGTGGGTGGCCTCGAACACTATTGGCCGTTCGATCCGCAGACCGGCGAGCTCATTGACGTCGAAGAAGCGCCGCCAATTGATATCGTCGGCCGCCGTGCGCCAACTGGCCAGGCGATAACTCTGCCGCTCCAGCAGGTTGTGCAGGCGGGCGAGGCCTTCAGGTTGGCGGGAATCGTACAGGCTCAGGGTGTGTTCAATGGCTTGTCGGATGACCGATTGCCGGGCCAGTTCGAGCAATTTCTGTTGCAGCGGCAACGCCAGGCAATGGGCATCAGGCAGGTAGCGAAGGGTGGTGAAACGATCAGCCAGGGACTTGAGCGGTTGCGCGTGTTCGGGATCCAGCTGATCGTCGGGTTTGAGCAGTTCACCGTAATCGGTGGGACAGATCGGGAAATGGTGCTCATAGTGCTCGACATAAAAGAGCCCGCGTGCGGCATCGAAGCGCAAGGGAATCGTCCCGTCCTGTAATGCCACGCCATAGTCAGTGTCGAGAAATGGCAGCAGTAACTGGCCTTCAAGCAAAGGGTCGGGGGAGTGCCACTGGATATCGAAGAACTCACCGTAGGGGCTGAGCCGACCCCACTCCAGTAAATCCAGCCACCAGGGATTGTCGGCACCGCCTACAGCCATATGGTTGGAGACGATATCGAGGATCAGGCCCATGCGTTGTTGGCGCAGGGCGTGGACCAGATGATGCAAGGCCGCTTCGCCGCCCAGCTCGGGATTGACCGTGGTCGGGTCGACCACGTCATAACCGTGCATGGAGCCGGCACGGGCGCTGAGCAGTGGCGAAGCGTAGATGTGGCTGATGCCCAGGCTGGCGAAGTACGGCAGCAAAGGCACCGCGTCATTGAGCGTGAAGCCCTTGTGAAATTGCAGGCGCACGGTTGCCCGCAGCGGGTGGCTGAGTGTGGCATTCATCGGTCACGCTCAAAGGCCTGTTGTCGTGCGCAGGCGAGCATTTCCAGGCGCCGTGCGGCATCTGGGTCATCGAGCAGTGCTTCGCTGTCGCTGGCGAATCGACGGCGCCAGTTGGGGTGGCTGTCGGTGGTACCGGGCAAGTTGGCCTGTTCCTCGATACCCAAGGCGTCCTCAAGTGGCAGCAATACCAGTGGCGCGCGGGTGTGGCCGAGGAAGCGCACACTGGCATCGAGCACTTGATCGGTCTCGTGGGACTCTTCGCGAAAATTCTGCGGGTCCTGGCTCAAGGCCCGGCGCAACCCGTCACGTTCGCGCTGTCGATGCGCTCGCCAATGGGTCTGGGCGCTGGTGTCGGCCAGCCCGAGACGCGCGTTCCACTCGATGTCGCGGCCATGCCACCAGCCGTTGAGCGTTGGCAGGTCATGCGTGCTGGTGGTGGCCAAGGCGTTGTCCGGCCAGTCGAGGATCGGCTTGAAATGCGCGTTGTCTTGCTCAAAGAGCAGCACGCGCGTGCCCAGCATCGAGCGGGCGATGAGCTTTTCCCGCAGGCCGTCAGGCACGGTACCGAGGTCTTCGCCGAGCACGATGGTCTGATGCCGGAACGATTCCAGTGCCAGCAGCCGCAGCAGGTCGTCCACCGGGTAATACAGATAGGCACCATCGCTCGGTGGCGCGCCGAGCGGGATCACCCATAGACGCTGCAGGCCCATCACATGGTCGATTCGCAGCCCGCCGGCGTGGGCGAAGTTGGCCCTGAGCATTTCGATGAACGCCCGAAAGCCGTTGCGCACCAGCCCCTCAGGACTGAACGCCGAAATGCCCCAGCTTTGTCCGGTGCGATTGAGGATATCCGGTGGTGCACCGACCGTCAGAGCAGCGAGTAACTCGTCCTGGCGACTCCAGGCCTGGCTGCCACCGCCGTCCGCCCCCACCGCCAGATCGGCGATCAGGCCGATGCCCATGCCGCTGCTGCGTGCCGCCGTTTGCACACGCTCCAGACAGCGGGCGATCAACCATTGGCAGAAGGCGAAGAAACCGATGTATCCGGCGTTTTGCTCGGCGAATTCGGCCAGTGCCGCGCTGCGTGGGTCGCGCCATTGTTCTGGCCATTGGCGCCAGTCAAGGCTTTCTCCGCGGGCTGCGCGCTCGGCTTGAACCGCCTCGAATCGGCAATGGTTCTCCAGCGCTTCGCCACCGCAATGACGAAAACTGCTGAAGTCCTCTTGCAGTGGATGATCACCGTGACAAAAGCCTTCATACAGCGCCCGTAACAGGCGCTGTTTGGCGTCTGCGGCGGCGGGCCAGTCGATCAGTGTTTGTTGCTCCAGTCGGTGCTGCACCTCGGCAAGGCCGGTGGCGTCTATCGCTGTGCGCAACGCACGCTCACCCAGAATCTCTCCAGGCGAGGCGTACAGGCTGTTGAGAAACAGGCGGCTGGAGGGCGAGTAGGGGCTGTAGCGCTGGGTGTCGCTGCTGAACATCGCGTGCAGCGGGCTGATGGCCAAGGCATCGGCACCGCGCTCGCCGGCGACCCTGGCGAGGTTCTCCAGCGCCTGGGTGTCGCCGAAGCCGCCATCGCCCGGGCGTCGCAGGGCATACAGCTGCACGCTCAGGCCCCAGGCGCGCGGTGTCGTGCTGTCGAGTGCATCGGCCATGCTATAGCAATGCTGGGGCGCCACCGCGAGAGTGAAGTGCTGCCCGGCGATACTGACACCTTGATAGCCGACCGGAATCAGCCCCGGAAGTACAGCCTCGGCGTCCAGTTTCAGGTTGAGGATGGCGCCGTCTTCCAGATGAATCTCACAGGGCGTTCCCGGGGCAAAGTAATGTGCCAGGTCCAGCCCTTTGCCGACGTCGGCAGTCAACAGCGGTGGCAGTTTTTTGTTCTGTTGGACGTGTTGCAGTTCGAGCAGGCTGGCATCGATTTCCTGTTTCGTGGAGGCGGGGTGACCCAGCCCGCTCAGTACGGCACGCAGCACGGCGGGGGTGACTTTTTGCGGCTGTCCGTTGGCATCGATCCAGTCGACCGCCAGCCCCGCACGTCTGGCGAGTGTTTCCAGTTGCGCATCGTTCATGGGCGCTCTCCAGTCAGGGGTGGCGCCGTCAGGCTGACAAGCGCGCAGTATGGGGCGAGTGTGCCCTGTTGCAGAAGGCTGAATGCCTCTTGCGGGTATTCGAAAAGCTGTTGTGCCTGAACCTGCGGTGCCGGGTCCGGTGATGAATGGGCCACCGGTTGCGCGCTGAGGTTCAGGTCAATTCGCAGCAGGCTGCCGTCACCCAGTCGCCAGCGCGCGCTGAGCGCACCCTCGGCCAGAACGTCGGCGCCCAATGCCTGGGCACCGGGCAAGCGCGCAGTGATCTTGCGGTGGCGGATCTCCAGCAGCTGCCGATACAGCTCCTGAGTCGCGCGTTGCGCATCCGTATTGGCTTGTGTCAGCACCGGTCGTGAGGCGTGAAAGGTTTCTGGTGCATTGGGGTCAGGAATCAGCTCACGTTTGCGCGGATCGGCGAAGGCGCTGAAGGCGGCAAACTCATTGCGCCGCCCCTCACGAACAGCGTCGGCCAGCTCACCGCGGTGACTGGTGAAAAACAGAAAAGGCTCGCTGACAGCACCTTCATCACCCATGAACAATAAGGGGATCATCGGCGATAGCAGCAACAGCACGGTGGCGGCATGCAGCGCTTGAGGCGCAGCCAGGTGGTTCAGTCGTTCACCCAAGGCGCGGTTGCCGATCTGGTCGTGGTTCTGCAGGAACAGTATGAAAGCGCTGGGCGGCAAATGTCCGCTGGGTTCACCACGCGGTGTGCCGTGGCGGGTGGTATGGCCCTGGTAGGCAAAGCCCTGACTCAGGCAGCGGGCGAGTTTTGCGGTCGGCTGGTCAGCGAAGTCGGCGTAATAAGCGTCGGTTTCGCCCGTCAACAACACGTGCAACGCGTTATGGCCGTCATCGTTCCATTGCGCGTCGAAGCCTTGTTCCAGAAGGCTGGCCTGATTGAACTCGTTTTCCAGCGTGAGCCAGACATGCCTTGAGGCGGGGATTTGTTGTCGCACGCGGTGCGCCAGTTCTTGCAGGAAATCCGGATCATCGATGGCGTGCACGGCGTCCAGGCGAAGACCGTCGAAGCGATACTCCAGAATCCACATCAATGCATTGTCGATAAAGAAGTCGCGCACTTCGCGGTGGCGCAAGTCAATGGCGGCTCCCCAAGGGGTGTGTTTGTCTTCGCGAAAGAAGCTTTTAGCGTAGCGATGCAGGTAGTTGCCGTCCGGGCCGAAGTGGTTGTAGACCACGTCGAGAATCACCGCCAGACCATAACCGTGGGCACTGTCGATCAGCTGTTTGAGTTGCTCGGGCGAACCATAGGAGGCTTGCGGTGCATATGGAAAAACCCCGTCGTAACCCCAGTTGCGTTCGCCGGGGAATTGCCCGAGAGGCATCAGTTCGATCGCCGTGATGCCCAATGCGGCCAGGCGCGGCAAGTGTTTTTCGACTTCGGCATAACCACCCAGTACGCCGACATGCAGCTCATAGATCACCGCTTCATGCCAGGGGCGGCCTTGCCAAGTGGTGTGTTGCCAGTGGTAGGCGAGAGGGTCGACTACCACGCTGTGAGCGTCCACGTCGCCATCCTGAGCCCTGGCGGCGGGATCAGGTACATCCAGTTCGCCATCGATGCTGTAGCGATAGCGGGTACCGGCGGGGCAGCGGGTTTGAATCACGAACCAGCCGTCGGTCTGCGGCAACAGCGGCAGCGACTGGCGGTTTTCCAGTTCGACACTCACATAAAACGCATCTGGCGCCCACAAGGCAAAGCGGGTGTGCTCCGCATCCAGCATGATTGCGCCGTGGGGCCAGGCTTCCAGAGTCCGTAAAGGCATCTATTATGAAGACCTCTTACTGTTTGCCCGATTTACCCAGCGCTTTAGCGACCAATTGCTCATAAAGCTCGGCGTAGGGTTCGACTGCCTTGCACCAGATGAAGGGCACCGCCATGGCCCTGCAGCGCATGGCGTGGAGCAGATCAGGGTAGGCGAATACCTTGAACGCCCGCTGCAGCGCTTCTTGATAGCTGGGCACTGTGGACTCATCGAACAGAAAGCCGGTTACGCCGTTTTCGATGGTGTCGGCCAGGCCGCCGGTATTACGGGCCACTGGCAACGAGCCATAACGCTGGGCATACATCTGGCTCAAGCCGCAGGGCTCGTACCTTGAAGGCATCAACAGGAAATCGCTGCCGGCGAACATGCGTCGGGCATCGGTTTCATTAAAGCCGATATGTACACCAATCTGCCCGGGGAAACGTTGGGCCAGCGCGCGCATGGCTTGTTCTTCTTCCGGCTCGCCACGCCCGATGATCGCGATCTGACCGCCCGAGGCAACGATGAACTCGGCCACGCCTTCGGTCAGGTCCAGTCCTTTTTGATAGACCAGGCGCGAGACCACGGCGAACAACGGACCTTCAGACGCCTGCAGACCAAACAGCTCGCGTACATGAGCGGCGTTGACCGCTTTGCCTTGCCAGTCGCCGATGCTGAACGGGCAGACCAGATGCGGATCGGTAGCCGCTTCCCAGCTGTCATCGATGCCATTGGGAATGCCGCTGAGCAGACCTTGCTGGGTCTTGCTGGCCAAAAAGCCATCGAGACCACAGCCGAAAGCCGGTGTAGTGATTTCCTGGGCGTAGGTCGCGCTGACCGTGGTGATATGGCTCGAATACGCCATCCCGGCCTTGAGAAAAGACAGTTTTCCGTAAAACTCCATGCCTTCCTGTTGCAGGGCATGCACTGGAATGCCCAGCTCCGGGCAGCAGGCCAGGCTGACCACGCCCTGATAGGCGAGGTTATGGATAGTGAACAGGGTTGGTGTGCGCTGACCGCGCCAATGCATATAGGCCGGCGCCAGGCCGGCAGGCCAGTCGTGGGCGTGCACCAGATCAGGGCACCAATGAATTTGCGCCAGATTGGCGGCGATGTCGGCAGCGGCCAGACCGAGGCGGGCGAAGCGGATATGGTTGTCCGGCCAGTCGCGACCGTTATTGGCGCCGTAGGGCGTGCCCTCGCGCTCGTACAGCTCAGGGCAGATCAATACATAAATGACCAGGCCGTCGGGCATGTCCATGCGGCCGATCTTGCAGGGCGGTAGCGCAGCATGGCCGCCCAGCTCGCCGATGATATGGATCGGATTTTCGCTGTTGAGTACTTGCCGATAGCCGGGAATCAACACCCGTACATCATGCAGTTGGGCCATCGCTCTGGGCAGCGCCGCAGAGACGTCGCCCAAACCGCCGGTTTTCACCAGGTCGGCCATTTCCGAGGTTACGAACAGGACTTTTTTTCGATTGGAGTTCTGCCTGGGCGCCGGTAGCACCGTCTTGTTCGCAGGAGCGAAAACCGCTATCGGCACCGTTTCGCCGACCTGCTGATGAGAAAGCTCTCCTTGGGTTTCTACAGCGGCACTGATCATCTGTTTTTCCCCTTTTATTGATCTGTTCCTGGCAAAACACCAGAGATAGGGTTGGTCAACTCCTGTGACCAGGCGCATGAGCGCTACGCAATCGAGAGAATGGCACTGAGTACGCTGAAGCAATAAAGAGTGGATTGGCCGTTGCAAGGAATGCACCAAACAATGCGGCCTTACCTTAAACCTGACCTTTCTCTTGGGTAGAAAGTTTCGACTTTTTTATGCTGTTGGCCGATCGTTTTTCACCCGCGAAACTGAGTCTAGGCCAGAAGTTAGAAGGGGAGAGGCAACTTGGCAAAATTGTCCGACAAAATGCCAAGGGAGGCGTTCGCCTAGCATGCAAGTGTTACAGGCGCACTGGCGAAGGGCAGATAAATTGAGCCCCAGGCGCGAAAAAGGTGAGGGGATTGCCAGATGCAAGTGCGCGAAGAAAATGCGCTTGCACCGTGATAGTGCGCATAACCTGTGGGTTGTCGGGGGGTGTGTCAGGTCAACAGACGGATCGGCTGCCCGTTCGCCCAGGCCTGGATGTCGTCGATCATCTGTGAATAGAACTGCCGGTAGTTCTGTTCACTGACGTAGCCCACATGGGGTGTGGCCAGCACATTGCTCAAATGCCGGAACGGATGATCCACCGGCAAAGGTTCGCGCTCGAATACATCAAGCGCCGCACCGGCCAGACGCTGTTGCTGGAGCGCCTCGATCAACGCGCCTTCATCGACAATCGGCCCGCGCGCGGTGTTGATCAAGTGCGCAGTGGGCTTCATCCAGCCCAAAGCCTGTGCGTCCACCAGGCCACGGCTGCGCTCACTGAGTACCAGGTGGATCGACAGCACGTCAGCCTGTTCGAACAGTTCACGTTTGCTGACCCAGGTTACGCCGGACTGCGCCGCGCGCTCGGCGGTGAGGTTTTCGCTCCAGGCGATCACGCGCATGCCGAACACCTGACCAAACTGGGCAATACGTTTGCCGATACTGCCAAGGCCCAGAATGCCCAGGGTCTTGCCGTAGAGATCGCCGCCCAGGCCTTGCTGCCAGTCACCGCTGCGCAGGGCGTTGGCTTCCTTTACCAGATTTCGGGTCAGGGCCATGATCAGCGCCCAGGTCAGTTCCGGAGCGGCGTGTTTGTAGCTGTCGGTGCCGGACACCTGAATGCCCAGCCCGGCCGCAGCCTTCAGATCAATCGCGGCATTGCGCATACCGCCGGTGACCAGCAACTTGAGCTTGGGCAAGCCGCGCAGCAGGGTTTCGTCGAACAGGGTGCGCTCACGCATGACGCAAATCACTTCGAACGCGCCCAGCCGTTCTTGCAGTGTTGCGCTGTCAGCCGGGTAGTCATGCAGGAAGCTGACCTCGCCGATCTGTTCCAGGGCTGACCAGTCCACCACACGGCTGGCGACGTTCTGCCAGTCATCGATTACCGCGATCTGTACACGCATGGACGCTACCTCGTTATCGAGTGGGGGCACAGCAAACCCGTCGATGCTGTAATCCGCCGATTATGGCGACATTAATCAGCGGCAATCCGGTGAGTCAAAGGTTCACTGCATCTAGCCCAGGGTCAGCCAGGCCAACATCAGGTAGCGTGCGGACCTGGCGAAGGACACGACCAGCAAAAAACGCCAGAACGGTTCGCGCATCACCCCGGCGACCAACGTCAGAGGATCGCCGATGACCGGCACCCAACTCAGCAGCAATGACCAGTGACCATAACGTTGATAATGCCGCTGAGCCTTTGCCAATTGAAGTCCCGTCGGGCCTGATGTGCCGGGTTCGACGGGACTTTAATCAGCGCAGCCTGTCAGCTAACTGATAGGGGTATTGCAGATTTGTCAGGCTCGAGATCCACGGGCCCGTTCGCAAGGGGATTGAACGGGCGTATGGATATCGCTACTACTTATTGAGCATTTGCATTACCGCTTCGGGGTAACGCAGACCTGCGGTGGCATCCGCCGGGAAGATCGCTTCCAGGGCCTGCAACTCGCCAGCGCTCAACTTGATGTCCAATGCCGCGACGTTTTCCTCCAGATATTTGCGCTGCTTGGTCCCGGGAATCGGAATCAGGTAATCACCCTGCGCCAACACCCAGGCCAGTGCCAGTTGCCCGGCGGTGACGCCCTTGTCGGCGGCCAGGGCCTGCACTTGCTCCACCAGCCGCAGGTTCCGGGCGAAATTTTCACCCTGAAAGCGTGGGCTGAAGCGCCGGTAGTCATCGGCGGCGAAGTCGTCCGGGCTTTTCAGGGCTCCAGTCAGAAAACCCCGACCGAGCGGGCTGTAAGGCACGAAAGCGACTCCCAGACGCTGGCAGGTCGCCAGGCAGCCGTTATCTTCCTGATCGCGGCTCCACAGTGAGTATTCACTTTGCAGCGCGCTGATGGGATGAACCTTGTGCGCCCGCTCCAGGGTGTTGGCCGATGCTTCGCTCAAACCGAGATAGCGCACCTTGCCTTCGTTGACCAGTTCGGCCATGGCACCCACGGTTTCTTCGATCGCGACATCGGGGTCGATGCGGTGTTGGTAATACAGATCCAGGGTTTCCACGCCCAGGCGTTTCAAGGTGCCGTCGATCGATGTGCGAATGTAGTCCGGACGACCATTGACCGAACGGCTGGCCGGGTTTGCCGTATCGCGGACGATGCCGAATTTGCTGGCCAGAAATACTTGATCCCGTTTACCCCGAATCGCCTTGCCGATCAGTTCCTCATTGCTGTGAGGGCCATAAATGTCAGCGGTGTCCAGCAGGTTGATGCCCAGCTCCAGGGCGCGGTGCAAGGTCGCGATCGCCTCTTGGGTATCTGTGCCGGTGGTGTAGAAGTCGGTCATGCCCATGCAGCCAAGACCGATGGCGGAAACCTGTGGGCCGTTTGTGCCTAGTTGACGAGTGTGCATAGGTTTGAAGCTCCTTATAGATGACCGGAGCTATTGTTCTCCTCGACAAAAACAAGATAAACCGGCTAAAACCGCTATCACTATTTGTAATTTCTAAATAATGCTCGGGCAGGGCAAAACAATGGATCGTTTTAACGCCATGCGTGTGTTTACGCGGATTGTTGAATTGGGTGGCTTTGCCAAGGCCGCCGACAGCCTGCAATTGCCTCGCGCCTCAGTGACTATTCTGATCAAGCAGCTGGAGGCGCACTTGGGTGTGCAGCTGTTGCAACGCACAACGCGGCAGGTCAGTCCGACTCTCGACGGAGCGGCCTATTACCAGCGCTGCATTCGTCTGTTGGCGGATCTTGAGGAAGCGGAGGCGGTATTTTCTGCCGCTCGCAACAACCCACGCGGCACGTTGCGGGTTGACATGCCTGCCGGTATCGGTCGTTTGATCGTGATTCCGGCACTCCCCGAGTTCACCACTCTTTATCCGTTGATCGAGCTGGAAATCGGCTTGAACGATCGGCCTGTGGACCTGATTCGTGAGGGTGTCGATTGCGTGCTGCGTGGCGGGCTGTCTCTGGATGACTCGCTGGTGGCCCGTCCATTGGCACTGATAGGTCAAGTGACCTGTGCCAGCCTCGAGTATTTGCAGCGCAACGGCAGGCCGCAATGTCTGGATGACCTGGCTGGACACCAAGTGGTCGAGTATTTTTCCAGCGCCACGGGCAAGCGCTATGGCCTGGAATTTCAGGTGGGTGATGAGGTGCGCTTGATCGACTTGCCCAAGCAGGTCTCGGTCAACAGTGCCGATGGTTATCTGGCGGCTTGTGAAGCGGGATATGGCCTGGTGCAGATGCCTCGTTACCACGTTGACCGACAGCTACGAGAGGGCAGCTTGTGCGAGGTCCTGAGGGATATACCGCCGCCAAGGCTGCCACTGACTGCGCTCTATCCCCCGCACCGCCAGTTGTCCCGGCGGGTGCGGGTATTTGTCGACTGGCTGGTTGATCTGTGCTCCCGGGAGCAAAGTGGTTTCAAGCGCCCGGGAGGATGATCGTGGTTATGAGAAGGGGGGAGTCGAGAGGTTCACTGAAGGCTTTTTAGCGACGTTCATAATAACTATGGCCACCATCGTAATGGCGGTGCTCGTGCCAGCCACCTTCGCGAGGGAAAAACAGGCAGTCGCTCAGGGTCAGGATAATCAGCAGGGGAATCAGCATTGTGATTCGACGGAGCCTTTCAAAATCCTCATGGTTAATGCCGCGATGAAGCCAAAACTCTTCATCGGCTGTAACATGAGATCCCGTTTGTAGCTGCCCATTCCCGCACAAAGGTAGGGTCTTGGCATGCATCTGGATACAAACCGGATACACATTTTCAGGCTCAGGAACCCGCAATGACCCAGTCGCAACGTTTGAAATATTCGATTCTGATCTCCCTGGTGGTACTGGGGATCATGTTTGGCCTCTCTTACATGCAAAACGCCGGGATGATCACCGAAAAAATGTTCCAGTACATCGCCATTGGCGTGGCGGTGGTCGTGGTGGTGGTCAATGGCATCATGCGCCGCAAGGTCAAGCCCTGAGTCGGGGCTGCAAGGTTTCAGTCTTTGCCGTGCAGTAGCGCGATAGCCTGTTGATTCAGGCTGTAGCTCTTGTCCGGATTCAGCGTGATCACACCTTCGCTGCACAGGCGCTTGAGCACCTCGCGTACGCTGAGAAAGGACAAGGGGATGTCCAGCTCCAACAAATGGCTGTGCACACCGCGCACGCCAAGCGAGCGGTCGTTCTCGGCCGCCGTCAACAAGGCGTCGATGACCTTCAGGCGAATCAGGCTGGTGCGCAGGCCGAAGCTTTTGAGCAACAGCCTGATCCGGTCATTGTTGTGGCGCTCGGCGCTTTTGCTGAATACATCGGTCTCACCACCCAGTGTCGGGCTGTGCAGCGTTTTGTTGCCATCCATTGGCAATTGCTGGTTGTACATGCAAAAACTCCTTTTCAGAGCCTGATCAGGAAAATGATGGGTGCTCTCTGTTACTAAGACGAATGAGTACACCAAATCATGAAGCGCCAGATGTAGAAAAATTGTCGGTATCAGGTTGCCGGCATGTCGTCTACCCAAAATAGCTGACTCGACAACGCCGTCACCCTCGGCAGTGAACGCTCGTTCAACGGGCGCGGGATGCTGTAGGTCAATTCGCTGCCAAGGTTCAGTTCGACCTGGCTGCCATCGGCCAAGGTGATGTGACGCACATGGCTCTCGGCCTGGAAGTGTTCATAGGAACCTGGTAGCCAGCCCAGGGTCCAGCCGGTAAATGCCGCCAGCGGCAACGCCAGCAGACTGATTGCCGCGGCCAGGCCGTAAGCTCGCCATGGGTGGTGTGGCGCTGAAACGGGAGTGATTTGTGGCGTTTCTGTGCGCGGAAGTTGCTCCGAGACATCCCGGATTTTGCGCATTGCCTCGTACTCGAAGGCGTGCAATGGATGAATATCTCGCCATTGCTCAAACGCCAGGCGCTCGGCTGCCGTGCAGTCATGCGCGTGCAAACGGATGCACCAATGCGCAGCGGCATCCGTAACGGCATCGTATTCGGCTTCTGAGAGGGATTGTTCGCTCACTGACTCTTCCTGATTTCCTGCATTCTAACCTTCACGGGCAGGCGACGAGAATGGCGGTAATGGCAAATAGATATCAATGTGGAACCTGTTGCCCCGGAAAATACCCAAGAAAACAGCACATCTATCAGCAATGCCCGTCAATGGAGTACGAAAATGATCAAGAAAATCTCGCGCTCTTGAGCGTCTGCTCGAGCGACAAAAGTTGACAGGGCGCTCGCTAAGCGTTGTTTAATCCGGGTGCCGGAATTTCATACGCTGTTGCCCCCTCCAATAATTAAACTGGAGCTTCAGATGTCTGCATCACCTTTGGTTGACGAAACCCTGTCAGAACGCATCACTTATGCTCAGTTGGTGGCGTTGTTAGAGAAAATTTTCCTGCGCCAGGGTACTTCCCTCGAAGTGGCTCGCGTCCTGTCCGAGAACTGCGCGGGCGCCGAGCGCGATGGTGCCCACAGTCACGGCGTATTCCGTATCCCCGGTTATGTATCGACGCTGGCGAGCGGCTGGGTCGATGGCAAGGCCGTGCCTGTCGTTGAAGACGTGGCATCAGGTTTTGTCAGGGTCGACGCGGCCAACGGCTTTGCTCAGCCGGCCCTGGCGGCGGCCCGGGCGCTTCTGGTCGAGAAAGCCCGAAGCGCCGGGATCGCAGTGTTGGCGATACGCAATTCTCATCACTTTGCGGCACTCTGGCCGGATGTCGAACCCTTCGCTTATGAAGGGCTGGTGGCATTAAGCGTGGTAAACAGCATGACCTGCGTCGTGCCCCATGGCGCCGATCGCCCGCTGTTTGGCACCAACCCGATTGCCTTTGCCGCACCGAGGGCCGACGGTGATCCGATTGTCTTCGATCTGGCCACCAGCGCCATTGCCCACGGTGATGTACAGATCGCTGCGCGCAAGGGCGAGCGCCTGCCAGCCGGCATGGGGGTGGACAGCCTGGGCCAGCCGACCCAGGACCCGAAGGCGATTCTCGAAGGCGGTGCGCTGTTGCCGTTTGGCGGTCACAAGGGGTCGGCGCTATCAATGATGGTCGAACTGCTGGCCGCGGCCTTGACCGGTGGAAACTTCTCGTTCGAGTTCGATTGGTCTAATCACCCTGGGGCGAAAACCCCTTGGACCGGTCAGTTGATCATCGTGATCGACCCCAGCAAAGCGGCCGGGCAGAGTTTCGCCGAGCGCAGTCAGGAATTGGTGCGGCAGATGCACGGGGTAGGGCTCAAGCGTTTACCAGGCGACCGTCGTCATCGTGAGCGAGCGAAGGCTGGCGAAGAAGGGATTCGGATTGCCAGCGCAGAGTTGACGCAGCTGCGCGAGTTGGCAGGACTTTGATGTGAAAAAGGCGAGCTGACTACGGCTCGCCTTTTGAACTGACGTATTAACGACGGCCCACTAACAAGCCGAGCACCAGACCAAAACCGGCTGAGATCGCCACAGTCTGCCAAGGATGCCCGCCTATGTAGATTTGCGTGGCATCGACCACCGGCTTGCTGCGCTCACGTACGCTCGATACGGCGTTCAGTGCCTGCTTGAGTTTCAACGCGACTTGTTCGCGCAGGCTTTCGCCTTCCTCGCCCACCAGCGAGGCACTGCTTTTGAGTAATTTTTCCGACTCTTCGATCAGCGCCCGCAGCTCGCTGAAAGCTTGATCCTTGATTTGTTCGTCAGCCATTTGCGCGGCGTTTTTCCGGGCCATCGAGATACTCCTTGCAGGTGAGTGTGCAGTGAACCATGGAGTCAGCTGCACGTGTAAAAGTTGCAGCTATTTTGTGCCTGAGCCGAAAGTCGACAAGAAATCCAGGCAAAGACATTTCTTCCTACAGTGTAAGATGTTGCCAATTTTACGCAGCAGGTAACTCCCATGAGCTTCAATCTGGCTAACCAGCCCCTTGCCGAGCGCGCTGCGCTTGAAGATGAAAAGTCCCGTCTGTTCGATCTTTGGCAGAGCAATCTGGGTAAAGCCAAAGGCGAGGGCGCACGCTTGTTCGGCGAGCGCGCCAAGCGTAAGGGCAAATGGGCGGAATGGGTGCGCTCGGAGCTGGATCTCATGTCTCCGCCGGAATTCGCCAACATGGTGCGCAGTGAAGTCAATCGGTTGATGGCGGCGAAGTAACCGGGCTTTCTTGTCAGTGTGTAGCCAGCCGAGCACAGGGTTACTCCCAAAAGATCGCAGCCTGCGGCAGCTCCTACAAAAAGCACGCCACTATTGCTTCCCGTACTTTTAGCACCACCGGATCGAGCTGAGTACTGGTGCGCCAGCCCAGTTCGATCGGGTAGCGTGGCAGCGTCAGAGGGCAGGGCAACAGCGTCAGCCCGGTGAGCGTCGCAATGCTCTGCGCTGCATGGGCCGGGATGGTCGCTACGGCCTGGCTACCCTTGAGCAGATAAGGCAACGCCGCGAAGTGGGTGGTCGAGGCGCAGACTTGTCGGCTCAGTCCCAATCCGGCCAACCCCTCATCGGTGATCCCGATAAATCCTCCCGAAGACACCAGGATATGCTCGCGGGTGACAAACTCCTCGAGGCTGATCTCATGCTGCCCGTCGGCCAGGCTGGCCGGGTCCACCAGGCACAGATAGCTTCCTTCACCGAGCACCTGGCGGCTGAGCATGCGCTCGGCAAAACCACCGGCGGTGATTGCCAGGTCGATACTGCGCTCCATCAATGCATGGGCAACAATCTGACTGTGGGTTTGACGAAAGATCAGCCGCAGTTTCGGCGCGCGTTGTGCAATCTCCTCGATCAGCCGCCGACCGTAGGCAATTTCGAAGTCATCCGATAAACCGATGGCGACCGAGCGACCTTCGTAGTGGCTGACATGAGGGTCGACCATCGCCAGGCTTTGCCGACACTTGTTCAGTGCTTCACTGATCACCGGTTTCAGTTGGTTGGCGCGAAGCGTCGGTGCCAGTCCGCGACCCGTGCGAACGAATAGTTGATCGCCATACACGTCTCGCAGCCGGCGCAACGCCGCACTCATGGCCGATTGTGTAACCCCCAGACGTAACGCCGCCCGGCTGGCGCTGGACTCGTCATGCAACGCTTCGAAAGCTTTGAGCAGGTTGAGGTCGATGTCGGTGATATTCATTTGGTTCATATCATTCAGCATTGAAATGGACTTTATTCATAGTCGATCGTGGCGGGAGAATGAGCAACACCTCATTGCTCATGGAGTTACCGCGATGCCCAAGTCCATCGTTGCTGCACTGCAAATCGGTTCGTTGCCCGGCGGCAAGGGCGAGACACTGGAACAGATCCTCTCTTACGAAAGTGCCATCGTCGAATCCGGTGCGAGCCTGGTGGTCATGCCTGAAGCCTTGCTTGGGGGTTATCCAAAAGGCGAAAGTTTTGGAACGCAATTGGGCTATCGCTTGCCGGAAGGCCGAGAGGCTTTTGCCCGCTATTTCGCCAACGCGATCGACGTTCCCGGTGTTGAAACTGAAGCCTTGGCTGGATTATCCACGCGTACAGGCGCCAGTCTGGTGCTGGGAGTCATCGAACGCTCTGGTAGCACGCTGTATTGCACCGTGCTGTATTTCGAGCCCCAGGACGGCCTGGTGGCCAGGCATCGCAAACTGATGCCTACCGGTACCGAGCGGCTGATCTGGGGCAAGGGCGACGGCTCGACATTGCCGGTGATCGACAGCAAGGTCGGGCGAATCGGCGCGGCGGTGTGCTGGGAAAACATGATGCCGCTGCTGCGTACCGCGATGTACGCCAAAGGCGTGGAGGTCTGGTGTGCACCGACGGTGGATGAGCGGGAGATGTGGCAGGTCAGCATGCGTCATATCGCTCACGAAGGGCGCTGCTTTGTGGTCAGCGCCTGTCAGGTTCAGGACTCACCGCAAGCCTTGGGCCTGGATATCGCCAACTGGCCGGCCGAGCGCCCGTTGATCGCCGGCGGCAGCGTGATCGTAGGTCCCATGGGCGATATTCTTGCCGGGCCGCTATTGGGCGGCGCCGGTCTGCTGAGCGCTGAAATCGACACGGATCAATTGGTCCGCGCTCGTTACGACTACGACGTGGTCGGGCACTATGCACGCCCGGACGTGTTCGAATTGACCGTGGATGAGCGGGCCAAACCGGGCGTGCGGTTTATCTGAGGCGTTGCCATTCTTCGCGGGTGATTTCCCAGGTATCGCACGGGAAGCGTCCGCTGACGAAGTTGCTTTCTTCGGTGTTGATCAGGCGCATACCGTCGCGCTCGGAGATACGCCGTGAGGCCAGATTCGGCGAGGCCTTGGGCACTCGCATCAGCGCGCGACCGAGGGTTTCGAACCAGTATTGGGTCACCGCCGCGCTGGCTTCACTCATCAGCCCCTGACCTTGCCATTGTGGTGCAAGCCAGAAGCCACGATTGTTGCCTGGCTCGTCCATCAGGCTGACATTGCCAATCAGTTGATTCGGTGCCGACTTCAAACGGATCGACCAGTGCCATTCTTCGCATCGGGCAATTGCTGGCAGGGCCATGCCTTGCAAATAGCGAAGTGCACCGTCCGCAGGGTAAGGCCATGGGACCATGGCATTGAGATAACGCACCACTTCCCAGTGCGGGAACTGCTGCTGAATGGCTTCGGCGTCGGCCAGCTCCAGCGGGCGCAGAATCAGCCGTTCGGTGTACAGGATCGGGACGGGTTCCATGTGCGAGGTTTCCTCCTTGGAGTGTGCGATAAAACGGCTTTCACGGTTCAGAGTTCAGGGTTTTCCCAATACCAGCCGCTCGGCCAGAAAGTCGACAAACACTCGCAGTTTTGGCAGCAGGTGTCGACTGCTCGGCCACAGAATCGAGAATTTTCCGCTGTCGGTCTGGTAGTCATCCAGCACCGAGACCAACGTGCCGTCGGCCAATGCTTCGCGGACCACAAAATCCGGGATAAAGGCGATACCCAGCCCTTGGGTCGCGGCGAAGATCAGCGCTTCCAGGTTATTGCTGATCAGCGCGCTTCTGAGTAGCAACGGTGGTTCATCGGCTGCACTGCGCAGTTTCCATTCCTGCAACTGGGCGGTGCCTGGAAATTTGTAACGCAAGCAAGCGTGCTGCTCCAGTTCCCTCGGCGTCGTGGGTGTGCCATGACGAGTAAAGTAGTGGGGAGCGCTGATCAGCACGAAGCGAAACGGTCCTAGCGTGCGCGACTTGAGCTGAGAATCCATCAACTCGCCGCTACGAATCACCGCATCGACACCTTCGGCGATGACATCGATCAGTCGGTCATTGAAGTCCAGGTCCAGCTCGATGTCCGGGTAGCGTTCGGCGAACTCGGGGAGGATCGGCAGCAGCATGCGATAGCCGACGGCAGGCAGGCTGACGCGCAACTTGCCCCGGGGTTTGTCGGTGATTCGTGCGAGTTCCGCTTGCGCCTCCTCGACTTCGCTGACGATGCGTTGGCATCGCTCGAAAAACAGCGTGCCCTCGTCGGTCAGGCTAATACGTCGGGTGCTGCGGTTGAGCAGTCGTACGCCGAGTTTTTCTTCAAGCCGCGCCACGCTTTTTCCGACCGCCGAAGCGGAAATCCCCAATCGCTCTCCAGCGGCGACAAAGCTGCGCATTTGCGCCGCGCGGACGAAGGCAAGCAAGCCATTCAAATTGTCCAAAGTTAGTCTCGATTCGAGCGTTTTAGTCCTTTAAATAGGGACTTTCGCCCTATTTATCGCTGATTGAAGCGAATCTACCATCGAATCGACTTGAATGCCGCGTTGTCGGCCACAGACACCTGAGGTGCAAATGAGCCGCGAAGTCGATATTTCCAACACTGTAGATTTCCCGTCCAGCACCCGCGATCCCTACGTGGTGTTGGCGGCGGTTTGCCTGGCGGCGTTGATATTGCCGCTGACGTTTGTCGGGGTCGCCGTCGCCACTCCGGCAATTGGTCGTGAGCTGGGTGGCAGTGCCTTAGCCCTGAGCTGGATGACCAATGCCTTCATGCTGAGTTTCGGCAGCGCGCTGATGGCTGCCGGGACGCTGGCTGATGAATACGGTCGCAAGCGAGTATTCGGTATTGGCATCGCGCTATTCGCCGTGACATCTCTTGCGTTGGCGTTTGCACCTTCGGTGCTTTGGCTCGATCTACTGAGGGCCGTCCAGGGACTTGCCGGAGCCGCCGCGTTGGCCGGCGGTTCGGCTGCACTGGCGCAGGAGTTCGACGGTGTGGCGCGAACCCGGGCCTTCAGTCTGCTGGGCACGACGTTTGGCGTCGGCCTGGCCTTCGGCCCGATTCTGGCCGGAGTGTTGATCGAGCACTTCGGTTGGCGCGCTATTTTTTTGTCCGCGACGCTTATCGGCGGTATGTCGTTGTTGTTTGGTGTGCCACTGATGCACGAGTCTCGCGACCCTGACGCCGCTGGCGTCGATTGGCCGGGTACCCTGAGTTTTACCGCAGCGCTGGTGCTGTTTACCTGGGGGATTTTGCAGGCGCCGGAAAGTGGCTGGAGCAGTGGGCTGGTGTTGGGTCTGCTACTGGGAGCGCTGGCGTCGTTGCTGGGGTTTGTCGCGGTGGAGCTGCGGGTCTCGCGGCCGATGCTTGATTTGTCGTTGTTTCGTTACCCGCGTTTTGTCGGCGTTCAAGTGCTGCCGATTGCCACCTGTTACTGCTTCGTAGTGCTGTTAATTCTGCTACCGATACGCTTTATCGGTGTCGAAGGCTACAGCGAGGTCGACGCCGGCTTGATGATGATCGCTTTGTCTGCGCCCATGGTTGTTGTGCCGTTTCTCGCGGCGCTGCTGACCCGCTGGATTAACGCCGGGGTGGTTTCGGGTGTCGGATTACTGATCGCCGCAGCCGGTTTGTATGGGCTCAGTTGCGTCGCGCCAGGACAGCCACCGGCAGAATATGTGCTGCCGATGTTGGTGATCGGGTTGGGTGCAGGCATGCCGTGGGGCTTGATGGACGGGTTGTCGGTGAGTGTGGTACCCAAGGAGCGCGCTGGCATGGCCACCGGAATTTTCAGTACGACCCGGGTCGCCGGGGAGGGCATTGCGTTGGCGCTGGTGATCGCTGTATTGGCCGGATTACTCAAGGTTTCGATCAGCGACGCAGTTGCGGACTCAGAACACATTTCCCTCGCGGCGCAACAGTTGGCCAACGGCAACCTGCAAGCCAGTGCAGCGCTGTTGCCGCACCTCAGTCGTGAGGCGTTGTTGCTGCTGTATGCCAACGCCTTCAGCCAACTGCTGTATGTGCTGATCGGGATTACTATCGTCTCGGCATTGGCGGTGTTTGTGGCTTTACGTGAACCGCGCAAAACATGACGGGCTCACCAGACTGCGGTCGAGCCTGGCAGGCTGAGATTGCCTCGATCAACGAAACGCATGGTGCCGAACACACCCCCCGCCAGTTTTCCGTGCAGCACGTAAGGCAGGTTGTCCAGGCTTTGGGTCTGGCTCAGTCCCAGCGTTTGACGCAACACTGAGAATGCCGAGATGCTCACCGGCACCGTCAGGATCGCTTCGGAGAAACGCGGGATCGAGCCGTGTTGATCGCTCACGCCACTGGCCAGTGGCCGCCCGTTGACCTCAAGATTCAGGGCCACGCCGTTGTAGTCGATCGGCGTTTCGTTGGGGTTTTGCAGACGAAGTTTCACCGCGAATCGTACTTCCAGACCCTGGCTCTGCAGCGGTTCGATGCCCACCACGTTGATGTTCAGCGGATCCCGGCTGGGGAACTGGGCGCAGGCGCTCAAGGTGAGCAGGAGCAGGGCGAGGGATAAACCGAAGAATCTGCGCATGGACGTGATCTCGAAAAGAAAAGGGCCGAACCGCCAGTGGCTGGGCCCTCGAGCCTCTCTAACGGTTCACCGCATGTTCAGCAAGATAGCGCAGAACGCGCCGACAGTGAGCTGGATCGATATTCCATCCTCACATCTTCTCCTTCGCAACGGGTACAGGCTTGGGCGTTAGCACTTTCACCACATCATCGATCACCGCCTTACTCATCTCCTGCAAATAGTGCGACGCCCAGGCATAACGGTCGGTATTTCGTTCCATCGCGGCATCTTCTGCCAGCATCTTCGCGACATGGAGCAAGTCGGACACGTGCGACAGCGCCTCTCGGATCGACACGCCACTGTTGACCCGGAACAGCGCCTGATCCGAATGGATGGAGAACGGCGTGAGGCCGATGGTTTTGAGGTCTTGGTGATCGGTCATTGGACACCTCCGAGGGTCTGGAGGTGGCGCAGGGGGGAGGTTTGAAACGTGGCCGAGGGTGTAGTGCGGTAAGCGCAAATGCGGATTTTGGACGGATTTATGCTGTACATGGTCTGGCTCCTCGATTCTAGGGGAACCACCACCGTCTGCCGCCAAGCAGATGAGGGTGGCGGATTGCGCAGGATTGGCGGACCGGGAATCAAGGAACCGGCGAACCCGAAGGTTCTCCCACGCAACCCGCCATAACGCAGATATGCGGGCGCAAAAAAAGCGCCTGCAATGTGTGTGGGAGGCGCTGTCGCGCCTTGATTAACTCAGGCCGCCAAGCCCGGTCGCTGAATGTGCAACGACCGCCGAAGGATAGCGGGGAGGTCGGGTGACTGCAACTCAAAATAACGCCGGAAAAATCTCAACCCGACACATCCCCTGTAGTCACTGCCGAAGGCCTGCGATAAGACCGGAAACCTTTGGCATCTCCCGCCGAGGCTTATGCCAAATCTCGTTTTAGAGTGCGTTTTTTCTGTCAGCTCCAGGTGCAGCGAATTCAGCGCACTTCCCACAGACTATCAATCCGCAACTGGCATCCGGCCTTACCGTTTGGGGCGCATTTTTAGCTTGAAGCCTGCCATTGGGCTTCCGGCCCAAGGATGGGTCGACTGAAAAAGGGATGCCGAATGAAAAATGAAGTCGATGGATACCATTGCGCCGTGTGCCGTGATCAGGCGTTGGCAACACAACGGGCGGAACGAACCAAGGACAGAGCCTTCTGCGCCGAGACGGCGCAACAGCAGAACGCAGCCATGCTGGCCCGGCAACAGGCCCATGAAGACGAATGCAATCGTCGATGGGAAGAGAAACAGGCCGAAGAACAACGCCGACAAGTCACCGTCACCTTGCGCATCGGCGTGTTTTTCGATGGCACGGGCAACAACCCGTTCAACGTGGAGCTGGGCCAGCGTTGTGGCGCTCATCATCCGATCGCCCCGCAGGATCTGGATGGGAGTTGCAAACCGTACATGCAGGATCCGAACGGGAGTTATGGGAATGAGGTGACGAATGTCAAATGGCTTTATGACCTGTACGAGCTATCGATTGGCCGCGAGAAAATCATTCAGCAAAAGCTGGCCTTCAAAAAAGTTTACGTTGAGGGGATCGGCACCACGGCCGGTGAGCCAGACAGCGTCCTGGGCTCGGCTTTGGGGCGGGGTGAGACGGGTATCGAGGCGCGGGTGTTTCAAGCCTTTCGTGAGATCAAAAGGCTAATGTGGAGCTTCCACGATGAAAATCCTGACCTTCAAATCCACTCCCTCATTGTTGACATATTCGGCTTCAGCCGTGGTGCCGCAGCGGCGCGGCACTTTGCCTACCTGACGATGGCAGGAGTCGGCAGTCCCTTGCACGAAACCCTGGCTTTGCCCAAAAAATTCTTCGCCAATGGTTTCAGCAAAATCTATGGCGAAAGCGTGCATACCGGGTTTATCGGGCTGTTCGACACCGTGGCCTCGGTGGGCGGCTGGAGCAACCTGGGTTATGTGCGCAGCCCCGCCGCGCCGGGGGTCAAACTGCATTTGCACCCGAAGTTCTTTCCCCATGTACTGCATCTGGTGGCGCTGGACGAGCACCGCGCCAACTTCGCCCTGAATCGGGTGGGCCCGGACCATACGGAAATCAGCCTGCCCGGCGCCCATTCGGACCTTGGCGGCGGCTACCGGGACGAGGCCGAAGAACGGGTGATGCTCATCCCGCTGCAGGCACTGGACGTGCCTGTGCACACCGATGTGAAAACCACCTCGATCTACCGCGACGCCCAACAAGCGCAAGCCACATGGCACGCCAAAGGCTGGCCCCTGGACATGTTGAGGCTTGTCACCCCTGAGCCCGAACTACTGCCGGCCGACTCACAGGACCGTATGGCCCCGAAACACAAAAGGGTTTTTGTCGGCTTGCTGCTGCAGCGTAAGGTCAGCGCCGGGCTGGCGAAGGTGTATTTGCGGGTGATGTACGAGGCGGCGAAAAAGCACGGTGTGCAGTTTGAAGAGATCAATGAAAGACCGGGGTTACGTCCGCCTTCTGAACTGCAAACGCTATGCGATCGTTTTATCTCGGGCGACTACAGCACGACGCCCACCGAAGAGAAGCTGCTCAGGCACTGCTACATCCATAGGTCTGCCCACTGGACGCCGGGCCTGCTCGCCGGACCGCGCACCAGCAAACTCGAGCTGATCTATGTCAACGCCCCGACCACGGACGCCGTGCGGGTGCAACACCCTCATGTACCGGAATGGATGCTGTAGCCATGAAAAGATTTTTTCCCCTTCTAGCGCTATTAGCTCTGAGCGGATGCCAGACACCGGACCCGCTCTCCGCCAAAAATGATTACAAGAGCCGCTGGTGGTACATCGGTTTTACCGAACCGGCCCATATGACCGTGTGGGTGGAAACTTCCTCAGTCGAAGACATTCAAGGTCGACTATTTCGCAATATCGCAGCCGGCAGCGCTGGGAGTAGCGACTACGAAGATGGTACGGAGAACGCGAGAGGCTGGGTGGGGGTCGGCAGCTCAGGCATGCCGGTTGTTGGCGCCGACCTGCCCAAGCGCATCTATGTGCGCTGGCAGTCGATTGTCGAGCGAAAAACCTACAGCGGCTGGATCGATATCTCGGAGGAAACCCGGCAGATCATGCGCGACTCCACAGCGCAGCGCTGCCACAAGTACCCCGAATACAGCGCAAACCCTAGTGCGGCCTTGAGTCTGGGCCTGGCCCCCGGCGGAATCATTCAGGTCTGGGTGCAAGACGACTGCTTCCACGCCAACAAAGCCGACCGCGCCGTGGTCGGCATCGAGCCATTGGGGCCGGATCAAGGGATGTACGAAGGGTATTACGTCAGCATCAAAGCCGCCTCCAAGCGCTACATCGAACGCTTCGGCATCCCTTACGGAAGTTGGTGATGGAAACTCCTTTGATATCAACTCGAAGCTGGATCCCACTGACAGTGGGATTTCCACAACAGGCCCGAGCAATGCTGACGCAACCTCATGCCAGCCCCACGCGAAAATCCCCCGCAGCTGTCTAGGCCAGGGAAAACGCCGTCAACAAGTCCTCCTCGAATGCCCGCTGTGCATCCCCCGGCACCTGCGCCCGATGCCGGGCCAGGTGAAAGGCCACTTCAAAACTCAGGTCTTGTTGACGCACGGCCTTGAGTAAGCCTTTTTCCTCCCAGGATCGGGCGAAGTGGTTGGGTAGATAGCCGACATGTTTTCCGGAAAGGATAAAGGCGAGGGTGCCTTCGACCTGTTCCGAGCGGGCCGAACAGAGCTTGCCCTGGAAGGGTTCGGCGCTTCGCAGAAAGCGATAGGGGTGGTCGACCCGATCGGTGTTTTGCAGTGCTTCATCGTCCGGTGCATCGTTGGTGAATAGCGGATGACCTTTCGCGCAATACAGATGCTGGGTTTCAGTGAACAGTTCGCGGTAGTCGAATGCACTTTGTACCTGTGAGAAATAGCCGATCGCCAGGTCCAGCCGCTGTTGCAGCAATAGCCTTTCCATCTCGCCGGGCATGGCGCTGATCAGTTCGATGCGCACCGACTCGTCCCGCTCGCGAAAGCGCCGGATCGCTTCGGCGACCCGTTGCAGAATTGACTGATCGAGGGCCTCGGACAGGCCCAGGCGCACTTCACCGAGCAATCGACCGGCCACGCCGTTGGACTGATGGCGGAACGCTTCAATGGATTGGAACAACTCGCGAGTCGAGCTGAGCAGTTGTTCGCCTTTGGGCGTCAGTTTGAAACCGCCTTTGCCGCGACTGCACAGCCGGTAGCCGAGACGGGTTTCGAGCTTGGCCATCTGCTGGCTGATGCTTGACTGGCTGAGACCGAGTTCACCTTGGGCGGCGCTGAAACCACCGCACTCCACCACGCTGACAAACAGGCGCAGCAGGTGCAGGTCCAGATCGTGAATTTGTCCGAGCATCAAACATTACTCCCGGTGAAAGTCAGGATAATAAACTTAATATTTTTCCAATGTATCCCCTGGCGCATCCTGCAGGCACTTACTCCCTGCAGGTATTCATCATGGGTCCGCTTCTCAGGTTCTGTTGTCCCGCTCTGGTTTTTGTCCTGGCCCTACCGGTAGTGGCCGAAGAAAAGGTGATCAATCTTTACAGTTGGGCCGATTACGTGGCGCCCGAGGCCTTGCAGCGTTTTGAACAGGAAACCGGCATCCACGTGCGCTACGACACGTTCGATACCTCGGAAGTCCTGGAAACCAAACTGCTCACCGGCGGCAGCGGTTATGACGTGGTGGTGCCGTCGTCCAGCGTATTGGCCCGTGGTCTGGCCGCTGGCGCCTTGAAGGAAATTCCCCACGACAACCTCAAAGGCTACGACAACCTTGATCCGGATTTGCTGAAAAAGCTTGCCGCTGTCGATCCGGGTAACCGTTATGGCGTGCCTTATACCTGGGGCACGCTGGGCCTGGGCATCAATGTCGAAGCCGTGAAGAAGCGCCTGCCGGGCGTACCTCTGAATAGTCTGGATCTGCTGTTCAAGCCCGAATACGCCAGCAAATTGAAGGACTGTGGTATCGCCATTCTTGATTCGCCTCAGGAAGTGATCGGTCTGGCGCTGCATTACCTCGGTAAAGATCCCTACAGCACTGACAAGAATGATCTGGCCGCCGCCGAAGCCTTGTTGCATCAGTTGCAACCTTCGGTGCTGTACGTGGCCACCGGGCGACAGATCAGTGATCTGGCCAATGGCAGTGTGTGTCTGGCGCTGACCTATAACGGTGACGCAAGCATGGCTGCCGATCAGGCGCACAAGGCCAACAAGCCGTTCGAGGTGACTTACCGGATACCCACGGAAGGCACACTGGTGTGGCAGGACAACCTGGCGATCCCCAAGGACGCACCGCACCCGGAAGCGGCGCGGGCCTTTATCGAATTCATGTTGCGCCCGGAGTCGGTGGCAGCGCTGACCAACACGCTGTTTTTCGCCACAGCCAACCAGGCAGCGACACCCTTGGTGGATACCGCCGTGCGTGAAGACGCCAACATCTACCCGCCCGCCGATGTGCGTGATCGTCTGTACGCCGACCGCAGCATGAGCCTCAAGGACATGCGTCAGCGCACCCGCGTGTGGACCACCTTCCGTAGCCACCAATAATAAGGAATTGTGTATGGATATCGCTGATTTGAACGACCAGGCCATGACCCGCGACAGCCTCTACGGGACTGCCGCTGAAAGCACCTACGCCGGCATCACCAGTTTCATGCGCCGCCGTTATAGCCGCGACTTGCGCGGTGTGGACGTGGTGGTCAGTGGCGTACCGTTCGACACCGCCACCAGCAACCGCCCGGGCGCGCGCTTTGGGCCGCGGGGGATTCGCAGTGCCTCGACCGGGATCGCCTGGGAACGGCATTGGCCCTGGACCTTCGACCCGTTCGACCATCTGGCCGTGATCGACTACGGCGATTGCAACTTCGATTACGGCACGCCGCAGTCGATACCGGACAGTATCCAGGCCCATGCCGAGAAAATCCTCGCGGCGGGTTGCGCAATGCTGACCTTTGGCGGTGACCACTTCATCAGCTATCCGCTGCTCAAGGCCCATGCCCGGCAGCACGGTCCGTTGTCGCTGATCCATTTTGACGCCCACAGCGACACCTGGCCCGATGAAGACGGTAAACGCATCGACCACGGCACCATGTTCTGGCATGCGGCGAAAGAGGGGCTGGTGGATCCGTCCCGTTCAGTACAAATCGGTTTGCGCACCACTAATAATGACCACCAGGGCTTTCAGGTGCTGGACGCGCGGCAAGTGCATCGGCGCGGCTGCGACGCGATCATCGAATCGATCCGTGAGCGGGTTGGCGATAACCCGGTGTACCTGACGTTCGACATCGATTGTCTGGACCCGGCATTCGCACCAGGGACTGGCACACCGGTATGTGGTGGCCTGAGCACGGTGCAGGCGCTGGAGATTCTCGGCGGCTTGCGCGGGATCAATCTGGTGGGCATGGACGTGGTGGAAGTCGCACCCGCCTATGACAGCGCGGACATCACGTCACTGGCGGCAGCAACCCTGGCGATGGAGATGCTGTGCTTGTATGCGGCGCGGCATAAAGTCGATCGCTAGGGCTGTATTCGCTACAAGTCTGTAGTGACCTCCAGGCCGTCTTCGCGGGCAAGCCTGGCTCCTGCAAGTATTGAGCCGAATCGTTAGCGTTTCGCCATCCCTGGCCATTCACGCTAGAAGTGAAACCGTCTCCTGCCCAGCCATTCAACACTCAGCTGGTCGCTGACTCAAACCGCCAGGCGATGACAGAAGTACACCACCAGCACACCCGCCACCAAGGTCACATAGGGCAGCATCCCGGCCCGCCTGGCGCCTTCATCGGTCTGGATATGCAAGTCGCTGAGCATCGCCACCGGGAAGCTGCCCCTGTCCTGCACGTAGTGCCGATAGACGAAGACCGGGATAATCAACAGTGCCAGCAGCACCCCGGTGAACAAGGTGCCGGCGCCCCAGATGTCGGCGCCCAGGCCCATGCACGCCAGGTTGACGAAGCTCAGCACGCCACCCAATGCCAGCAGCACAGTCGGTGCCTTGTATGGGCGCACCCAGTCCGGGCGGTCGAGGCGATGGATCCAGCCGGCGTTGAGGTTGAGGAAGTTGAAGATGATGTAACTGACGTTGGACGCCGCGAGGACGAACACGTAGTCGGACATCAGCAACAGCAGCAGATTGAACGACAGGTCGGTCCACATGGCTGCGGTGGGAGCGCCGTGTTCGTTGGTGTGGCCCAGGTATTTGGGCAACCAGCCATCCACCGAAGCCTGATACAAGGTGCGCGAGGAGCCGGACATCGAGGTCATGATCGCCAGCAGCGTGGCGAGGATCAGCATGATCAACACCACATTGGCCACGACTTTACCACCGCCGATGCTGTCGGCCATCGCCTGGCCAACACCCATGCCGCTGTAGATCGCCGGTGACAGCAAACCGCTGTAAACCGCTGGCGTCACGACGGTGCCGTTGGCATCCAGCACCGCGGCGCTGACCAGTTGACCGAGGCCGAGACTGCCCTGAAACGCCATCGGCACCAGGGTGAACACCAGAATGCACAGCAGGCCGGCATAGAAGATCGCCTTGAACGTGTCGCGCTTGGGGTCTTTGAACTCGCGGGTGTAGCACACGGCAGTCTCGAAACCGTAGGTCGACCATGCCGCCATGAACAGCCCGCCGGCCATCAACGACCAACCGGAAATGTCCCACGCGCCATCGATGACCTGGCCGCCGGCGTCGTGAGCCAAGGGATACAGCGGCAGGAAGTTGGCCTGCAGCGCATCGCCGGTCAACAATGGCACCACGCCCACCAGCAGCAGCGGAATCAGCGAGGTGACACCGAGTATCAGGGTCAGGCGTGCCGAGCGCAGGATGCCGCCGTGCTGTATGACAAACACCCCGAGCAGAATCACCACGCCGACCACGAAGGTCGCATTCATGCGCAGGGACAGCCCGCTCTTGATCCAGCCAAGATCCAGCAAGGTCAATTGCCAGGTGTTGATCAGCGCGTCCGGCGCAAACAGCGCGGTGAGGATGTAACCGGCGGCCAGCCCGGAGCCGATGGACAACACCGGTGACCAGGCCAGCCAGTTGCACCACACCGACACCGGCGCGATCAGCTTGCTGTAACGCACCCAGGCCACCGCACCGTAAACCGATGCACCGCCGGATTTATGCGGGAACAATCCGGCGATCTCGGCATAGGTGAAGGCCTGGATGAAACCGAACAGGATCGAAATGATCCAGACGATCCACGCCGGTTTGCCCACCGTCGCGGCAATCGCGCCAATGGAAAACAGCACCAGTGCTGGCACGCCGCTGGCAACCCAGAACGCACCTCTCCAGTCAATTTTGCGCTGCAGGCTGCCAACCGTCTGGCCAGCCTGCGATACGGTCTCGAACGTAGTCGCTTCCATTTCTGTGATCCCATGTAAGAAGAGTTGTCGGGGCAGTCGGAAGGTCAGCCGATACCCTGGCACTCGGCCGGATGCGTTGGCATCCGGTTCGGCGGCAGGGCTTCGGTCAGCGAGTGTTTTTGGTCTTGTCGAAAGACTCTTTGTCTCGCTGGTGGGCAACGCAGTAGCGGTATTCGGTGCAGCAACAACTTGTCTGGCCGATCAGCTGCGCACCCGGCATTTCTGCGGGTCGTAGAAAATCGGCGCCATGACCTGGGCATCGATGCGCTTCTGCAAGCCATCGACCTTGCCCACTTGCAGCGCGGTACCTGCTTCGCTGCTGGCGACATCGACCCGGCACAAGGCGATATTGCTGCCCAGCAGCGGTGAACGGCAGGCACTGGTGACCACGCCGACCTGGGCGCGACCGCTGTACACGCCGTCGCCGTGATGGGCGCCTTCATTGCCGCTCAGTTGCAGGCCTACCAGTTTGTGCATGGGATTGGCACTGCGCCGCAGTAGTGCATCGCGGCCGATGAAATCGTCGGTCTTGCTCTTGAGCGGAACACTGAAGCCGATCCCGGCCTCGAACGGATCGGTCTGGTCGCTGAACTCATAGCCGGCAAAAATAAGTCCGGCTTCGATGCGCAGCATGTCCAGTGCTTCAAGGCCCAGCGGGACGATGCCCAGCGGCTCGCCCAGTTGCCAGATCCGGTCCCAGACCCGCTCGGCGTCCTGCGGCTGACACCAGACTTCGTAGCCCAGCTCGCCGGTGTAGCCGGTGCGGGAAATCATCAGCGGGCAGCCGTCGTAACCATCCAGGCGCCCCAGCAGAAAGCGGAACCAACCCAAGGCTTCCACGCCGGGCTGGGTGGCCGGGGTCCAGACCATTTGCTTGAGCAGTTCGCGGCTCAGCGGCCCCTGTACCGAGAGGTTGTGAATCTGCTCGCTGGCGGACTTCACCCAGACTTTCATGCCCAGCTTCTGTGCCTGCTCACGCAGCCAGACCCCGGCGTAATCCTCGCCGCAGATCCAGCGGAAGTTGTCCTGGCCCAGGCGCAGCAGGGTGCCGTCGTCGAGCATGCCGCCGTGTTCATGGCACATGGCCGAATAGACCACCTGACCGATCGCCAGACGCCGCACGTCGCGCGTCAGGCAGTACTGGAGCAGGGCTTCGGCATCCGGGCCGATGATTTCGAATTTGCGCAGGGCGGTCAGGTCCATCACCGCCACTCGTTCGCGGCAGCCGTAATATTCATCGATGGCGCCGAAACCGTCGTAGCGCAGCGGCAACCACCAGTTGCGGTAGTCGGTGAAGCTGCCGGTCAGGGCGCTGGTGCGCGAGTGGAAGCCCGATTCGCGGGTCAGCGTCGGATCGGCATCGGCGGTTTTTCGAGTGGCCATGGCGATGGAAAAGCGCTCCTTGTCGGAATACACACGAATATGGATGTCGGTCGGGTTCCAGCCGTTGGCCGGGTCGATGTCGTCCGGGCACGACGAGCTGGCGCAGACAAGATCGGTCATGGCCCGCAGCAACACGTAATCCCCCGGCCGGGACCAGGGTTCATCCAGGGTCATCTGCTGGTGGGCATCGATCCCGGTGTTGTAGAAAAAATTGATCGCCGGCCAGCCGCTGCGGGCCTGGACCCCAAACGGTTCCAGCGCCCGACTGAGGTTGTCACTGCAGTTGTCGTGCCCGAAATAGCCCTGGCTTTCGTAGTAACGGGCAGCGCAGGCCAACGCGAAGGAATCATGGCGGCCGACGGTGTCACGCACCACCTCGAGCATCGGTTGCATCTGCCGGTCGAAGAACTTCGAGAACAGCCCCGGTGCCGGATAGGCGTTGCCATTGAGGGTGCGGGTGACCGTCTGGTCCAGGTCCAGTTCTTGCCCGCGATCCAGCGCCCGGCGATTCAGGGCGACGAAATCCGAACACTGGCGTCCGGCGACGTCCAGCACCTGCAGGTACTGACCTTTGCCCACGGTGTAGCTGTGGGCGGTTCCGGCGCGGATGGTGAATTCATCCAGCAGCTCGCCCAGCGGTTCGGGCAGCGGCGGGACCAGCAGTGGCGATGGATTGGCCCGCTGGACCACGACGCGCAATTCGCTGGCGGTGTATTGCAGGTCAACCGCACTCGGTCCGCTGGGCGCGGCGACGATGATCAGTAACGCTTCGCCGGCCACAAAGTTGCGGCTGTAGCCGGCGGGTGATTGCTCATCCCACAGTGTGGCCGCGCCGGGGAGTGGATGAGAGGCGATGCCGCGCTTGCTCAAGCCTTGTGCGATGCGGCGTGCCTGCATGTCGGGCTCGGACATCCGCGTGGCGATGAAACTGCAATCGGGTCTCGCAGCCAGACCCAGCGCCGCCAGCGCTGAGCGCCCAAGGGCGTCGAAGGCCAGCAGCTCGCAGGTTTGCAGCCC
This sequence comes from Pseudomonas sp. GW821-FHT02H09, assembly GCF_059421425.1. NCBI lineage: Bacteria > Pseudomonadati > Pseudomonadota > Gammaproteobacteria > Pseudomonadales > Pseudomonadaceae > Pseudomonas > Pseudomonas sp. GW821-FHT02H09. The sequence goes on from NZ_JBWKVA010000011.1 coordinate 178,587, forward strand.
TTCGACGTCGATCACTTGCAGGTTATCGCCGGCTTCCAGAGCGATCAGTGTCAGCCCGCCGGCGGCCACCCGATAACGCTCCAGAGCCGGTGCCCGGGCAAACAGCCCCGGTTCCCAGGGGGTCGAAACACGCGGTGCGTTCATGTGCAGGCTCCTGTGCTTTTAAGTGCTGTGGTCATCGGCACAGGCTCAACCGACCGACTTGATGGCATCGGGCTCTTCACTCAGATAGGCCGCCATGGAGTCGTCCAGCGCGTTGAGCCACGGCGTGTGATGGGGCGGCGACTGGGTGCCGGTCATCAGCGAGCGGTAGGACTTGTCGCGGTAACCCATGATGTTGTGCGCCTTGTCGTGCTTCCAGTGCAGGAAGGTGTCGTTGACCGCGGCGATATCGAAGTTCGGGTAGTCGGTGGCGTCCACCAATTGCTGGATGTAGGCGCCCTGGTATTCGAACATCTGCTGGTTGGTTTCAAGCTGCTGTTCGCGGGCTTGCCACTCCAGGCTGTCGGCGATCATTTGCGCCTGATCGGGCAGGGCAATGCGTTGCAGGATCACGTCGCGGGCGTACCAGGCCTGGGCATCGAACATGTTGAAGGAGTACCACTGGTCCTGCATGCCGAGGTAGATCAGCTGTGGGTTGGGCTCCCAGAAAATCCCCTTGTACAGGTTCATCGGCCACAACCGGTTGTCGGTCTTGAGGCACAGTTCGTCCGGCAGGAACGGGAAGTGATGCTTGTAGCCGGTGCACAGAATCACCGCGTCGATGTGTTTGTGAGTGCCGTCGATAAAATACGCGCGGTTCTTTTCCAGGCGCTGCAGCAGCGGTTTTTCTTCCCAGTTGGCGGGCCAGTCATAGCCCATGGGCGCGGTGCGGTAGCAACTGGTGATGCTGCGGGCGCCGTACTTGTAGCACTGCGAACCGATGTCTTCGGCGGAATAACTGCTGCCGACGATCAACAAGTCCTTGCCCTTGAACTCCAGCGCTTCGCGAAAATCATGGGCGTGCAGGATGCGCCCGCCGAAATGTTCGAACCCGGGGAAATACGGCATCTTCGGCGTCGAAAAGTGCCCGCAGGCATTGATCACGTAGTCGAACTCTTCCCAGGTCTGGGTATCGCTGCCATGGTCGTGTGCGACCACGGTGAAGCGCCCGGTCTGTTGGTCATAGGTGACCTGGCGCACTACGTTGTTGAAACGGATGTAGTCACGAACCCCGGCTTTTTCGACGCGGCCCTTGATGTAATCCCACAGTACTTCCCGGGGCGGATAGGAGCCGATGGGGCGACCGAAGTGCTCCTCGAAGGTGTAGTCGGCGAACTCCAGGCATTCTTTCGGGCCGTTGGACCACAAATAGCGGTACATGCTGCCGTGGACCGGTTCACCGTTTTCATCCAGGCCGGTGCGCCAGGTGTAATTCCACATGCCACCCCAGTCTTGCTGTTTTTCGTAGCAGACCAGTTCCGGGATGGGGGTTCCCTTGTCCCTGGCCGATTGAAATGCCCGCAGTTGAGCCATGCCGCAAGGGCCGGCGCCGATGATTGCAACGCGTGTGGTCATGGTCGTGTCTCGTGCCTGTCGGTCGGAATGGGTTCGAGGTGGTGGCTCGCTCAGCGAAAGATCACCGTCTTGTCCTGGTTGATGAACACCCGGTGTTCCAGGTGGTATTTCAGGGCTTTGGAAAGTGCGACGGTTTCGGTGTCGCGGCCGATGGCGACCAGCGCATCGGGCAGGTAGGTGTGATCGACGCGCTGGATTTCCTGTTCGATGATCGGGCCTTCGTCGAGGTCCGAGGTGACGTAGTGGGCGGTGGCGCCGATCAGTTTCACGCCGCGCTCGTAGGCCTGGTGATAGGGCTTGGCACCCTTGAAGCCGGGGAGAAACGAGTGATGGATGTTGATCGCTCGCCCGGACAGCTGTTTGCACAGGTCATCGGAAAGGATCTGCATGTAGCGGGCGAGCACCACCAGATCGGTCTCGGTCTCTTCGACGATGCGCAGCAGTTCGGCTTCCTGTCGGGACTTGCTCTCTTTGCTCACCGGCAGGTAAATGAAGCGGATCCCTTCACGTTCGGCCATCGGCCGCAGGTCCAGGTGGTTGGAGACGATGGCGGTGATCTGCATGTCCATTTCGCCCTTGCGATGGCGATACAGCAGGTCGGTCAGGCAGTGGTCGAACTTGCTGACCATCAGCAGCACACGGGTCGGCTGAGCCGAACTGAACAGCTGCCATTGCATGTCGAAACCGCCGGCCAACTCGCTCAAGCCCAGGCGCAGCGGGGCGATGTCGCCGACCACACCTTTGTTGAAACGAAACACCGCGCGCATGAAAAAGCGCCCGGTGAATTCATCGTCGAATTGCGACAGCTCGCTGATGTAGCACGCTTGCCCGGCCAGCCAGGAGGTGACTGCGGCAACAATGCCGGAGGCGGCGGGGCAGCTGATCTTGAGGATGTAATGTTGGTGTGGCGTGTCCATCGAGGTCTCCCTTGGAATGCGTGGTTGGCGTTCGATCAGCCTTTGGCGGTGCGTTTGGTTTTTTCCGGATCATCGAACGGCAAGGCGTGGGTGATGGCCGCGACCTCAAGGCTGCCGTGTACCTGCATGGCAAATCCCGGTGCGGCGCAGTCGGCGTCCATGCGGGCGATGGCCATGGAGCGTTTGCTCAGGCGCGAATACATGCCGCAGGTGATGACGCCGACTTTCTTGCCGGCCTGCCACAGAGTGTCTCCGGCTTCAGCGGCGCGGGCGCCTTCGAGCAACACGCCGGCGATCTTGAAGCGTTCTTTACCGCGCAGGCGCCGGTGCTCGTCGGCACCGCGAAAGTCCTGTTTTTCCGGCGATACGGTGAAATCCAGGCCGAGCTCCCACAGGGTGTCGCCGGCTTTTTGATCGGCGAAGGGGTACATTTGCGAGTTGTCGTAGGGGAAGAACATCAGCGAGCTTTCGACCCGCAACCAGTCCAGGGCGGTGAAGGCACACGGGATGATGCCCATGCCCGCACCCTGTTCGAGGATTTCGTCCCATAGGGTCGGGGCGTCGGTGGCCTTGCAGAAGATTTCGTAACCGCGCTCGCCGGTGTAGCCGGTGCGGGAGATCATCACCGGACGGCCGAACAGTTTGGTTTGCAGGTGATGGAAGTACGGCAGCTGACGAATGCCCGGAACGTGTTCGGCGAGAAAGTCCACCGCCAACGGCCCTTGTAACGACAGGTCGTGCAGGTCGTCATCGAACAGCACCGCAACCTGACGGCCCTGAGCCGAGCGCACCAGCATCTCGTAACCGGTGCCCGCGCCGTGCACCACCATGAAGGCATTGGGGCCGGTGCGGTAGACGATGCAGTCATCGATGAACTTGCCGTCCTCATCGAGCATCGAGGCATAGACCGACTTGCCGGGGTAGAGCTTGGCGATGTCACGGGTGGTCGCCCATTGCAGCAGGCTTTCGGCGTGGGGCCCGACGTAATGGACTTTTTTCAGCCCCGAGACATCCATCAAACCGGCGCGGGTACGGATCGCCTGATGATGCTCGGCCAGGTCCGAGCTGTAGGTCCAGGCAGTGCCCATTCCGTTCCAGTCTTCAAGCTGTGAGCCGAGCGCGCGGTGACGTTCGGCCAGTGCGGAAATGCGCCAGGAGTTGGCCATATCGTGATTCCTTGTCTGAATGGGGTTGGGTCAAGGTGTTTCAGGCCTGGTCGAACTGGCTCAGCCAGTCCACCAGCGTCTGCCGATAACGGGTCATGCCTTTGTATTCGGCGATCGGGTCGGGTAAGTCACGCAGCACCCGGTGCAGGCGCCGGCCCCAGCCGGGATGGCTGACCAGTTCGTTCATGCTGATCAGGTAGGTGCGGATGCTGAACATCAGGCCGTTGCTGCGGGGCAGGCGGGCCATGAATTGCAGCTCCACGCGCAGGTGGACGAGTTGGCCGACGTTTTCATCGGTGATGCTGCCGCGCTCGGCGCCCCATTCGTGGTAAGTCTCGGGGGACGAATCCAGGCGCGGATTGATTGTCAGCGTCCAGTTGAGCCTGCGCACCGGTTGATCGACCTGGACGTTGAGCAGGTACTTCAGTGCCCGGTCGAACACGCCCATCTGGTTGGCCATGGGCACCGGCGAATGCCATTGCTTGAAGCTCATCCCGGCATCGAAGGCCAGCGACCAGTCGGCGGGACTGGTGACCATCCCGGCGTCCATGAACAGATCGCCATCGCGCTGGTCGAGCAGTGCGATGTCGCCCTGAACCTGACGGGTGATGAACTCCAGCGGTTCGCAGGGGAGGGTCGAGGCATCGCCGAAGACAAACGCCTGATCGATGCCCAGCGCCTTGTTGCGCCAGTGCCAGCGGTTAGCGTCGCAGCTCAGCTCGAACCACTGCGGATAGTCGGCAGCCAGATGTTCCATGAACATCTGCAAGGCATCCCACGACGCTTCCTGCATATGCGGCATCACCAGGTAGCGGCGCGGGTCCTTGTCCAGTACCAGTGCACGCTCGGCTATTTCCGACAGGTAATGCTCGTCGATATCGAACCAGTGTTGGTACACCGAGCCCGGTTCTTTGGCGCGCGCCGGCTCGATGTTCACCGAGTACATGTAGCTGTCTTCGGTGAACGGAAACGGAAAACGCTCGATGGCCGATGCACTGTTGTGGAAGCTGAAGGTGTCCCGGTAGCTTTCCAGGGGGCTGAATTGAACGGTCATGGTCGACTCCTAAAGGTCCAGCAAAACGCAAGAGCCGCAGCCGCGTGATACGCAGGGCATGAGAAATTCGGCCTGCTCGGTGCTGCTCAGAATGCTGTCGCGGTGATCGATATCGCCTTTGAGATGGCGCGTGACGCACTGCCCGCAGACCCCGCCGCGGCACAGGCTGGGGACTTCCAGACCGGCCGATTCCAGTGCTTCGAGCAGGCTTTGCTCGGCGCTCACCTGAATCCGCCGTCCGCTGCGCGCCAGTTCCAGGCTGAACGGCAAGCCCGGTTCTGCGCCGCTGAAGGCTTCCCAATGGACCCGGCCGGGTGGCCAGCCGAGGGCTTTGGCCTGTTCCCGAACGCCCATCAACAGTCGCTGCGGGCCGCAGACGTAGACATGACTGCCCAAGGGCCGGTCGCTGAGAATCGCCGTTAGGTCCAGGGCTGCGCCAGTGCTGGCGTCATAGCGATGCAGGCGTGATCCCAGGCGTTGCTGCAGTTCGTCGGCATAGGCATCGGTCAGGTTTTTGCGGTAGGCGTAATGCAATTCGAAGTCGGCGTTGCGCAGTTCCAGCGCACTGATGTACGCCATGAACGGCGTGATACCGATGCCGCCGGCAATCAGGATGTGCTGGCGAGCGGTCGAATGCAGGGCGAACAGATTCGCCGGGGGCGACAGGTGCAAGGTATCGCCGACATTCACCCGTTGATGCAGGTGGCGCGAACCACCGCGGGAGTCGTCCTGCAAGCGTACGGCGATGCGATAGTGGCGAGTGTCAGCCGGATCGCTGATCAATGAATAAGCGTTGCGCACGCTGCGCTCGGCCAATGACAAATGGACCTGTACGTGACTGCCCGAGGAAAACCCCGGCAACCGGCCAGAGCGACTGACGAAGGTGAATTCGCGAATCACCGGTGTCAGCATTTTTGCGTCGGCGACCTGTACCTCCAGCGCCGTGCTCATGATTGAGCCTGCGCATAAGGCTGATCGGGGTTTTCGCAGACGCCCAGATAAGCACCCAGGCGCTGGGAGAAGTGCTCGCGCACGCCCAGGCGGAGCTGGCAATTGGAGCAGCACACTTGTGCCTGTGGGCCGCTGTCCTGAACATGGCGGCAGTGCACGCAAAACACCCTGCGCAGCACCGGTCCGGATTCGATCAGGTCAATCTCTTCGCTGTGCATTCCGGCAGTGCGGGCCACGCCGTGGATGCGCCAAAGAAAGGCTTCGTCGCCGAGAACGTACAGCTGGGTGCCGACCGCAGTGGCGTCGAGCAACGCTTTCAACTGTCGCTCGAACCCGTCTACCGCGGCGCACAGTACGCGGGGAGTGGGCAGCGCCGGCTGATCGAAGTTCTTGAGCAGACGCCCAAGCGCCGCGGCTGTCGCCGTTTGCGTCACCAGAATGTGATGCAGCGCGTGAGAGCGCAGAGTCGGTTCACGGTACACCGGCACACTCTGGGGTCTGTACGGCGCAGCGCTTTGTGTCTCAGTCATTGCAACCCTCCTGGCTGTCCAGCGTTTCAACAGCGCCTGGCGAATAAATGTCCCGATCTGGTGCGCAAGCCAGGCGTCAAAGCCTCGGTCTGGTGCGCTGTCTTTCGGCGTTTGGCCGTGCTCAGAATCGGCGTCGTTATTTCTTGGTGGGGAAGATAGTTTCCCGAAAGGAATTACCGTTCAATCCGGAAAAAGAGATATCTCTTTGGGGGTAGTCCGTCGGCGATAGCGGGCAGGCATGGAAGTTGCTCGACTAATCGCCACGGTTTTCCAAAGGGCAGGCGGATGTCATTGAAAGCTCGAATGCGACCTGGCGGGTGGGCGCAATGGTTCTTGCGTTCGCGGCCGCGTCAGGTGGACAGCGTGCGGGCATTGCTCGCCCAATTGCCGCTGCGCCTGGTCGACGCGGACGATGCCTTGCCACATTTTCTCGATCGATTCGAAGCACTGAACCCTGGCAGCAAATTGGGGTTGTTGTTGACTGGCGAGGACTTCGGCCCCGGCCGTCGGGCCATGCTCAGCTCCTGCGATGAGACGCCGGGCTGCCCGTGGCGCACCGGTGCCGCGACAGCTGTACCGCAGCAGTGCATGGCCTGCCGGCATCGGGGTCGTTATCGCCTGCTGAGTGTTCTGCCCTGCATCGCGCCCGATAGGCGCGGGGTATTGCTGCTGGACACGCCGCGCGCGGCCAGTCGCGGGTTTCATGGGTTGCTTGGGGAAACGGCGCGGGTGCTGGGAGTGACGGTGCAGCTACTGCGGCACAAGCGTGAACAGCAATGCAGGGAGGCAACGTTCCAGCATGGTGCACTGGCCCGTGAACTTCACGATTCGGTGGCACAGCAATTGGGCTATCTGTCGTTTCAGGCCAGCCTGATGCAGGCCAAGCTGCGTGAGCCGGAGCAGGCCGCCCCCTTGCTGGCCGAGTTGCGCGGCGGGTTGAGTCATTTGCAGCGCCAGGTGCGCGAATTGATCACCAGCGCACGGTTGACCATGGACGGGCGTTCACTGCGCCAGGCGCTGGCGGACTCGGTGGCCGAGTTTTCCCGACGCTGCATCATCGTTTTCGAGCTGGACAACCGTCTGGCCGAGGATGCGCTGTACCCGGAAACCGAACTGCAGATTCTGCAGATCATCCGCGAGGCGCTGGCCAATGTGGTGCGACATTCCCACGCCCGGCACGTGCGGATCGAACTGCGCCAGACCCGGCATGGCGAGATTACGGTGACCGTCGAAGATGACGGCATCGGTCTGAGTCCGGCCTCGGTTGAGGAGAACCACTATGGGCTGGCGATCATTCGTGAACGTGCATCGACCATCGGTGCGCAGCTGTCCATCGAAACCATTCGCCCCCATGGCGCTCGCGTGCACCTGAGCCTTATCCAGAACAATGACGACCCGCAGAGGCACTTCGATGAACAGCACGACCTTATTGTTGATCGATGATCATCCCTTGTTCCGCAAAGGTCTGGCGCAACTGTTTGCCGCCAGCGATGACTTCGATGTGGTTGGCCAGGCGGCCAGCGGCAGGGAAGGGATCAACCTGGCGGTGCAGCTGCTGCCCAGGCAGGTGTTGCTGGACTTGCACATGCCGGGTTTGAGCGGCTTGCAGGTACTCGACGAGATGAAACAGTTGGGGCTCGAATGCCAGATTGTCGTATTGACCGCTTCGATGGATCGCGGCGAGTTGCTGACGGCCTTACGCCTGGGAGCCAGTGGTTATGTCCTGAAGGAGACCGAGCCCGAAGCGCTGCTGTCGTACATGCGCAATTGCAGCAAAGGCGCGATTGTTCTGGATGATTGCCTGGTGTCGCTGCTGGCCGGGCATGGCGAAACCGAGGCGCCGCAAGAAAAAATCGAAGACGGCAGCCTGACTGATCGTGAAGGGCAAACCCTGGCGCTGATCGCTTCGGGCATGAGCAACAAACAGATAGGCCGGGAGCTGGGCATCAGCGACGGCACGGTGAAGATCTACGTGAAGAACCTGCTGCAAAAGCTCAATTTGCGTTCGCGACTGGAGCTGGCAGCCTGGGTCCACAAGGTCGGGTCATTGAGAACAAAGGAGCGTCATTGATGGCGGACGAATGTGCTTCACCCGTTGAGTCGGTGTTTGGCCGGCCGGCGTCGCAACCCCTGGACGTGTTTCCTATCGCCTTGCTTGAACTCAAGGACAACGGCGAGATTGCCCATTTCAATACGGCCTGGGCGGACTTGATGGAGTCGCCTGGCGATGAGCGCAACATCGTTGAGTATGTGCATCAGGAAGACCGTTCCCTGTGGCGTCAGGCGCTGTATGAATTGCGCCATCGGCCGGATATTTCCTTCAGTCAGCGCCTGCGTTTCGTCCATCCTCAGGGAGATCTGCGCTGGTTCGATATCAGCCTCAAGCGCCGGGACTTACGGTTCTATCTGGTGGTCAACGACATCACCCAGCACAAGCGTCGCGAAATCGCTTTGCAGGCCAGTCAACGCAGCGCCCTGAGCCTGCTCGATAGCATGCCCGGGCTGATCTATCGTGGGCGCAACAACCACGACTGGACCATGGAATTCGTCAGCGCCGGCTGCCTGCAACTGACGGGCTATGCCGCCGAAAGGCTGATGGACAGTCACGACTGCACCTATAACAGCCTGATCCATCCGGACGATGCCGATTACGTCTGGCGCGAGGTTCAGCACGCTTTGTCCCGACACCAGCCTTACGAACTTCGCTACCGGATCCGCTGTGCGGACAACACCATCAAGAACGTCTGGGAAAAGGGCGTCGGCATCTATTCGGACAGCCGCGAAGTGCTGGGTATCGAGGGCGCGATTTTTGAAATCGTCAATCTGCCTGCGGGGCGCATATGACAGAGCCGCGATAGAAAGTGTGATGCTCATCCCGCGGCGCAGCCGCCGTTGATTGGTTAAGCGCTTTGGCAAACCAGACATTCAGGTACAGCCCGGATCAGGACCTGGCCTGCTGCAACGAACGCTGCTATCTCAGGCGATGCTTGAAGTACTAAACTCGGAAAGTGTTCTGTTAAGCGCGCTATCGTACCGAAGCTGTGTTCATTCACTGCGATGATCCAGGTGTCCCCTCCAGCCCCAGGAGGATGCTCAATGAGCCCGCTTTCAATGTGGAATCTGGTGCGAGCCTCGGCAGTGCTGAGCCTGACACTGCTCATGCCAGCAGTGTTCGCTCACCTCTGGGAGTACTGGCTGTGACTCATGCACAGGTGATGCCTGCAAGGCGCGGCAGCAGGGCGAAGATCAGCTTCTACGGATGTACCAGGCTGCTTTGGATGGTCTTGCTCTGTACGCTGGTTGGCATGCCGCTGGTACATGCGCAGGATGCACAAACGCTTAAGGCACGCTACGTTGCCTTGCATGAGCAAATGCTCAGCAACTCGTTTCACCGTCCGCTCTACCTTGAATCCAGTGAAACCTCAGGGAGCCTGAAAGGCGACATCTATTCCTTGGTTGAGCAGCCCTATGCGGTGCTCAGTCCGGCATTGCAGGGCATCGACCGCTGGTGTGACATCCTGATCCTGCATCTGAACGTAAAGAGTTGTCGTTCCTCATCCAGCGGCGACACATTGACCGTCTATATTGGGCGCAAGTTCGATCAGCCGCTGGCTGATGCCTACCGGTTCGACTTTCTCTATCAGGTAGTGGTGGCCGGTCCCGACTATCTGCAGATCACACTGAACGCTGCGCAAGGACCGCTTGGAACGAATCGCTACCGTGTCGAACTCGAGGTGGTGATGCTCGACTCCCAACACAGCTTCCTTCATTTGTCGTATTCATACGGCTATGGCATTGCGGCCCGCCTGACCATGCAGAGCTACCTGGCAACGACGGGGCGCAACAAGGCAGGTTTCAGTATCGTTGGCACAAAGGTCGACGGACAGCCAGCCTATATTGGCGGCATGCGCGGTATCGTCGAGCGCAATGCGATGCGCTACTACCTGGCGATCGAAGCCTACCTGGGTGCGCTGTCGACGCCTGCGCCGGAGCAGCTCGAAAAACGCCTGAGCGATTGGTACGCGGGGACCGAGCGTTATCCGCGGCAGCTTCATGAGTTGGAGAGAAGCGAGTATCTGAACATGAAGCGCCTGGAGGTCCAGCGCCAGCGCGCCGCCGACTCTGCATCACCGGTGAAATAGGTGCTGCGCCACCCGGTCTTTCAACAAAGACAATACTGATTCCACCAGGCAGGGCAACCCGTAACTGGACGCTGTCAACTGGCAACGTGCTAAGGAATGTAAGGTAGCAAACGATCGTTTTTTTTCCTGGTCACCGAGTAACACTCGCAACAAAGCCTTTCACGCCTGGATCGGTCCAACATCGTAATATGCCCACGGCTGTACTCGATCACGCCGAGCATCTGCAACTTGCCCGCAGCATCGCTAACGACTTCCATGAACATGGATACCTCAATTCGCGACTGTTTGAGCCTTGAACGACATTCGTTGAAATTTCACGTTGAACGACTGTTCAGTTTCATTTATGTTGGCTGCACCCCCCGGCTGGTTACATGCGGGCTTGCGCTTTTTCTATCTGAACGAGAGGCTCTGGCATGCGGTTTTCACCCTTTGTTGAGCGAATTTCAGGGCAGGGTGTTGCTGCCTGGGACATCCACCAGGCTGCGTTCAACGCTCAGCGCAAGGGCGAAGATGTGATTATCCTCAGCGTGGGTGATCCGGATTTCCCCCCACCGAATTTGATTACCGGCACCGCCATCGACGCCTTGCGGCAAGACGACACCTCCCACACTGAAATCGCCGACTGCACAGCGTTGCGCGAGGCCATCGTCGCCCGTTACAGCCAATCCCTCGGCCGACCCTTGCAAACACAGAATGTCCTCGCCGTGGCCGGTGCGCAGAACGCCTTGTTCGTCACCTCGATGTGTCTGTTGCAGGCCGGCGATGAGGTCGTTGTTCTCGATCCGATGTATGTCGCCTATGAGGCGGCGCTCAAGGAGAGCGGCGCGACCCCGGTACGGGTGCCGTGCGCGGCAGACTCGGGTTTTCGCCTCGACGCCGCGCTGTTGGCAAAGGCCATCACCCCGCGGACCCGGGCGATTTTTTTCTCCAGTCCGAACAACCCCACCGGCGTCGTGCTCAGTCGCGAAGAGCTGCAGGGCATCGCCGACCTGGCGATTGCCCATGACCTGTGGGTGGTGGTGGACCAAGCGTATGAAAGCCTGGTGTTCGAGTGCGAATACACCAGCCTCGCGGCCTTGCCCGGCATGGCTGAACGCTGCGTGGTGATTGGCAGCCTGGCGAAATCCCACGCTGTGACGGGTCGGCGCATCGGCTGGATCATCGCCGAGCCGACCCTGATCGCCCACGCCGAAACCCTGGTTCTGAGCATGCGTTACAGTTTGCCCGGTTTTGTCATGGAGGCGGCGCTGGCCGCGGTATTGGCCCATGACGAGGTCTCCCGGAGCCTGCGCGAATCCTACCGCCGTCGGCGCGATCTGCTGGTCGATGGCCTGAGTCATTGCCCGGGTATTGGCGTGCTCAAACCGCAAGCGGGAATGTTCGTATTAGTGGATGTGCGCGATACCGGGCTCAGCTCGCTGGATTTCGCCTGGCGCCTGTTTCGTGAAGCCGGCGTGTCGGTGCTCGACGCGGCGGTGTTCGGCAAACCCGCCGAGGGCTTCGTTCGGTTGTCGTTGACGTTGGCTGAAGAACGCCTGTTGCAGGCCTGTGAACGAATCACGGCCTTCGTCCGGGCCCTGCAGGCCCAAGTGCCGACCAGAGTCAGAATCACTGCCGCTGCGGCTAAAACACCCGCTGAGCCCGCAGCGGCAAAAAAGATGATCGAGATCGACACACTGCACAAACGCTTCGGCAATATCGAGGTGCTCAAGGGTATTTCCCTGACCGCTCACGAAGGCGAGGTGATCTCCCTGATCGGTGCCAGTGGCTCGGGTAAAAGCACACTGCTGCGCTGCATCAACATGCTCGAAGTGCCGGACCAGGGCAGCATTCATGTCGACGGCGAAAGCATCAAACTCAATTACGACCGCCCCGGCAGCCCGCTGGTGGCCGACGCGAAACAATTGGTGCGCATCCGCTCCAGCCTCGGCATGGTCTTCCAGAATTTCAATCTGTGGCCCCATCGCACGGTGCTGGAAAACCTCATCGAAGCACCGATCCAGGTGCTGCGCGAAAGCCGGGCCGAATCCATCGAGCGCGCCGAAGCGCTGCTTGAACGGGTCGGGTTGGCGGCCAAGCGTAATGAATACCCGGCCTTTTTGTCCGGTGGACAGCAACAGCGGGTAGCCATCGCCCGCGCTTTGGCCATGCGGCCCAAGGTCATGCTGTTCGATGAACCCACCTCGGCGCTGGACCCGGAGCTGGTCGGGGAAGTGCTGAGGGTGATCCGCTCACTCGCCGAAGAAGGCCGGACCATGATCCTGGTGACTCATGAAATGGCCTTCGCCCGCGATGTCTCTTCCAAAGTGGCCTTTCTCCATCAAGGGCTGATCGAGGAAACCGGTTCGCCGGATGAGGTGTTTGTAGATCCACGCAGTGAACGTTGTCGTCAATTCGTCAACGCACATCAAACTCGCTAACTCCAACACACAATAAAAAGACGGGGCAACATCATGGGACAGAAGCGTTTGGCAAACTGGTTGGGCAGTGCAGTGCTTATGCTTGCGGCAAGCTCTGGCCTGGCTCAGGCAAAACCCATTGTATTTGCGGTCGCGGCGGAACCCTATCCGCCGTTCACGTTGAAACAGGCCAATGGGCAATGGTCCGGGTTTGAGGTCGACCTGATTCACAAGCTGTGCGATGAAATAAAGGCGCAATGTGAAATCAAGGAAGTGGCCTGGGACGGGATCATCCCATCGCTGCTGGCGAAGAAGATCGATGTGATTTTCTCGTCGATGTCGATCACTGAAGAGCGTGAAAAACAGATTGCCTTCAGCAAGGCCTATTACGATACGCCAGTAGCGATTGCCGGCCCCAAAGGGACCAAAGTGGACATTTCCCCGGCCGGGCTCAAGGGCAAGGTTATCGGTGTGCAGATCTCCACGGTCAGCGCCAACTACCTGAAGAAATACTACGAAAACATCGCTGACCTGCGTTATTACGATACTCAGGATTCAGCCAATGCCGACCTCATCGCCGGGCGCATCGACATGATGATGGCCGATGGCACCGCGGTTTCCAGCTTCGTCAAATCCCCCGACGCCAATGGACTGGACAACCTCGGCACCGTGCCATACGACCCGGTGTTCGGTCGCGGTGTCGGCGCGGGTCTGCGCAAGGACGACACGGATCTTAAAACCCATCTGGATTCAGCCATCCAGTCCCTATTGGCGAGCAAGGACTACGACGCCATCTCCCGGAAATATTTCGATATCAGCGTCAAGCCTGCTCAATAACGCAGGCAACCCGAACCCGTAGGAGCCGAGCTTGCTCGCGATGGACGTGAAGCTGACGCGTTTCGTCAGCAAGCACGCATAATCGTTAACGACCATCGCGAGCAAGCTCGGCTCCTACGGTAGATCTTTGATACAGGGGAGACAGTCGATAAATCCGTGGAGGGCTGAAATGCCAGCGATATTCGATTTGATCGATTTCAGTGAGCAGGGATGGGGAAGTGCACTGTTGCAAGGGTTATGGATGACCCTGCAAATTTCGGCCGGGGCCTTTGTAGTTGGCCTGTTTATCGGCCTGGTGGTGGCCTGCGCCAAACTCGGCGCACCGCGACCGGTGGCGACACTGATGCGTGGTTACACCACATTGTTTCGGGCGATCCCGGAACTGTTGCTGATTTTACTCCTGTATTACGTCGGCTCCATGGGCCTCAACGCGCTGATGGTGTGGGCCGGCTACGCCGAAGTGAACGTCAGTGGGCCGCTGGTGGCGATTCTGGTATTGGGCCTGGTGCAGGGTGCTTACGCCTCGGAAATTTTCCGCGCGGCGATTCTGGCCATTCCCCATGGGCAGATCGAAGCGGCGCGTGCTTTCGGTTTGCACGGCTTCGGGCTGTTTCGTCGGGTCACGTTGCCGATCATGGCGCCGTATGCGTTGGCTGGCATGGCCAACTTGTGGATCAACCTGATCAAGGACAGCGCATTGATCAGCGTGGTCGGGACCAACGAGCTGCTGTACACCGCCAAGCAGGCGGCCGGTTCGACCCGTCACTACCTGCTGTTCTACCTCACGGCGGCCGCGCTGTATTACGTGGTGACACTGACCTCCAACTACCTATCGGGACGCCTCGAGCGACGAATCCGTCGCTGGATGCCTTTGGCTGAGTAAACGCGATGATTCCAGTGTGGATGTTCGATTATGCGGCGTTGATAGGCCGAGGCTTGCAGACGACAATCTCGATTTTGTTGATTTCCAGCGTGTTGGGTTTTGGGCTGGCGGTGCTCACGGCGCTGGCCCGATTGTCGCGGCGCAAACTGATTGCCAGATGCAGCCTGGCCTACACCAGTGTGATTCGCGGTACGCCGTTGCTGATCCAGATTTACATCTTCTACTACGGGCTGGGCAGTCTTTTCGCACAGTTTCCGGCGCTGCGCGGTAGCGTTCTCTGGCCGTTTCTGCGGGAGGGTTACTGGTACATCGTGTTTGCGTTGGTGCTGTCGGTCGGCGCTTATGTCGGTGAAGTCATTCGCGGCGGGCTGATGGCGGTGCCCAAGGGGGAAATGGAAGCGGCTTCGGCGTTCGGTATGACCGCGCGTCAGGCGTTGCTTCGGGTCCGCCTGCCGCGCGCGATGCGCCTGTTATTGCCAACCCTGGCGGGTGAAAGCGTGATGTTGATGAAGTCGACCGCATTGGCCTCGACCATTGCAGTGGTCGATTTATTGGGCGCGGCCAATGTGGTCCGGGCCCAGACCTTTCAGGTATTTCAGCCATTGCTGTTGGTGGCGGGTGTTTATGTCTGCCTGACCTTCCTGATCGAGGCCGTGTTCACCATCGCCGAGCGGCGGGGCACACCATTGCGCAGGTCAATGGGATGAGTTCGTCGAAGGTCGACCGTTCGCTGCAAGGCATCGGCAAAGGAGGGGAGTGTATGGCGCAAGATGTTTCCTTGAGCGTTCAGGGTGATTCCGGTGAAACGCTGCGCATTGGCGCATGGCGTTTCGACGGTGATGGCAGCGGGCCGAACGTACACCTCCAGGCCGGGGTGCATGCCGACGAAATCGCCGGCATGCTGGTGCTGCACCTGTTGTTGCCCCGGCTACAGTCGGCCCAGGATCAGGGGCTGCTCAAGGGCAGCGTGACGGTGGTGCCGCAGGCCAATCCGTTCGGCATCGGGCAATTTCGTCAGGGCCGGATTCTCGGCCGTATTCATGAGGCCACGGGGCAGAATTTCAATCGGCTGTTTGATCAATCGCTGGCCCTGACTCGACCCGCGACCAATCTGGGGCATTGGCAAAAATGCCTGGCGCAATTGGCGGCCGATGCCGACCTGATGCTCGACCTGCACACCGATGATGAAGCGCTGCCTTACCTCTATATCCACCGCAGTTTCTGGCCCCGAGGTCGTGAGCTGGCGGCAGCGCTGAAGGTCGACGTGGCAATTCTCTGGGACGAAGGTGGCGACGGCTCCTTCGAAGAAACCATTATCTCGCCCTGGCTGCGAGGGGCCGGAGGCGCTCAGCGGCTGGCCGCGACCATCGAGCTGCGGGGGCAGGCCGACGTCAACGATCTGTTGGCAGAGCAAGACGCCGCCGGGCTCTACGCCTGGCTCTGTGCTTGCGGCGTCATTGATGAGCATGTGCCGCTGGAGGAGTGGCAGGGCGAGGCGGTGGATATCGGCTGCATGGAGTCGATCTTCGCTCCGCAGGCCGGCGTACTGATTTTCGAGAGGGCGCTGGGCGATTACCTTGAAGAAGGTGAACGCTTCGCCAGGATCCTCGGCAGGCCAGGCGACCCGGCGTCGGAGGTGGTGCTGCAGGCTGCCCAGTCAGGGCGGATGGTGACTCGCTATCGCGATCGATTGATCCCCCAAGGCGCGGTGGTCGCCAAGTTCACGGGGAGTCGGCAGTCGCAGAACTGGGCCGGTGGGTTACTGGACCCTTAAAATTCGCGACAGGCTGTGGTCGATGGTGCGGCGGTTGCCGTGGCCGGTTTTCATATCGCAGCTTGGGTATCAGAATGCTCAATGATGTCGACGCAGGTGACGTATCAGGCCAAGTACCAATGCCACGCCGATGATCAGCAGTAGTGTGGCTTCCTCATAACGCTTGATATCGGCGAACAGCCATTCCAGAGACTGGCCAAACAGGTAACCGACTCCGGCAATCAGTGGTGCCCAAATCGCAGCCCCTATCCAGTTCAACAGCATGAAACGCCAGGCGGGTACTCCACTCATGCCAATGGCCAAGGGGCCTGCAATGCGCAATCCATACATGAAACGCACGCCGATGATCAGTCCGGTTTGATAGCGCAGCAGCAAGCGATAGACCCGCTGTGCGTTTGGATCAAATTGCGGGAAGCGTTGCAACAATAAGCCGCCATACCGGCGACCAACAAAAAACAGAGCCTGATCGGTCATTGCCCCACCGCACATGGCGATAACAGCCACCAAAAGGAAAGATAAATACCCTTGGTGTGCGGCGAAACCCGCCAGAATCAGAATGGTTTCACCTTCCATGACTGCACCGATAAATACCGCCAGGTAACCATATTCGGCGACTGCTTGTGTCAGCGTCATGCGGCATCTCCCGGCAGGATCATCAGGTGTTCGTCAACCAGCACTCACACAACGACAGGCTGGACACAGCTCCATTCCCTGGCCCACAGAGACTTCTGGCCCTATGAGGTCGAAAGCCCGGGAGGCACAGATGAATGTCACGCATGAACCCATCCCTTGGAGATCGGCAATGCGAACAGGCGCCGGTACAGATTTTCCAGCCCATCGAGCAGACGCGCGCGCAAGGTTTCGAAGCTCAGTGCCAGCGCTACGATCCAGTTGCTGACGAATGCCACCGCGAGGGCTCCGACGATGTCGAACGGAAAATGCACACCCAGGTAAACACGAGCCCATCCAACCGCTATGCCGAACAGCACGAGCAGAGCCCCGGCCTTGCGCAAGGAGCCCCGCATGAAGGCCAGACCCAAGGCGAAGAACACAACGGCATGATCGCTGGGAAAGGAGGTTTCCGCTTGATGTGCCAGGAATGTGTGACCCAACTCAATCATGAAGGGTCGTGGGTGTGTCCAGAAGACGCCGATCGACACGTTGCAACCCAGTGCGAACACTGTACTCAGTACGCCAGCCAATGCGACGGTTCTGCTCTCTCGCCCGCCCCAAAGCCAGAGCCCGGCCAGTAACAGGGGAACACCATAGATCAGCCATTGTGCCAGGACATTCGCCATGATCAGTGCGCCTGGCGAGGGGTGTGCACTCGCATTGATGATCAGAAACAGTGAACGATTCAGTTCTTCCATTAGGCGATTTCACTTATAGACAAAATATTGATGGCGGCGAAAGCCTTGTCACCTCGATCGCCCCCTGCCTTTGGCTCTGAGCGGGCAAGGTGCTTTGCACTCTGGTGGTTTTTCAAGGCGCATAAAGCTTGCCCGAGGGGCCGTGAAGAAACCGTTATTTTGGACGTGGCAAATCAATAAGTCGGTGTTAACGCTGGCTCGACGGTGCTTCAGTGGACTGACCCATCGAATGCTGGACCTTTTGCAGTTACTGCGCGGGAGCGACCACGCGGAATTTGATATGGATATCATTGGAAATGATTCCGAAATTGGCCCATTCGCCTTCACCGATATTGAAATCGGCGCGCTTGAGGATGAATTCGCCATCGAATACGCCGATGGCGTTCTGCGGCTTCAAAATGATCAGCGCGCTGACGTCGCGAGTGCGGCCCTTGATCGCGAGCTTGCCGGTGACCTCGTAGCGGTTGTTGTCGAGCGCCTTCACTGCGTTCGATTCAAACCTGGCCACGGGAAACGCGGCGGTGTTGAACCAGGCGGGTTTTTGCAGTTCGGTGTTGGCGTCACGGGTGCCGGCGTCGATGCTGGCGAGCTGGATGGTGAGCTCGGCGTGGGCCGCTGCGGGGTTCGCCGAATCAAAATCGATCTTGGCGTCGAACTTGCCGAAACTGCCGTACACCCTTGCGCCCATCTGGATGTAGGTGAAGGCAATCTGGCTGGCAGCCGCGTTCACCTGCTTGTATTGAACCGCGTGGGCGCAGGTCAAGGCGCTGAGCGAGAGTGCGACGGTCAGCGCGGCAGAACGCAGGAATCGATAACTCATGGGACTCTCCGGCCGGGGCGTGAGCGTAATGGATTGAAGTGCCGTGGGTCAGCCTTTGTTCCTGAGCGGCAGTATGCGCGTGAGCACATCGTCGCGATCAATGAAGTGGTGCTTCAGCGCGGCGACTGTATGGGCAATCACCAGGCCAAGCAAAATGAAGTTCAGCGCCTCATGCACATCCTTCAGGCGGTCACCCAGCGCGGCGTCCCTGGGCAGCAGATCGGGCAGTGGCAGTAGGCCAAACCACACGGTCTGGAAGCCTTTCGCCGAGTCCATCAACCAGCCGCTGAGCGGAATCGCGAGCATCAGTGCATACAGCAGCCAATGCATGGCATGGGAGGCAAGACGCGACACGGCCGGTATCGTCGTCGGTAGGGGCGGTGCCGGATGGGTCAGGCGCCAGGCGAGCCGTATCCATACCAGGAGGAACAGGGTTATACCAGCCCATTTGTGCCATGAGTACAGTTTCAGCTTGATCGGTGAAATCGGCAGTTCCGGCATGTAGAAACCGAGCGCGAAGGTGCCGATCAGCCCCAGAGCCATCAGCCAGTGGAGCGCAATCGCCGTGCGGGTGTAACGATGATTCATGAATGCTGCGCCTCGGCTGGCTGGAGTGGCTGGGCGGTGCAGACGTCTGCAAAGGCCTTGACCGGGATTTGCGTTCCCACGGGTTTTTAAGTGTAGATGAGTTCAATAGTGGTTCTGCATCAAATAATCACCGGACTTTGCCACTGGCCACGGGGCTAGAGGTGAAAATCCCGCCCCGGATATTTGGTGTTTCGGGTGCAGAGTCAATGCTTGAGCCGATGGGTGGTGTGTTGCGCTGGTGAAATTTATGATGTAATTTTTCATGAAATTATAAAAGCATAATTTCATGGGCGTCCCTATGTTTCAGCAATCCACACAGCACGTTGCCAGCTATTACGCCCACAGTTGCGCGGATCGCCTATTGACTCGAGCCGCTCTGGAAGGCGAACAAAACACCGAGGTGCTGATCATCGGTGCCGGCTTCAGTGGCCTGCACACAGCCTTGCGCCTGGCCTTGGCGGGCAAGCGTGTGACGTTGTTGGAAGCCAGCCGGGTTGCCTGGGCGGCTTCGGGGCGCAATGGAGGTCAAGCGATTCTCGGGTGGTCGTGTGATATGCCACCGTTGGAGGCTGCGCTTGGCTACGAACGAGCACGGCGGTTGTGGGACAGCATGCGCTGGGCTGCGCAGGAGTTGCGTGAGTTACCCGCGCGCCATGACTTCGATTGCGATTACCGGGCCGGCCATCTGTGGACGTCGGTCATGCCGCGGCGGGTAAGCATCCTGACTGAGTGGCAGCGCGAGGCCAGCCACAAGTGGGGGCACGATGGCTTGCGATTCATTCCCCGTGCGCAGCTATCGCAATGGGTGGCCAGCGAGCGTTATCAGGCAGGCCTGTTCGACCCCGAAGGCGGGCATCTGAATCCGCTCAAATTGGCCCTCGGTCTGGCCGCGGCCATAGAGCGTGCGGGCGGCTGCATCCACGAGCAGAGCAAAGCGTTGAGCTACCGCGAAGAAGGCAATCAGTATGTGGTGACCACCGAACGCGGACGCATTCGGGCGAATGTGCTGGTGCTGGCGTGCAATGCCTATCTCGATCGACTTGATCCGAAGCTGGCCAGTTGCGTGTTGCCGGTAGGTACCTACCAGGTAGCCACCGCGCCGCTGACCGCGGAGCAGGCCACGGCGCTGCTACCGAGTAATGTCTGCGTCACCGATAACCAGTTCGTCCTCGACTATTTTCGTCGCACACCGGATAACCGCCTGCTGTTCGGTGGTGGCTGCACTTATCTGGGAGGGATGCCAAAGGACATCGCCGCAGCGACCCGGCCTTATCTGCAGCGGGTATTCCCGCAGCTTAAGGACGTCAAGCTGGAGTTTGCCTGGGGAGGGCATATCGACCTTACCCTCAAGCGCACCCCCCACATCGGCCGGCGTGGTGACCTCTACTGGCTACAGGGCTACTCCGGGCATGGTGTACTGCCGACGCTGGCCGGTGCTCGCGCGGTGTCCGAGGCGATTCTCGGTCAGCCGGATGACCTGGCCTTGTACCAAGGTTTGAGCAATGGCCGCTTTCCCGGCGGTAAATACCTGGCAGCACCATTGGAGGCCATCGGCAAGGCCTGGTATCGACTGCGCGACAGTATTTGATGAGCAATCTTTTGGAGCTCTGGCATGAACAAGCAAGAAGAAATCGCCGCCTTAGCGATCCTTATTCACGATCTACGCAAGCACAAGAAATACACCCTCAAGGAGCTGGCAGACAAAATCGGCCGCTCCGTCGGTTTTCTCTCGCAAGTCGAGCGTGGCTTGTCACGGCCCACCGTGGCGGACTTGACGGCGATCAGCGAAACCCTTGGGGTACCGACCACCTATTTTTACAGTTTGCCAAAACCCAAGGAGTTGCCTTGGGTTACCCGGCCGGATGAGCGACGCACGCTGTATTACGCCAACGGGATTACCGATATTTTGGTCTCGCCGAAGATGAGGGCCTCCTTCTCCATGCTCGAAAGCCAACTGGAGGCCGGTGCCAGCAGTGGCGAGCGGCACTTGAGCGACAGCTCGGAGCAGGGTGGCTATGTCCTGGAGGGGGAGTTGACGCTGTGGCTGGACGATGACGACGCGCCGGTGACCTTGTATGCCGGAGACAGTTTTCAACTGGCCAGCCACACCCGGTGTCGCTACGGCAACCTCACAGACCAGCTCACGCGAGTGCTTTGGGTTTACACCTGATAAAAATAAAAGGAACAACAATGATGGATGCTACCTGCTCTGATCTGCTGGCTGAGGTTCGTGCTTTTCGCCATTGCTATCCCAAGGTGCGTTATGTCGACCTGATTTCCCTGGATATTCCCGGGCATTTTTACGGCAAGCGTTATCCGGTAGAGATGCTCGAGAAGGTTGCGGCTGGTAGCGCGCTGAAACTGCCGCAGAACTGTGTGTTACTGGGCGTTCAGGGCGGACTGTTCAAAATCGGCGACTACTGCTTTAACGATGGCGACCCGGACGCACTGCGTCGCCTGGTGCCCGGTACGCTCAAACCGGTGAGCTGGGAAACGCAGCCGCTGGGGCAGATGCTGATTACCTCGGATGGTACTCAAAAGCCGATCGTCTTCGAGCCACGCGAAGTCCTGGCGCGGGTGTTGGAGCGGTTAGGGAATAAAGGTATTCATCCGGTGGTGGCGTTCGAGCTGGAGTTCTATCTGTTCGATAAACAGCTGCGCGATGGCCAGCCACAGTTCCCCCGCGATCTGCTGACGGACGATGCCGATGACCAGCCGAATATGCACATCGAGCGGCTGTCGCGCTTTTCCCCGGTGCTCGATGAAATGGTCGAGGCGGCGCGGGCCCAAGGCATCGATACCACGGTGATCACTGCCGAACTCGGGCCGGGACAGTTCGAGATCAATTTTGCTCACCTCGATGACGGCCTGCGTGCCGCCGACTGGGCAGCGCTGTTTTGCCGCAGCACTCGTGGCGTCGCTCTCAAGCACGGTTACCGCGCCAGCTTCATGGCCAAGCCTTACTTGCAGCACCCGGGCAGCGGCATGCACGTCCATGTCAGCCTCTACGACGCGGCAGGTAAAAACCTGCTGGCGGCTAACCAACAGCAGGCGCTGCGTCATGCGGTCGCCGGTTGTCTGGAGCTGCTACCGCATTGCATGCCGATCTTCGCGCCGAACCAGAATGCTTTTCGCCGTCTGGGCGGCACGGTGAACGCGGCGACAACAGCCAGCTGGGGTTTTGAGGATCGCGATGCCTGTGTGCGGATTCCTGACTCAGATTCGAAAAACCTGCGGATCGAGCATCGCCTGGCCGGTGCTGATGCCAACCCTTATCTCGTTCTGGCGGCGATTCTGGTTGGTCTGGAGCAGGGCCTGGAAGCCGGTCGGGAGCCGATCACATCACTCAATGAAGACCGCAGCAGTGGTATCGCATTCCCCCTGGAAATGCTCGAAGCAGTGCGCGCCATGCAGCACCAGGCACAGCTGCGCGAGGGTTTGGGGGCAGAGTTTATTGATGTCTACTGCGAGAACAAGCGCCAGGACCATCTGGCCTTTATGCAGGAGATCAGTGCGCGCGAATACCGCTGGTATCTGTAAACGGGCATGCATTGTTCTTGTGCGTTGGCGCCGCACAGAATGCTGGATGCTATTGTGGACCGCACTCCAATGAATGATGGCCTGCAGCATGACTGATAGCGTACTTGATAGACACACTCCCAGCGCTGAAGAAGTGGTCGCGGCACTCGACCTGGAACCACACCTGGAAGGTGGTTACTACCGCAGAACCTTTCAGGCTGATCGGCACGCCATGATCGAGACCGATGGTGGCCGGCGTTACTTGATGACCTCCATCTACTACCTGCTGACCAAGGGCTCCCCCATTGGTCATTTTCACCTGAACCAATCCGACATCGTGCACTACTACCATCTGGGAGACGCGATTCAGTACATCCTCATCTTCCCGGACGGCACATTGAAAACCGTGGTGATGGGCAGCGACGTGACAGCCGGGCAGTGCTTGCAACTGCACGTGCCTGGCGGCGTCTGGAAAGCTTCGCAGCTTATGGCCGGGGCGGCTGCCTACGGCCTGATCAGTGAAGCGGTTTTACCAGGGTTTGATTTTGCGGATATGGAGTTGGGCACTCAGCAAAAGCTCAGCGAGCTGTTCCCCGAACATTCGCTGTGGTTTGAAAAGCTGACGCGAGAGTAGGCTCCATTTGGCGGTCAAGGTGCCGCCAACGCAAACCCGGGCCGCGTCGATCAATGGCCGCCCACGACCATATGGCTGAAGGGCGCCACATACGCCTGCAAGGTGACCAGGCCGCCGACCAGCATGGCCAGAACGATGGAGTGGAAAAAGACGTAACGCAGGATTTCCCCTTCATGGCCGTACCAGCGGGTCGCGGTGGACGCCACCACGATCGACTGGGCGTCGACCATCTTGCCCATGACCCCGCCGGAACTGTTGGCGGCGGCCATCAACACCGGGTTGAACCCCAATTGCTCGGAGGTCACCCGTTGCAAGCCGCCGAACAGCACATTGGATGCAGTGTCTGAGCCGGTCAAGGCAACGCCCAGCCAGCCCAGGAGGGTGCCGAACATGGGGTAGAAGGTGCCGGTTGCGGCAAAGGCCAGGCCCATGGTGGCATCCAGGCCTGAGTAGCGGGTGAGGAAACCCAAGGCGAGCATGGCCACTATCGTAGTGAGCGAATAGCGCACCACCCACAGGGTTCGCAGGTAATGGCGCAGCAGTTGGGGGATGGAGTAGCCCATCAGCAGCCCGCCGAGGACTGCCGCCAGCAAGATGCCGCTGCCGGTGCTGGTGAACCAGGTGAATTTGTAGATCGCTTCCTCGGTTTTAGGCTGGGGCACCACGGGCGGAACCTTCTCGATCTGCAGATGCAGGGTGGTGAAGGTCAGGGCTGGCGCGAAGATCGGGTTCGCCTCGCGCATCGGCTTGCCCTGGGGATCGAGCCTGGCCGCGTTGGTTTGCGGGTCCATGGCCGGACGGGTATCGAACATGTTTTTGAAGCCCTGGGTGCCCCAGGCGAAGACGAAGATCGTGAGGATGATCCAGGGCATCCACGCACGCATGACGGCGGGCCGGGCATCGCTGGCAAAGGTCGCGCTGGCCACGGGTTTTTCGTCCTCGGCGGCATCGATTCGGGAGTTGTCGGTTCGCCCCGACAGGGCCGCGGAGGTGTGCACATGGGCTGGCTTCCAGACCTTGAGGAAAGCCGTCAGGCAGGCCATGGAAATCAGTGCGGCGACCACGTCCACCAGCATGGGGCCGTGGTAGTTGGAAACGATGAACTGCGGCACAGCGAAGCTCACCCCGGCGACCAGGATCGCCGGCCAGATTTCCAGCATCTTGCGCCAGCCGGCGAAGGCCCAGATCAACCAGAACGGCACGATCACCGAGAAAAACGGCAATTGCCTGCCGACCATCATCGACAGCTCCATTTCATCCAGCCCGGTCACCTTGGCCAAGGTGATGATGGGCGTGCCCAGGGCGCCGAAAGCCACGGGCGCGGTATTGGCGATCAACGCCAGACCAGACGCGGCCAGGGGAGAGAAGCCCAGCCCGATCAGAATGGCCCCGGTTACCGCCACTGGCGTGCCGAAACCGGCAGCCCCTTCGAAAAAAGCACCGAAGCAGAAGGCAATCAGCAGCAATTGCAGGCGGCGATCGTCGGTGATGCGCGCCAGGGAATCTTGCAGCACCTTGAACGAGCCGTTCTCGGTGGTAAGCCGATGCAGGAAGATGATGTTGAGCACGATCCAGCCAATCGGCAGCAGGCCGTTGGCGGCACCGAAGAGCGCGGCCGAGCCGGCCATGCCTGCTGGCATGCCGAAGGCGAAGATCGCGATCAGCAAGGCCGAGCCAAGGGCAAGCAATGCCGCCAGATGTGCCTTGATATGGAAAAACGCCAGGGATGTCAGCATCACCACCACCGGCACTGCCGCCATGATGGTCGATAGCGCCGGGTTACCGAAGGGATCGTAGATTTGCTGCCAGACCATTTTCCACCTCTGCTTGTTCTTGTCGGTAGTGCAGGCACCAAGGGTCGGTCGCTTGTAGTGCTTCTAGTATAGGTGGCATTACGCCGCTGTCTGGGCAGGGCTCGTTTTTTAGCAAGATCACAACAGGTTGGGCAAAAGCGTGGCGGAGCACATCACGCGATTACGTCCTGTCATCTCGGTGACCGCGAGCTTTACAGGAGCCCGATCCATTGGAATTGCCCATTAAAAATCCCGCTGAGCCGGTAATGGTCAGCGGGATTTTGTGGCTGTGGGTTTTGCGGTTTTTATCAGGAATCAACCGTGGGAGGTGCGCCTTTCACCAGACTGATCGTCTACTCCATCGCGTCCTACCTACCGCTAAATACTGCTGGTCGGCGCGCAGCAAATGCTGCCAGGCCCTCATCAAAGTCGCCGCTTTGGCACGCCTGTCGGCGCAGTTCGGCGATCTGCTCCATTGCCTGGACGGGCATCGGTTGCAGGTCTTCGAGGATGCGCAACTGCTCCTTGACCGCCGCAATCGCCAGCGGCGCTTTGCCAGCAATCGTGCGTGCCAGTTCAAGCGCAGTCGCCTCCAGCGCGTCGCTGTCGACCAGCCTGTTCACCACACCGAAGCGTTCGGCGCGCTCTGCATCGAGCTTCTGCGCGCAGAAAAACATTTCCTTCAACACGTGAATCGGCAGGTTGTTGAAGAAGCGCAGCAGCCCGCTGGTGGTGTAAGGCAAGCCGATGTTTGCCGGGGTCATCGCAAAGCTCGCGCTGTGATCGGCGACGACCAGGTCGCAACTCATCACCAGGTCGACCGCGCCTCCCCACACCGAGCCGGATACCATGGCAATCACCACGCCGGGGTAGGCGCGTATGCGGCGCAACAGGTGTTCGAGTGGCTTGCCGTAGGCAATCGGGTCGCGGTCATGTTCCAGTTCGCGAATGTCATGGCCGGCGCTCCAGACTGCCTGCCCCACATCGCTGCCCAGAACAACGACCGGTATGCGTTGTGAGGCCAGTGCGGCAAGACCTTCGTCGAAGGCCGCCAGTAGTTGCGCGCTGAGTGCGTTGCGGTGTGTGGGGTTACTGAAGACCAATCGCCCGATTTGTTCATCGACAATGTTGACAGTCACGGTGGCGGAAGAGGTTTGCGTCGGGGTCATTGTGCTGTTCCTGTTGATTGTCCGGAAGCCATTACTGGCGAATCGTTTGAGTCCTGGTACACAACCTTCGCGCTCAGAAGCGCATTGATCGACGCTGTATCGAAACCCGCCTCGCGCAGCACCTCGACGGTGTGCTCGCCAAGGAGGGGCGGTGGGCGCTGGCTGACGCCAGGCGCAGGTTCTGCTGCGTCATTGGCGCTGAATACGGGTGTCACCACCTGACGCAATGCGCCAAGTTCTGGATGCATGAGTGTTTTGGTCAGTTGGCTATGCAGCACCTGCGGGTCGCCGAACACTTCGTCAAGTGTGTTGATCGGGCCTGCGGGTAAGCCTGCCTCGATGAACAGTTCGGTCCACGCTCGTTTGCTGCGGGTTTTTAAACGGCTTTCCAGGATCGCTTTCAACTCGTCACGCCGCGCGACCCGGGCTTCATTGGTCGCGAAGCGCGGGTCGTCCGGCAGCGTGGGTAAATCGAGCAGCACACATAAACGTCCCCACATGGCCGAGGTAATCGGCGCCAGATTGAGCGGTCCGTCCTGCGTCTGGAACACGCCGTAAGGCGCAATGACTGAATGGGCGTTGCCCGTGCGGCGGGGGACATCGCCCAGGCTGAGGTAGCGTTGACCGTGCACACTTAACAAGCCGACCAGGCTGGCCAGCAACGAGGTGCTGACGTGCTGGCCGTGCCCGGTGCGTTCGCGCTCCAGCAGGGCGGCCAATACCGCCGTCACCAGCCACATGCCCGAGGTCAGGTCACCGATGGCCGTGCCGGTGCGGGTCGGGTCGCCATCGACGAAACCGGTCAGGCTCATCAGCCCCGAGTAGCCCTGAGCGATCTGGTCGAAACCCGGCCAGCTGCTCATCGGCCCATCGGTGCCGAAGGCGTTGATGCTGCCCATGACCAGCCGCGGATTGCCTGCGCTGAGCACGTCATAGCTGAGCCCCATGCTCTCGAGGGTACCGGGTTTGAAGTTCTCGATCACCACGTCGGCATCATCGATCAGCCGCTGGATCGTGGCCAGCCCCTGGGGATTGCGGAAGTCGATGCACAGACCGCGCTTATTGCGATTGCACGATAGATAGTAGGTGCTCACGCCCCGGTCGAACGGGCCCCAGGTCCGGCTCATGTCGCCGGTCGGGCCGGGCTCGATCTTGATCACATCGGCACCCAGGTCCGCCAGCACCATGGTGCAGAACGGCCCCGACAGCGCACGGCTCAGGTCGATGATCTTCACGCCTTGCAAAGCTTGCATACAGTTCTCCAGTCAATATTTGAGCGGCGCTGTTTTATTGCGGCAACGTCTGATCCCGGGTTTCAACGGCAAACGGCAGGATCAGCACACCCAGCACGAAGGCGGCGGCCGTCCAGGCGATCGGGGCGCCTATCGAGCCATACCAGTGGATTGCAGCGGCCAGCAGGAAGTTGACGCCGGCGCCGATGAAGCGGCCGACCGATGCGTTGAAGGCGAATGCCGTAGCGCGTATCCGGGTCGGATACTGCTCGGGCAACCAGAGCGAGAAAATCGCGAAGTTGCCGCCGAAGAAACCGAGGAACACCAACGACACCATGAACAGATGCAGGCCATCGTCCATGTAGAACACCCAGCCGAACGCGAAGACGATCGACGCGGCCATACCGGCAAAGTAAGTGCCCAGCGCAACCCGTCGCCCCAGTCGTTCGGCCAGCCATGGCGCCACCAGGCACCCCAGGATCGTGCTGAGCGACAGCACCGCCGCGCCAATCGACGCCAGATGCACCGCCCCGACGTGGTCGATACCGGCGCGCGTCGCCAGTGTCACGACGGCCGTCGCTTCGTAAACCGAGCCAGCCCACAAACCGACAATGGCGACCCCGACCAGGGCAGAGCTGGTCAGCGTGCGGCGCCGAAACGCCGGTGCGAAGATTTCCCACCAGGGCGCACGCGCCGAAGCAGTGGGCGAGTGGGGACGTGCGACGTTATGCGCAGCGTTGCGTATCTGGTCGGGTTCTTTGACCTTCAACGCGGTATAGATCGCAACGACCGCCGGGGCGAGGCCGCACAGGAACATTACGCGCCAGCCATAGGTTGCGCCAACGGTGTAGTTCAGCAACGCGGCAATGAAAAAGCCCAGGTAGTAGCCGGTTTGCAGATAGCCCGCACCCATCTTGCGCCGGTCTTCCGGCCAGCTCTCCGCCACATAGGTACCGGCCAGTGCCCACTCGCCACCGACACCGATCCCGGCAATCAGCCGAAAAATGGCCAACTGCCAAATGTTGTCCGAGAAAGCCGCCGCTCCGGTAAAGAGCGAGTAGACCAGAATGCTTGCGGCCAGCGTCTTGACCCGGCCGAAGCGGTCGGCGAGGGGGCCCCAGATGAACGACAGGCCCCAACCGATCAGAAATAGCCCGAACATCACAGAGCCGTACATGGCGATGTTGGCGGGGGTTGGGGTAATGCCCGAGTTGGGCAGCAGCTCGGTCAGGGCGGGAATCAAAACCAGGGCGAAGATCACCGAATCCACGCCATCCAGAACCCATCCCAGGTAGACCGCCCAGAAACCGCGAATCTGCTCGCGGGTCAGAGGCGTTTTGATGGGCTTCACGCTAGTTGCCGATGCTGTTAATGCTCTAAACATTAAGATCTCCCATTGACCTTGATCAGGCCTATAGAAGCGTTGCGAGGCCGTTGCGACCGTCAGCGCTTCGTTTATTGTGAAATCAGTCTAGGCAGCGCATATCATAAGTATCAAATATGAAATTTCTTTGGTCCCATCGGATTTTTATATAGAGTCAGATTCTTTGGACGCTCTCCCATGGACCTTCGCCAGTTGCGGTATTTCGTCAAGGTGGTTGAGTGCGGCAATATCACCCGCGCCAGTGAAGCGCTGCATATCGCGCAGCCCGCGATCAGCCAGCAGATGCGCAATCTGGAACGGGATATGGACATGCAATTGCTCGAGCGCAGCGTGCAGGGCGTGGTGCCCACTGCGGCTGGCCAGACGCTGTACCGGCACGCCATCGAGCTGCTGCGCCAGGCCGACGGCACCCGTGAACTGCTCCGTCAGGACGCCGAATTTCCGCAAGGAAAGGTGTCGGTCGGCATGCCGTCGAGTACGGCCCGGATGTTGGCGATTCCGCTGGCTCGCACGATCCGCAGTCGCTATCCGGGTATCAAGCTGGAATTGATCGATGCACCGAGCGCTGACCTGGGAGGCCTGATCACGGTTGGGCGGGTTGCTCTCGCGGTGATTGTCGATGCGGTCCAGACCCGTGGTGTGGCCTCGCGGCGGCTGCTGACCGAAACGCTGTATCTGGTTGCGTGGCCGGAGTTTTCGATACCGGACGAGCCTGTGACGATCGATGCCTTGGCGAAGATGCCGCTGGTTCTGCCCTGTGCACCGAACACGATTCGCAGTCGAGTCGAATCGGCACTGCAGCAGGCTGGTCTGCACTGTGAGGTTGAGTTCGAAGCCAACTCCACGGACTTGTTGTTCGCAGCCGTTCTGGCAAAGCTGGGTGTCACGATCCTGCCTTGGGCGGCCGCCCATGTTGAACTTGATCAGCATAAGCTCAAGCTGGCCAGGATCGATCACAGGCTGTTCACTCGTGATCTATCTCTGTGCTGGCCTGACACGGCCGTGCAGAGCAATGCAGTGCAAAAGGTCAAGGCGACCATTTTTGAACTGTTCGAGGCGTTTGGACGGCATCCGGGGTGGGCTGACGGACAATGACGTGGCCAGTGGCGTGGGTGAAGTACGGATAACTTCAGATCAGCCATTGTCGTACTCGTCATGCCTGAGCCACCAAGGCCCCGTCTCATTGCGCCCCTTGGGTGCACGGTCGAGCCACTGGTACATGCCCCACAGGCCATCCAGTCCACGCGCATAGGTTGAATAGGTGTGGTAAACCACGCCGTCCTCGAGCACAAACGCGCTCATGCCCGGTCTGTCGCGCGAGTAGGTGGAGGCATCGGTTCCGCAGGTGGCGGCGAACCGGGCGACGGGTTCCGGGACTTGTGTGGCGTCCATGGCGTGGCCGCCGCGCTGGTAGTTGTATTCGATGAGCCCTTCGCGCTGTTGCGCCTCGCTGAACGAGACGTTGAAGTCAAAGGTGAAGTCGCTGTCGGGCGCGGACGCCCAGGGAAAGGTCCAGCCCATCCGCCGCTTGTACGCCTGCAACTTTGCGAGCGGCGCCCGCGATACCGCCGCCAGTGTGACGTCGTGGTTCGCCAGGTGGACGACGAAGCCGTCGAACCCGTCCGCGATCGCCGAGCAGGACGGGCAGCCGGCCTTGTAGTCGGGCCCGAACATGAAGTGGTAGATGAGAAGCTGCGAGCGCCCTCTGAAGAGGTCGGCCAGCGAGGCACTGCCTTCATCGGTGTCGAATCGGTACGCCTTGTCGACCCGAACCCACGGCAGCGCTTGACGTTGCCGCGCCAGTTCGTCGCTGCGACGCGTCAGCGCCTTCTCCGCCTGGAGCAGCTCGAGTCGCGCTGCCAGCCATTGTTCACGTGTCCCGGTCATGTGTCTGGTCATCATTCTTAGCTCCCTTTGTCGTTCGTTCAATTCTCGATACGACGTGTTGGTGGGTGGTCGTGAGATAGACTAAACAGCGGGCATCGGACGGTGGGAGTGACAAGTGTGGCGCGATTGATATGGACTCGCTGATCACGGCCGCGGCGCGTGCGCTGGCGGCGGGTGATCCCCTTGGTGCACTGAACCGGGTCGCCTTGCGCGACGATGCGCCGGCGCTCGCGTTGCGAGGTATCGCGATGGCGCAGCTCGGCGATCTGGTTCGAGCCAAGGCGCTGGTGCGAAGTGCGGCGCGTGCCTTCGGCCCGAAAGAGGCGCTGGCGCGGGCGCGGTGTGTCGTCGCCGAGGCCGAGATCGCGCTGGCCTCGCGCGACCTGGGCTGGCC